>CAMWQE010000244.1 GCA_947176335.1 uncultured Porphyromonadaceae bacterium | reverse complement strand
TGAACGCGAAGTTGAGCATGTTGTTCTGGAGGTCCATCAGGCGGGTCTGGAAGTTGGTTGTTGCAGCCATTGTTGTAAGTTTTTTTAGTAGTAAGTAGTTTTTTTGTTTCGTTTGACATTGCAAAGGTACGCCAAAAAATACCGTTCCAAACATTTCCAAGTTAACGAAAGTTAAAACCGTTACAGGGTTGTTACAATTCAATGTAAGATATTGATTATTAGGGATGTATATATTGTAAAAAAATAACGATCCGGTAGAGTGTACTCTAATCGTGCATCGTGCATTGTGCATCATGCATCGTATATCGGTGTCGCGGGATTTTTTGTATATTTGCGGTATGAAGATGAGGATATTATATGTATGCCTTTTGGCGGCGGTTTTGACCGCCTGCGGCGGACGCCGCGATGTTGAGCGCCGGCTCGATGAAGCCGACGCAGTGATGAACTGTGAGCCGGACTCCGCCCTGACCCTGCTGGAGGCAATCTGTGGCGACAGTCTTGGCGGCGGTCAGCGGGCGCGCTATGCCCTGCTGCGGACAAAAGCGGAAGTAAAGAATTACAAGCCGGTAGAGGATGATTCGCTTATCTCCTTTGCGGCGGAGTATTATGCCGGACGTGGCGACAGCCTTGAGGCGCAGTCATTATACTACATAGGTTACTTTTATTCTATAAACCATTCTGAGGACACAGCTCTCGTATTGTTGAGCCGTTCGCATGAGGCAGCATTAGCTGCTCATGACATTTTTTATGCAGCAATGAGTGCGCGGGAAATGTGGGCTGTATACCGCCGGCTTTATATGATCGATGAGGGGCTTAAGTGGGCAAGGATAGCAAGGCATCTGTTTGTGGAAGCGGGCAAGCCTGTCCATGCGGCATGGATGGAGCATCCAATAGCTGATGCATTAATATATAATGGTGAGTACACTCAGGCAAAAGAGCTTTTGGACAGTGTGGAATGCTGTGAATATATAAACGATGTGTATTTTCGGAGTAAGGTACTGCTTAACCGGATAAAACTTGCATTACAACGCAATTCATACAAAGAGGTATCAGATATTTTTAACCGATTATCTGAGGATAACTATGCTTTTACTGCCCATGACCGGCTCAATCAGGCGAAAGCGGCTATAGAGGAAGGTATGCTTGAGGATGCAGACAGTTACCTCGCAATGGCTCGAGAGTTGAAAATGTCAGAGGCAGACTCCCTTTATGAGGGTAAATTGCTCAGTAAATTATATGCGGCGCGGGGTGATTTCCGTAACGCATACAAAACTTCAAACCTGTTTGGCGAGGATTTAATGAATAGCGATATGCGCCAGCTCTCCAATCCACCAACGCAACTTCTTACCGATAACTATAAACTGAAAGCGGATAACCACCGGCTTCAGGCGGCGAGGAACAGGGACTATATTATAGGTCTCGTTATAGCATGCATGCTGTTAGGCGCACTCATATATATATTATATAAGTACTATAAGTCAATGCTTGTAAATAAAATGCATGAAATAGAGCATTTGGTTTCCGTATCGCAAATATTGCGTGAAGATTTGACACTAAGCAATAACCGCTATGATGAGCTCACGGAGGAGAACAGTACTCTTAAGAACTCTATTGCCGGAAAAGATAGTGAAATAAAACATCTCATGAACGAATCCCGGGCTATAAGCGAGAGTCTGAAGAAAAGTAGCACCAGAAACAATGAGCTGTCGGAGGAAAACAATGCTTTGAAGCATTCCGTAGTAGGAAAGGAAAGTGAAATTAAAAACCTTATGAATGAATCCCGGGCGTTGAATGATAATCTTGCTGAGAATGAAAAACGTTACCGTGAGTTATCAGAAGAAAATTACGATTTGAGAAGCTCAATTGCAGGTAAAGAAGCGGGCTTTGATAAAGAAATCCGAGATATATTCGGGCGCCACCTTGATCTCTTGAATGATTTGTGTGAAATCTGGTATAAGAATCAGAAATTAGAAATCACACCACCTGTAAAATCAGGTAAAGGCAAAAAAAAGAATGAGAATAAGGTTGGTGTTGATATTAAAGCTACAGTGATGTATAGGCAGATTGTTTCAAAGTTAAACAAATTGAGCCGTACAGAGAATGTGGAGGAACTTGCAGGAATTATAGATAAGTATGATAATAACTGGATGACAAGATTTAAAACTGAATTTCCTGATCTTAAAGATGCGGAATACCGTCTTGCAATATACCGTTACCTTGGTTTCCGCACAAATACCATAGCGGCACTGTTTAGTTATCAGGAGCCACGAAGTGTTTATATAGCAAAATACAGATTAAAGGAGAAATTATCAAAAATGGCAAAAAATCAGGACGCATTAGATATGCTTAAAGTATTTGAAGAGCCTAAATAGTTGATTATAAGGGGTCTATATAAATGGGGGGGGTTAATTTATTGATATTCAATTCGTTAATATGTCCGGTATAACAGGGTGATAGATGTTTTTTATTTTGACTGTGCATATTTATTTTTTGTAAAGTTTAT
>CAMWQE010000243.1 GCA_947176335.1 uncultured Porphyromonadaceae bacterium | reverse complement strand
CGGAAAAGCTCCGGCTACGCCAGCTCATAGAAAGCATCCGGCCGAAAAATTTCAGTGTCATCATACGCACATCTGCCGAGGGAAAAAGAGTTGCGGAACTTAACCACGAAATGAAAACGCTCCTCCAGTGCTGGGAAGACACTGTTGCAAGAGCGCAAAAAGCTACCGCGCCCGCACTCATATTTGAAGAAGAAAGCAGGATTGTCGGTGTGCTCCGCGATGTATTCAATCCTACATTTGAAAGCATCATTGTGAACGACTTGGAGATTTTCTCACAAATCTCTAAGTACGTCAATCTCATCGCACCTGAGAAAAAAGACATTGTAAAGCTCTACGACAAGGACACACCCATTTTTGACCACTACAATATCACCCGTCAGATTAAATCATCTTTCGGCAAAACCGTGTCTTTTAAAAGCGGAGCATATATAATCATAGAGCATACCGAAGCGCTTCATGTAATTGATGTGAACAGCGGCAACCGTTCCAAAGCCACAAACGACCAGGAGAGCAACGCCCTGGAAGTCAATATGAGGGCGGCGGAAGAAATCGCACGACAGTTGAGACTGCGCGACATGGGCGGCATTATTGTCATAGATTTCATCGACATGGCTAAGTCAGAGCACCGGCAGAAACTCTATGAGCATATGCGCGAAATCATGTCTACCGACAGGGCACGCCACAATATACTCCCGCTCAGTAAATTCGGGCTCATGCAGATTACCCGCCAGAGAGTGCGCCCGGCACTTGACATTGTCACAGCTGAAGAGTGCCCCTCATGCTACGGAAAAGGCATCGTGCAACCCTCGCTGCTGTTTACTGACACCTTGAAAGAAAAAATCGAATACCTGGTAGATGACCTCAAGGTTTCAGACTTTATCATGTATGTGCATCCCTATGTGGATGCATTCCTGAAAAAAGGATTCTTCTCCCGTTACCGCAGATGGCGGATGCTATTCGGTAGGAAATTCAAGATTCTACCTGACCAGTCACTTGCCTACCTTGAATACAAGGTGCTTGACAAGGACAGAAACGAAATTGACCTCAAGGAGGAAAAAGATGTTGATTCCTCCGCAACCAAAACAAAAAACAAAGCCAAGAACAGAAATCTGGAGGAGTAATGCGTTACTCCCTTACCGTAAAGAAAAGAGCGGGCAATCTACCAAAGGATTGTCCGCTCGCTTTATACGTCTATCCAATTTCTATACGCTTAAAGCTATCCCGTGTGTTTCGGCTATACGCCTCATGTTCAGTATTGCATAGCGCATCCTTCCGAGTGCGGTATTGATGCTTACACCTGTGGCATCCGCAATTTCCTTGAAGCTCATATCCTGGTAATAGCGCATTTCAAGCACTTCACGCTGGGAATCCGGTAAAACCTCAACAAGGCGGCGCACATCTTCCTGAATCTGGAATGCAACCATAGAATCCTCTATTGTCCCCTCGCTAAGCTCCTTACGGTTCAGCAAAATGCCGTCGGTTGAATCGGAGGACACGGTATTGTCGCTCTTGACCTGCCGGAAATAGTCTATTATAAGATTATGGGCTATGCGCGAGAGCCATGCGCCAAACCTGCCGCTCTCGTTGTAGCGTCCTTGCTTTATCGTGGTGATTGCCTTTACAAATGTCTCCTGAAATATATCATCCGCGATATCATTGTCGCGGACATAAGAATAGATGAAAGAAAATACACGGTTCTGATGGCGTTTGAGCAAAGTGTCAAACGCCTCATTCGTTCCTGCCGCATATTGAGCCACAAGGGCTTCATCAGGCAGATTAGCCAAATTATGATTCACTGGTCTAAAAATTTACGGTTTAGAGTAGCAGTGTATCTATAGGCAATTAAGTTTAGTTAAATGAAAATCAGTGTCGGTGTCAATGCGCCCAAGCTATTGGACGCGCTATCTACCCACAAAATTAATAAAAAAATCAGATTTTACTTATGCCGCATATTATTTTTGCCATATTTTCCGTTGATTTTATATTTTCCTTTGCATCACCGCCGTGTGTCAAAAATAAAATCGTACCTTTGTGAGAGAGTTGGCATCCGATATGCCATGAAGCCATTCATTGCTTAACAGGTTTATGTATTAATGAAAAAGATATTAGTCAGGTCATTGTCCGGAGCCGTATATGTCGCACTGATTGTATGCTCCCTGATGTTCGGAGGCAAATGGGCTTTTCCGCTCCTTTGTGCATTGTTTGCCCTTTTGGGAGTTGCTGAGCTTGAGAAAATGGATGCAAGCAATGCCGGTTCAGGGGTTTCTCTCAAATTCATTGATATGGCGGCTGCATTTATAGCCGTTCTTTTCCCTGCGGTTTCAATGAGTAGCCGCTTACCGATTGCGAATATCTATTTCCCGTTAGGCATATCCATACTGATGTTGCTGTTCATTGCGCGCCTTGTATTCCAGCTATATATAAAAAATGAGAATGCGATAGCAAGCATCTCCTCCGGCGCAATCAGCTTCCTCTATGTGGCGATGCCATTGAGTTTCATATCGATTATCTCCGTAGTATCAGGT
>CAMWQE010000242.1 GCA_947176335.1 uncultured Porphyromonadaceae bacterium | reverse complement strand
CAGCAAGAGCAATGCGATTGTGCTTGCCAAAAACAACCAGCTTCTTGCAAGCGGTATCGGTCAGACCTCTCGCGTTGATGCCCTTCGTCAGAGCATCGCAAAGGCTCAGTCCTTCAACTTCGACCTGAATGGCGCGGTCATGGCATCTGATGCATTCTTCCCCTTTGCTGATTGTGTAGAGATTGCCCATAATGCAGGTATCGACGCAGTTATCCAGCCCGGTGGCTCTATAAGGGACCAGGAAACTATCGACTATTGCAATAAAAACGGCATAGCAATGGTTATCACCGGTATCCGCCATTTCAAACATTGACACTAACACTACACCTTATTATATATAATAGATATGGGAATTTTTTCATTGACCAAGGAGATTGCTATTGATCTCGGCACGGCCAATACCATTATAATCCACAATGACAAGATTGTCATTGATGAGCCCTCAATCGTTGCGATTGAAAAACGTACCGACAAGCTCATCGCTGTCGGCAAGGAAGCGCAGCTCATGCAGGGAAAGGAGCCTGAAGGCATCCGCACAATACGTCCTCTACGCACCGGCGTGATTGCCGACTTCAAAGCAGCCGAAATGATGATTCGTGGCTTTGTTGAGAAAGCAAGCTCCAAGAGCAGATGGTTCAGCCCATCCATGCGCATGGTTGTCGGCATACCATCCGGAGCATCTGAGGTTGAAATCAGAGCCGTGCGCGACTCTTCCGAGCATGCCGGCGGCAGGGACGTGTACATGATTTTTGAACCTATGGCGGCGGCACTCGGTATTGGGCTTGACGTGCTTGCACCGGAAGGCAACATGATTGTGGACATAGGTGGCGGCACAACAGAAATTGCCGTTATCTCCCTCGGCGGAATTGTCAGCAACAAGAGCATCAAGATTGCAGGTGACGACCTCACGAATGATATTCAGGATCACATGCGCCGCGTACACAATGTGAAAGTTGGTGAACGCACCGCTGAGCTCATCAAGATGAATGTCGGTTCTGCGCTCACAGAACTTGAAAATCCTGTGGATGACTATATTGTGCATGGTCCTAACCAGATGACCGCGCTGCCCATGGAAGTTCCTGTATCATATCAGGAAATTTCACACTGCATTGAGAAATCTATTTCCAAGATAGAGGCTGCCGTGCTCTCTGCACTTGAACAGACTCCTCCTGAACTATATGCCGATATTGTTAAAAACGGTATCTATCTTGCCGGTGGCGGCGCGCAGCTCAGAGGACTTGACAAACGCCTCACCGATAAGATAGGCATCCAGTTCCACATTGCAGAAGATCCCCTGCTTGCTGTTGCTAAAGGTACAGGAGTAGCACTGAGAAATATTGAGAAATTCTCATTCCTTATCCGGTAATATCAGTTTTACTGGGAAGCAAATAAACCTTCCGGCATTTTGCCGGAGGGTCTGTAACGTTGGAAATAGATGAGAAACCTAATCAACTTTTTTTTCCGTTATAGTGCGTGGATACTCTTCATTATCTACGTAGTTGCTTCTTGTGTGCTTTTATTCCGCAACAATCCTTACCAGCACCACGTCTACCTCACCTCGGCAAACACTGTTTCAGCCGGAGTATATTCCGCATCGGCATCAGTGACGGCATATTTCAATCTCCATGAAATCAATGAGGATTTGCAGAGAAGGAATGCAGACCTTGAACTCGAAGTGCTCAACTTGCGGCAGACCTTAGCTGCTTACAAGGAAAAAGAGTATGCCGATTCAGTGCCCGTCGATTCATCCATTGCGAGATATTCCTATGTGATTGCACATGTGATTAACAATACCGTTAATAAATCGCATAATTACATTACTCTGAACAAAGGTGAACTTGACGGGGTCAAACCGGAGATGGGGGTTGTGGACCAGAATGGAGTTGTTGGAATCGTCAACCTCACCGCGCCTCATTCCGCAAGGGTCATTTCGCTGCTCAATCCCAATCTCAGGCTTTCATGCAAAGTCAAGGGACAGAACCATGTCGGTTCGCTTGTTTGGGAAGGCGGCGATTACACCACTGCGATTCTTGAAGAGCTTCCCCGCCACGCGGAGTTCCATGAAGGTGACACGATTGTCACAAGCGGCTACTCTACCGTGTTTCCAGAGGGAGTGCCGGTTGGCACTGTCATAAAAGGCATGAGGGACCATGATGAGAATTTCTATACGCTTAAAGTAAAGCTGTTCACTGATTTCCCCACACTTTCTACCGTGCGTGTTATCAATGACGCGATGAAAGATGAAATCACTCAGCTTGAACAATCCACATTAGAACCTGCAAAAAAGTTTTAAGTCCGCATGAGCAAAACCACTCTGAAATTCGTAGTTCTCGCGCTCGTACTTATCCTGCTTCAGGTGGTGGGGCTGAATCACTTTTGCCTGTTTGGGATTGCAATGGCGTTCGCCTACATATATCTAATTCTTCATCTCCCGCTTGACCTGAACCAGAACTGGGTTCTTACTATCGGCTTCTTCTTAGGGTTGGTTATAGACGTGTTTTCCGACACTCAGGGAATGTGCGCCTTGAGCTGTAC
>CAMWQE010000241.1 GCA_947176335.1 uncultured Porphyromonadaceae bacterium | reverse complement strand
CACAGGCTCGAATACGAGTCCTGAGAAGTTGACGGGGCTTCCGTGGCTGAGGTGTCCGCCGTGGCTGAGGTTCAGACCGAGGAATTTGTCACCCGGTTTGAGCACCGACATGAACACAGCCATATTGGCCTGTGCGCCCGAGTGGGGCTGCACGTTGGCGTATTCTGCTCCGAAAAGCTCCTTTACGCGGTCGATGGCAATCTGCTCTACTTCGTCAACAACTCCGCAGCCGCCGTAGTAGCGATGTCCGGGATAACCTTCGGCATACTTGTTGGTGAGGCATGAACCCATTGCCTTCATAACATCGTCGCTCACAAAATTTTCTGATGCGATAAGCTCGATGCCTTTCTTCTGGCGCTGGTGTTCGCGCTCTATGAGGTCAAAAATTACTTTGTCTTTTTCCATTTCTCTGCGGGGTTAAATGATTGTTTCAAGGCGCAAAATTACGCAAAAAATATGATAATTCAGCGGCTCAGCCCTTTTTCTTGACGCTCCAGCCAAACCGCCCTATCTCAGCTCCCTGGCTGTAGTAGTGGCCGTGGGAATAGCTCACAAGCCCTGCTGCACCGAGGTCAAATGCGCCTGTTTCAGGGTCTATGAGGTCGCTCTTGGCAAGCACGTCGAGCACTTCGCCGATAAACATGTCATGGCTGCCGAGGTGCAGAATCTCTCGCACACGGCACTCGATGCTCAGAGGGGATTCCTCCACATACGGGCATCCGACTTTCACTCCGGGCTTCGGGGTGAGCCCCGTTTCAGCCCACTTGTCGTAATCCCTGCCGCTCCTCACACCGCACCAGTCAACGGCGCGTGCCATCGCCTCGGTGGTGAGGTTTACAGTAAACTCCATCGACTCCTTTATTATATTATAGGAGTGGCGCTCCGGGCGCACCGATATATAGAGCAATGCGGGATCGGTGCAGATAGTGCCTGTCCAGGCGACCGTTATGAGGTTGGACGAGGTATTGTCGCCGCAACTCACCAGCACAGCCGGAGCCGGGTACACCATCGTGCCCGGCTTCCAAATCTCTCGACCGTTCAGCATATCTGTGCGTCCGCGCTGTTCACTGTTTTGCCGCAATAGTGGCAGCGGATAGTCGCGTTGTCGCGGTCAACAAGCTCGAACCGCGTGCGCATAGGCTCGTTGTTGGTGATGCATTTCGGGTTTGAGCAGCGCACAACACCGATTATTGTGTCGGCAAGCTCCACCGAACGCTTTTCAACCACCTCGAAATCACGGATAATATTCACCTTGGCGCCGGGGGCGATAATGGCGATGCGGTTTAGCACCGCTTCCGGTATGGTCACGTCAGCAATCTTGATGATGCCTTTTGAACCCATTCGCTTGCTCGGCAGGTTGTTGCCTATGGTAAGGTGGGTGTCGACATTCTCAAGTCCCAGGAGCTTGACTACCTTGAAAAGCACTTTGCTGGGAATATGGTCTATCACTGTGCCGTTTTCAAGAGCGGCTACTGCGAGTTCTTTTTTGTCTTTGCTCATGGTTCTGGGATTAATTCTTTTCAGGGTCTATGCCGAGTGCGCGGCAGATGATTGCCTGGCGTGCGAAAAGTCCGTTGCGTGCCTGGTCGAAATAATATGCTTTCGGATTGTCGTCCACATCCTGGTCAATCTCGTTGATGCGGGGCAGGGGATGGAGCACCCTCAGGTTGTCCTTGGCGTCGGCAAGCATTGAGTTGCGCAGCGTGTAGAGGTTTTTCACCTTCTCGTATTCCATGATATCGGTGAAGCGCTCCCTCTGCACCCGGGTCATGTACAGTATGTCGCTGCTGTTGATAACCTCCGGTGAAAACTCTGTATGCTCTTTGTATTTTATGCCGTGGGTGTCGCAGAAATCCTTGTATTCCGCAGGCATCTGCAGTTCGTCGCATGCCACAAAGTTGAATGTCGGGTTGAAATAGCGCATCGCCATAAGCAGGCTGTGCACTGTCCTGCCGTATTTGAGGTCGCCCACCATCGTGATGGTAAGGTCATTGAGTTTTCCTTGCGTCTTGCTGATGGAGTACAGGTCCAGCATAGTCTGCGAAGGGTGCTGGTTGGAACCGTCGCCCGCATTGATGATTGGCACCTCGGTAACTTCGGTGGCATATCTTGCCGCGCCTTCGAGGTAATGGCGCATCACAATCAGGTCGGCGTAATTGCTCACCATTTTTATAGTGTCCTTGAGGGTTTCACCCTTTGCCGAGCTTGATGTGCTTGCGTCGCTGAAGCCTATTACGCGGCCGCCAAGGCGGTTCACCGCTGTCTCGAAGCTCAGGCGCGTGCGCGTTGAGGGTTCAAAAAAGAGAGTCGCTACCACCTTGCCGTCAAGCACTTTCAGGTTCGGATTCTCCTCGAAATATTTCGCTTTCTCAATGAGGTCCAGGATTTCATCACGGCTGATGTCATCGATGGACACAAGACTTTTGCTGTTCATGTCACCGGATAATGTTGGTTATACACGCAAAATTAATACATCCTCCCCGCATTGCAAACTTTTCCCCGATAATATTCCCCTCCCTCCAGTTATTGTCAAATGATTCTTATATTGAACAAACTAA
>CAMWQE010000240.1 GCA_947176335.1 uncultured Porphyromonadaceae bacterium | reverse complement strand
ACCTGAGTGAGTCGAAGCCGGCGATAATGCCGATGATGAAATATATCACCACAACGGCGAGGCCACAGAAAAATCCGAGTTTGGTCCATTTGCCGGCTGCCTGAGACGCACGCTGCGCTCCTTCATAGTCACCGGCACGGAAAAGACTGTCAACGGATGCTGCCTTGATGATGCCGACAACTCCAAAAGGCAGGCAACATAGAAGAGTGACGAGGATTGATTCGGCAAGCCATGTTTTAGGAGCTACAGGTATTCCTGAGTTGGGCATTCCGTATTGAGGATTGAAATTCTGGTAGCCTGCGTTGGGCACTCCGGGCATCTGGGGCTGCTGCGCGTTGAAAATGCAGTTGGCTATTTCCGGTACGAGTGATGCCTTGGTCCAGTTGCCGAGCTGCTCGTTGTACACAAGTGTGTCGGGAGTGATTCCGCGCATGCGGAGTTCATCGATAGTAAATGGACCTTCATGCTGTCCGGCAGGGGTTGCTACATAATATGTCATAATAGTTTATTTTTGATTTGTTATTTTCTTTTCCTCTCTGCTTCTCCTTATGAAGCGCGGTATAAATTTCAGATGGTTGAGCACTGTCGGTAGAAATCCGTAGTACTTGCTCATAATTCGGAAGCGTTCCCGCAATGACTTCATCCTGTTGGCGGAGGTGAGCCCTTCAAACAGGTAGTCTATCGTAGTGGTGCCGACATAAATATTGTGGCGGGAATGCTGGAGGCATTTGATGCACCAGTCATAGTCGGCGGAGAAACGGTAGCGCAAGTCAAACATGGGAGCGAAGCGCGCAAGCACGACAAAAGCCTGATGGCAAACTGTCATGCCGTGCCTGAAACTTCTGTAGTCGAGATGCTCCGGAGCGGTCAGATGCCGGTCGGCTACCTTGCGGCGGGATGAATCTACGATTTCTGTCTGCCCGTACACTATTCCGGGACGGTCATTTTCCTCAATGGTTCTTGAAATCGTCTCCAATGTGTCAGGGGAATGGAAAGAATCTCCGGCATTTAGGAAAATAAGGTAATCTCCGGAAGCCTTCTCCATGCCTTTGTTCATCGCGTCATACAGCCCATTGTCCGGTTCGGAATAAACGGTAACCTTGTCTTTCCTTCCCAGCGTGCGGGCAATCTCAACGGTATTGTCTTTGGATGCGCCGTCAATGATGATATGCTCGAAATCGGCAAAAGTCTGTTCGCAGACACTCCTCAAAGTAGGTGGCAAAGTATCTGCGGCGTTATATGTTACGGTGATGATAGAGAAAAGCGGTTTCATTTAACCATTACTTTCTTAGACCAATGCGAACATTTCACGATATAGCATCCGCGAGGGAGTTCCACAGTCCGGACTCCTGCGGCATCAACGTCAATAGTCTTCACAAGCTGACCTGTGATGGAGAATACATAGAACCTCTCAGTCTTTTCCCCTTTGACACTCAACGTGATACCGGTTGAAGATGCAGAAACAGAGGCTATGTCTGTGTCCATTCTCTGCGATGTTACGGTTTCATCCGGCAAGCTGTGTGCCGAAGCAACCATAGTGCCGCATAACAGGCAGGCAGCTAATGATATGTAAAAGATATACTTCCTCATATTATATTGCAAAATTAACAATAAATCCGCACTTTGCAAAATCTCGCACATGGATTTTAGCCGCATGGCGCGCCGGGAAGATTTATCGCCTGCGGAAGATGATTTTGGATCCTTTGCGCTTGCAGATCACTTTGCCTATGTTCTTGCTGATATGATATATGTTTCCGGTTTGTTCGCATGGTTTGTGTGAGGGAGCAGGTGAATGGTATTCCTGTGTCTGGGGGTGCGATACCGGTTCATTTTCCTTGCTTTCACTGCTTTGCGGCTCATCAGGCATTTCTTCGAGTTGCCGGGTAACTTCGCTTTCTTGCTGAGGTTCAGGTTCCGGCTCCATGCATGTTTCCGGTGTTGGTTGGGTCAAAGCGTCACTTAGCGGTTCAACCGGTTCTATCGCTGCTTCCTGAGGTGCCGATTCGTCATTCTCCGGCTGAGTTTCCGGCTGTGTCGCCGTTTCTTCTGTTGGTTTGTGCATCTGCTTGGAAATCTCATGGGAGATAAATTCAAATGCAAGTTTTGCAAGTCCTTTGAGCATAGGTTTTTCTCCTGTCGCAGCAAAATTGAGAACTGCGTCGCACACGTTGCGGCGTATAGAAGCGGAATACTGGCTGAGGATTGAATACCATGCAAGATCAAATGTAATGGAATTGGTGTGTGTCATAGGTGTGTTTGTAATTTTTAATTATGATGCTGCAAAATTACAATGAGGTTTTGATTTATGCAAATAAAATAATGCATTTTTTGTTGAAAATCCATTAGGAACGGTCTTTTTTTAATAAATGTGGCATGAAAACTCTCCACACGAGGCAAGTCATGACGGCTTGCGGTGGTTTATTTACCGATACCTATCGCTTCCGGCTCTGAATGCCGCTTCAATCCGTGTTAAACAGCGGATTCCACTACTTTTTTTACTGATTAACGTCTTTTTTGTGTTATTTAATAAGGCTCTGAAATATAATGGATTATATTGGTGGTGAC
>CAMWQE010000239.1 GCA_947176335.1 uncultured Porphyromonadaceae bacterium | reverse complement strand
CCGAATTCGCTGAGATCCTGTGAAATCATTGTCACCATGCCTGTGTCATGGGGACGCGGGGAAACTTCGCTGAAAATAACGTCATCGCCTTTGATGAACAGCTCAACACCGAAAATTCCGTAACCTCCCAGTGCATCCGTCACCTTTTTGGCAATTTCCTTGGCTTTTTCAATAGCGGCGGGGCTCATTGGCTGGGGCTGCCATGAATAGCGGTAGTCACCGTCAATCTGGATATGTCCGACCGGTTCACAATAGCATGTTCCGGAGCTGCTGCGCACTGTAAGAAGGGTGATTTCATAATCGAAATCAATAAATCCTTCCACAATAACCCTGCCGGCGCCGGCTCTGCCGCCTTCCTGGGCGTTCTTCCAGGCGACTTCGATGTCTTCAGGCTTTTTGATTGTGCTCTGACCGTGTCCGCTGGAGCTCATTATGGGTTTTACCACGCATGGGATTCCGACTTCTTCGATTGCTTTCCTGAATTCATCGTAATCGGATGCAAACCTGTAGGGTGATGTTTTAACTCCGAGTTCTTCGGCCGCAAGCCGACGGATTCCCTCCCTGTTCATGGTAAGCCATGCTGCATTTGCCGTGGGGGTTACATTGTAGCCTTCAGCTTCCAGCTCTTTGAGGACGAGAGTGGCGATAGCCTCGACCTCAGGAATGATGTGATCTGGCTTTTCAAGCTCAATGATGCGGCGGAGTTCCGCTCCGTCAAGCATATTGAAAACATGGCTGCGGTGAGCAACCTGCATTGCGGGAGCACCGGGATAACGGTCACAAGCTACAACTTCAACGCCGTAACGCTGGAGTTCGATAGCCACTTCTTTACCAAGTTCTCCACTGCCTAAGAGAAGAGCTTTTCTACCAACCGGTGTGCACACCGAACCTATTTTTGTCATACTATCAATAAGAATTAATTAGTGATTGATTGCGCAAAAGTACTAAAAAGAGCGAGTATTGCAAAACATCAGTTTTCAACAGCTTCGGCAAACACCTCTTTGATATCCTTGACGTACTTGATTGTCAGCCCGTCCAGATAACGCTCGGGAATATCGGCAACATCCTTGCGGTTGGCTTCCGGAAGCAGCACAGTGGTGATTCCGGCTCTTTTTGCGGCAAGGAGTTTTTCTTTAACCCCTCCGATAGGCAGGACTTTGCCGCGCAGGGTGAGTTCTCCGGTCATGGCAATCCTGTCCTTGATTTTTTTACCGCTGAAGGCGGACATGACTGAGGTTGCCATCGTGATTCCTGCCGAAGGCCCATCTTTAGGAATGGCTCCTTCCGGCACATGGATGTGTACTGTAGTCGTGTCGAACCGTTCCGGATTAATGCCGAACTCCTCTGCATGAGCCCTTACATGCTGCAATGCAATGGCGGCAGATTCTTTCATCACATCGCCGAGGTTTCCTGTGAGCACAAGTTTTTCACCCTTTGAAGGGGATAGGGAGGTTTCGACACAAAGGGTGCATCCTCCGGCGGCAGTCCATGCAAGACCGGTTACGACTCCTGGATAATCGTTGCCTTCATAACGCTCCTTTATGAAAGGTGCGGGTCCGAGCAACTGCTGGAGATGTTCGGGTTTAACGGAAGTATGCCATGCTTTGCCTGATACTTTCGCAAGGACGGTCTTGCGGACAATCGCCGCAATCCGTTTTTCAAGCTGGCGTACTCCGCTTTCAGAGGTGTATTCCTCGATTATTGAAAGCAGGGTCGGATTCTCAAGTTTGAGTTCCGAAGTATCAAGTCCGGCATCCTTGAGCAAACGGGGGAGGAGATGACGCTGGGCAATCTCGATTTTTTCTTCAGGCAGGTAACCGGACAAGTCTATTATCTCCATTCTGTCCATAAGCGGAGCAGGGATGGAAGAGAGGGTATTTGCTGTGGCTATGAACAGGACTTTGGACAAATCAAAGTCCACATCCACATAGTTGTCATGGAAATGGCAGTTTTGTTCAGGGTCAAGAACCTCGAGCAATGCAGCAGAGGGGTCTCCTCTGAAATCAGAGCCGACCTTGTCTATCTCGTCAAGCAGTATGACGGGATTCGCTGTGCCCGCTCTGCGCAGGGCATCGATGATTCTTCCGGGCATAGCGCCTATGTATGTACGCCTGTGTCCTCTGATTTCAGCTTCGTCATGCAGACCGCCGAGAGCAACCCTGCGGTATTGGCGACCGAGGGCGGACGCTATGGACTGTCCGAGCGAAGTTTTGCCTACACCGGGAGCACCAACAAGGCAGATGATAGGGGAGTGGGAATCGGGGGCATTGATTAGAAGGGCGATTTGCTCAAGCACCCTTTCCTTTACTTTCTCAAGTCCGTAATGGTCGGCATCCAATATCTCATATGCCTTATGTATGTCGTCATTAGTCGCGTCCAGTTTTCCCCAAGGCAAATCCACAATCAGTTCAAGGTAGGACAGGAGTACGGAATAGTCCGGGCTTTGCGGTGCAAGCCTTCCGAGTTTAGCGCATTCACGGTCAAACACAATCCTTACATCCTCGGGCAACGGCAGAGAATCAGCTTTTTCACGGATGCGGTCGATATCCGCTTCCGGACCGTCCTCGCCATAAATTTCTTTTTT
>CAMWQE010000238.1 GCA_947176335.1 uncultured Porphyromonadaceae bacterium | reverse complement strand
ATCGGCATACGGTATGCCGATTGCCTCAAGAACGCCCTCAAAAGTACCGTCCTCGCCGTTAGAACCATGAAGCACAGGAATCACTACATCCAAAGTGGTAGCAATACCATTGCCAAACATCGGCTTCTTTACCTTGTAAACATTGTAATCGCCAAAAACCGGGCGCATATACACCTCCTCACACTTTTTGAGAAGCTCATCGGTGTTGCGGTAGTTAGCCACATCAAGCAAAGCATTGCCTGTGTACCATCTGCCATCTTTTGATATATATATAGGTGTCACTTCATATTTGTCACGGTCAATGGCGTGCATTGCCTGACTTGCTGAAATTACAGAAATCTCATGCTCGGTAGAGCGTCCTCCAAAAAATACTCCAATATTTGTTTTCATAACAGCTATACTGTAACTGAATAGTTTTATTTAAATGTATCTGGTAAATCGTTTTCGTACAAAACAGTATCTCCCGCCTTGACAAATCCCTGAAGAAGCACCTGCGCCTGGGCGAAACTGTCGGCAGTGAGAATCGCCTGCTCAGGCATTGCACCGCTCCTGATACCGTCAACAATTGCATCGCGGTTGTAGTGACCGACAACAATGGCTATGTCCGCACACTCGGCTATCTTACGTCCGAACTTACGGTTAAGTTCCTCAGTACGGTCGCCAAGCTCAATCATTCCCGGAGTAATGATGATTCTTCTGCCTCCCTTCATGCGGCTGAGCACATCAAGAGCCATCGCAGAACCGGTGGGATTGGAATTGAAAGCGTCGTCAATAATGGTTATTCCCGCGGGAGTACGTTTCAGATTCAAGCGGTGCTCAACCTGCTCGATACGGCTCACCGCATAACGGATTTTGTCTTCCGGCACTCCGAGATTGACAGCTACAGCAACACATGCAAGAAGATTGGATATGTTACAGTCACCGACAAGGCGGGTGGTAAGGCGTATTTCAGTATCTGGTCCTTTTGCAGTAAAGGAAGTTCCGCGGTCGCTGTACTCGATATCCTGCGCAATCCACTGTGCTCCGGCGGTATCTGTCACTGCATATCGGATACAGTTGCAATTAGAGACCTCACGGTCTGCAATTTTCGGGAAATCATTGTTGATAACAGCAAGCCCGTCAGCGGGAAGCGAGTCAACAAGCTCAAACTTGGTGCGCTGCACATTCTCAATGCTCTTAAACGATTCGAGGTGTTGCTCGCCAACTGCGGTGACAATTCCGACGGTCGGATGGACCAAGTCACATATCTCCTTGATGTCACCGATATTTTTCGCACCCATCTCTACGATAAACACCTTATCGTATGGCTTAAGGTATTCCCTCACGGTGCGGATAACACCCAGCGTGGTATTGAAGCTGCCGGGTGTCATAGCTGTCTGGAAGCTCTCGCTAAGGATGCGGTGGAGATAGTGCTTGGTACTTGTCTTACCATAGCTGCCTGTAATGCCGATAATCTTCAAATCGGGCATTGAACGGAGTATGCGCTCCGCATCACGGTAATATCCGCGGTTTATCCTGCGCTCCACCGGTTCAAGAAGCCATACGGCACTCATAATGATAATGTGGCTTCCGCAATAGCAACCGAAAGAAGCAACCGTAGCAGCAAACAGACGGCTAAGCTCATCCTTGCCGAAAAGGAGCACCGCCGCCCCGACAACGATAATACAGAGGATTGCCGCAACTGTATAAATGCGCTTTGAACGCGGTGTCCACACAAGCGGTTTCTTATACTTACGGCTCATCAGGTAGATTACATTACCGCCAGCCCATGCGGCAATGAATCCCATTCCCCAATTCATGTCGGAGAAACCTACCATACTGAGGAAAAAGACACATAGCGCGGACAAACGGCTCCATGAAGTGGTGTCGCCGCTTGTTTTCAACCACTTGCTGTACCTCTCCAGCCTGTAGGAATTCTGCTGCATCATCATCAGGTCGCGCTTGAGTTCGCAAACAAGGTTCTGAAGCGCGAGCAACAGTATAATCAAATAAACTATGAATATGACAGTCATCTCTTTTTAATTTTTCGATTTCAAAAAACTGCGGAGCACAGCTGCAAATCCGCCGGGATTGTCAAGAAAGCTGTAGTGCCCGCATCCTGGAAAGGAAACGAGCCCTGCATTTGGGATGAGTTTTTCCATTATTTTTGCGTCACGCATCGGGGTTGCTGTGTCTTTCTCTCCCCACACAAGGAGTGTGGGAGCCTTTATCTCAGGCATATATCCTCGCAGATCCTGATTGACGCTCTTGCTCAGGATGCTTTTCATCATGGGGCTTGCGGCGGCATAGTCAGCACTACCCCGCTTTGCCCTCAAACGCTCTATTACAGGCTTAGCCTTTTCCTTGCCCAGAACAAGGTTCAGTATATTTTTGATTGCTTTGAAAGTGCCTACCTTATAGTAATATTTCATGCTGCGGCGGGGTTTAACTCCTGCTGCATCAACAAGAACCAATCTGTCAACTTTATTTCTGCTCGAATACAGGATACCGATTCTACCACCGAATGAATGCCCTATAATTGCCGGATTTTCAAGCCCTAACTTTGATACAAGCTCCTCTATCGCCGCTGTATATTCTTCAACTCCCCACACCTCTTTCGGCTCAGGACTTGCGCCATGACCGGGGAGGTCTATATTGTACACCTTGTGCGTTTGCGCCGCTATAGCCGCTATACTTG
>CAMWQE010000237.1 GCA_947176335.1 uncultured Porphyromonadaceae bacterium | reverse complement strand
GATACAATGTCAACCAGTCGAAGATTGCAATCGGTTCGGGAGGGATGACAGGCAAAGGATTCCTGAACGGCACCCAGACCAAGCTCAAATATGTGCCTGAGCAGCATACCGACTTTATTTTCTGTACTATCGGCGAAGAGGAAGGATTTGCCGGCTCCGCTGCGGTGCTCGTGGCATTCATGGTTCTTATCCTGCGTATAATCCACATTGCCGAGCGCCAGCCCACCACATTCGGCAGGGTTTATGCCTACTGCGTTGCGTCATACTTTATTTTCCACCTCGGTGTCAATATCGGAATGGTTATAGGTCTGTGTCCGGTAATCGGTATTCCGCTCCCCTTTTTCAGCTATGGAGGTTCGAGCCTATGGAGCTTCACAATCCTCCTTTTCATACTAATCCGCATCGATGCGGCAAGAAGAGGGCACATGGTTTACTAATTTTATTTTCAACTCACGCTAACGATAACTAATTTTGCATAAGGTATCAGTTGAATAATGGAAAGCGTCCTTTACATAGTCCTTACAGGCATTCTTATCGGGATTCTTGTGTCCGCACCTATGGGACCCATCGGCGTGCTCGTTATTCAGCGCACTATGAACAAAGGGCGCATGGCTGCGTTCTTCACCGGAGTGGGAGCATCGCTTTCTGACCTGATATACTGCCTGCTCACCGGGCTCGGACTGTCATTTGTAACAGACTTTATCGAATCAAACCAGAATGTACTTCAGGTTATCGGTAGCCTCGTGCTTATTATATATAGCGTGTACCTGTTTAAAAATAACCCGTCCCGCTCATTGAAGACACCTACCGAACCGGCTAACACTTACTGGAAAGACTTTGCTACCGGATTCCTTTTCACTTTTTCAAATCCACTCATTCTCTTCTTCATCATCGGCTTGTTTGCCCGCTTCAATTTCCTTGACACCCATTACCGGATTTACCACTATATCATCGGCTACACTTGCATCATCATCGGAGCAATAGGCTGGTGGTTCCTAATAACATTTTTCGTTAACAAAGTCCGCGCGCACTTCAACCTCCGCTCCATGTGGCTCGTAAACCGGACCATTGCGGCAATCCTTATGATTATGGCGGCTGTTGGATTTGTACTCGGCATTAAAGAACTCCTTCATCTATGAACCAGGAAAAAAAATCACTCAGCGTTCCCTACCTTCCAGAACTCGATTCAATGGATTTGGAACAGGTTGCTACTGTCCTTGATGAAAAAGGCGTGCGCAGAACTGTAGACTGCCTTAACTGGAAAGACCAGTTCCCATATCATCCCCTCACCGCGTTCTCAATCGCTCATTCCGATACCTGTATCTACATTGATTTCTTTGTGAGATGCAACTACCTGCGCGCGGTTAATGACAAGAACAACTCAGACGTGTATCAGGATAGCTGCGTTGAATTTTTCGTCGCACCTGAAGGCACAGCCCCCTACTATAACTTTGAATTCAACTGCATCGGCACTATCCATGCGGCTAAGCGTATGGACCGCCATAGCGGACAACTTCTCCCCGACGAACAGCTTGACAAAGTGCGCCGTTACGCATCGTGCGGCACACGCCCGTTCAACGAAGTCGAAGGAATGTTCTCATGGAATCTCGTTGTAGCGATTCCGCTTGAGCTCATAGGTGTGAAGTACGAAGGAAAGCCCATCACTCTCCACGGCAACTTCTACAAATGCGCGGATGCGACCTCCGAGCCCCATTACCTCTCATGGTCGCCGATTGACACCCCGAAACCCGATTTCCACCGTCCTGAATTCTTCGGAACAATCACCCTTGAATAAAACCCATCCAACTAATACTTTTTTTTCATGTTCGGGGCACGATTCCGTGTCCCGTTTTTTATCCCTCAAGCGATATGGGTCTTAGAAAACTTACAGGAATATTACTGTCAGGTCTGCTCTTCGGATGTGCCAACCGCAGCATGCAGTCAGAAACCGGCTCTAAAAAATTCACCCTTGATGATTTTGATAAGGTGGAATTAGCCGGAAATGATATTGAATTGATACCCGGTAGTGACTTTTTAGACATGGCAAAAGAGCTTCGTGTTGTGAATGACTCCATCATTGCAATATCTCAGCCCCAGTCCGAAAACAATGTTATCCTTTATAATCTGAATTCCGTCAAATGGCAGGTTGCGAACCGTCATGGCATCGGTCCGTTAGATTTTTTTCATGTCAGTTGCATGAGCGTTGATGGCAGAGGCAGGCTTCTGCTTGCCGGCATTCCTTGTGACAAACTGATCTCTGTAGCATGGAATAACAATGGTAATGAAGCGGAAATGATTCCATTAGATTATTCATCGGAGTCATGCATTAAAATAAAAGCAGGAAATGATACTGAATATATTGCTCTTGCCGCTCCACCATTGCGTAGCCGGCTGATAGTATTGGACAGCATAGGAAATATTGTTGATTCCTTAGGCACTTTTCCGGATGTGGAACTCCCTGACTCGCTTTACCCTGATAATCTTTTCTTCCAAGCTGATTTTGCATATTCTCCGGAGAAAAATAAAGTGGTGATTGCTAATCAATCATGGAATGAAATTGCAATACATCCTTTAGACCGCTCTAAAGACGATATAATTTTGAATGGTCCCGTTTTTCCGGCTCTGTCAATGAAAAAA
The DNA here is from genome assembly GCA_947176335.1 of uncultured Porphyromonadaceae bacterium. Taxonomy (GTDB): domain Bacteria; phylum Bacteroidota; class Bacteroidia; order Bacteroidales; family Muribaculaceae; genus Paramuribaculum. Next base: position 45 of record CAMWQE010000237.1, on the reverse strand, counting down.
TATGGTGATGCAGAGTATTATGGTTTTGCACCCTCACCCTTATGG
>CAMWQE010000236.1 GCA_947176335.1 uncultured Porphyromonadaceae bacterium | reverse complement strand
GGCATCTCCTTTTTTTCTCACCTCCTTTTCAAGCATCCTTGTCTCTTTGGCGAGCTTCGCCGAGGAGTTTCCCATTTCCTGGTATAGTTGAAGGAAGTTTTTCTTCTGTTCTTCCGTGAGGTTCAGTTCAGAGGCGATAAATTCAGCTTTGTATTTGCCCATCTCTTTGAACCACTCGGTGCGGTCGCCGGGCTTATGGTCCTCTTTCTGCCCGTGGGGAGCGGCTGAAAGGTGCAGTGCCGAGAAAATTATTGCTGTGGCAAGTAGGATTCGTGCAGTCATGTCGTTGAATTCCGGTTAGTTAGATTCGCATAATTCCGAAGGCGAATATCCTGCTTCGTAAAGGTTGTCAAGAAACTCGTCATCGTATGAATTGTCAAGGTAATAGTCACTCATGAAATTATCGTCGGATAAAGCTTCTGCAAGAATCGGTGCCGGGGATGCGGAGTCGGGACGCATCAGGTCAAACATTTTCATCATGCACCAGATTCCGGCAAACATAGCCGCCAGATAGACGTACGGTCTTATCCGCTGCCATGGCGTGCGCACGATAGGAGCGGCAACAACAGTCCTTTCAGGAATCTGCGCTTCCATGCGTGCGGCAAAGTCGGCAAAGTATCCCGGTGGCACTGTCATGCCATCCGAATGGTCGACTTTCTCCAGTATAGGGCTATATTCTTTTTTGTCTTTCATATCTGTCTTTTATGGGGATTAGACATTATTTAAGGTTCATGGTTTAATCGGTTTCCTCAAAATACTGCTCTATTTTTTTTATGGCGAGATGGTATGATGCTTTCAATGCTCCGACAGAGGTGCCGAGCACACGGCTCATATCTTCGTACTTAATCTCGTCGTAATAGCGCATATTGAAGACAAGGCGTTGTTTTTCAGGCAGTGTAGCGATTGCCTCACGGAGTTTTTTCTTGATTTCGTCGCCATCGGTAAACGGGTCGGATTCGATAGCTTCTATCAGCGGCCGCGCTTCATCGTCAATAGATATGTTCAGGCGCTTGCGCTCCTTTTCAAGAAAAGTCAGGCTCTCGTTGATAGCAATCTTGTAAAGCCATGTGCCGAGTTTTGCATCCCCGCGGAATGAATCAAGCGAGCTCCATGCTTTCATGAAGGTGTTTTGCAGAAGGTCATCGGCATCCTCATGGCTCTGAACCATGCGTCGTATCTGCCAGTAAAGGGGACGGGAATACCGGGCAATCACTTCCGTGAACGCCGCTCTGCTCTGTGCCGGGTCTTTTAGCCGGTCTGTGAGTTCCTGGTCCTCTAATATTCTTTCTTCTGCTGCCATTTCAATTCAAAATCGTTGTAAAGATAAGAATTTTTTATGAAAGTACGGTGTTTCGGGCGATAATAAGGAGGGGCGTGCCGCTTGCACGCACTGCGAAAAGCCGCAAATCACCACCTTCCTTTATCTTCAGTTTTTTTACGAGTTCAGCCGGTTTCAACGGAAAGTTTCGCGCCGTGACATTCAAAACCGGATATTCCGCATGAAGAGTTTTTACTGATGATTTGCCGAATGGCAACACTGCAATTATTTCAAAATCCTCACCGGGGAAGTCATCCCTCAGCGAAGACGACACGTAAATATGGGTGTTTTTATCAAGTTTGCCAACTCCGAACCGGGATGAAAGTACAGAAAATCCTCCGGATTTCATCACGGCAGGATAGGGCTCAAGGAGATGCATCCCGGTTTCCGGTATTGAATATACTGGGGTCGCTTCTTTTTCCTCCAGTGGTGTGAAAGCGAAGCGGCTGTCCATGGAATCGGAGAGAGTCACAGCTTCAATGAATAGGGGCGACGGAGAATCGAAGTCAACAACAGCAATAAGTTCCTTGCACTCGGTAGGTGTGCCGGTGACATATATTCCGGTGTTCTCGCCAAGCGAGGCAATGACACTTGAAATATCGAGCATAGGGGATACCTTGATAATCAGGCGTGAACAGCGGCTTTTAAGCAGCGGAAGGAGCGCAACCACATCAGGAGCGCAATCGCTCAATGCAAAAATTCTTTTTCCTCCTTCTCCTCTTCGTGCCGGGTCAATAAATATGGTGTCAAATTTCCGGTTATTTCCTGCAAGCCATTCGGTGCTGTCCGCAGTAATAGCCTCAAAATTATCTATTCCTAAAGATTTTGCATTATGCCTCGCTGCTTCTGTCAGGCGCTCATCCATATCTATAGCTGTGACTGTACGCCCGGAGCGTGCCATATGGAACGCATCAATGCATAGCCCTGCGGTCATATCAAGCACGGAATCGCCAACTACGAGCGACGAATGGAAATCGGCAAGAATATCGGAGGTGCATTGCTCAGCAGAAAGCGAAGTCGGGAAAACGAATTCACGGCAAGCAAGAGTATTCCTGAGCTTTGATGCCGCTTTACGGCGGCACTCTATTTGCAAAATGGCGAAACCTTTCCGGGAATCACCTGCATATTTAAGTCTCAACGCCGAGGCATCAGCCTTGGCGTTGAGCTCAATCCAGTTTATTGTATTTTCATCTATCATCATCAGTTGCCGCCTTGTGAGGAGCCGCCTTCGCTGTTTCCTCCTCCACCGCCGCCCATAACGTCATCGTTCTGGATGGACTTATTGACTTTCTTGACGCTCGTGCTCATTTTACCGAAGCGGTAACTAAGTGAAATTGATACAGAGCGGAAATATTTGTTTTGTGA
>CAMWQE010000235.1 GCA_947176335.1 uncultured Porphyromonadaceae bacterium | reverse complement strand
GATGCAGGAAATCATAATTGAGGCAACTGACTTTGTTGCCGCTGTTGAAGCGCAGGAAGGAGGTGCAGAATGAAAGTAAGGGAGCTTTCGGCAATCGCCGCGCTGCTTGGAATGTGCGCCTTTGCAAAAATGGAACGCCCGGTGAAAGTCAAGGCATTCAAAGCTTACAGGGCTATCAAGGAGGGTGCCGCCGTATATGATGACGCGGTGAAAGAGGCGTCCGAAAAATTCAAGCCGGAGGGCTTTGATGAAATGCTCCGCAAAGTGCAGGGGGGTGCAACCGTTGACGAAGCAAAGGCATTCAACGAGATGTCGCGGAAGTACAACGAGGATGTTGACAATGCCACAAAAGCGTTGGGCGATGCCGTCATTGAGCCGAAATTTGAGCAGCTGAGCGAAGATGAGTTCTTTGCCTTGGTTGACTCAAACGAGAAGCTCACGGCGGAGCAGATTTCCCGGTTGGAGAATGCGCTCTGCAAACACGAAACAAAGGAGATACAAAAGGAGTAAATATGAAACATTTAAAGGAAGAATTTGACAAGCTGACATTCAAGGAGGTGTTGATGTATTGCATTACCATTATGGTTCTGATAGCTGCATTCACCCTCTTGTTTTGCGGCATGTTTATTCCTCCGGAGGGGGAAATACATAACTCTGTACTAACGGCGTTTGGCATGGTGCTGCTGTTCGCCGGCACTTTGCTTGGCATCGACATCCGTTATGCAAACCAACTTGAAAGTTTCAAAAAACAGATAGTTGAGCTAATGGCACAGGTTAATAAAAAAGAGCCGGATGCAAATCCGACTCCTTGACCTCAATTTTGAGGACATACTTTCCATTTGCAAATATAGTAATTATGAGGAAAATAACGCATATAGTCGTGCATTGCAGCGCGGGAAATCAGCGCAACAGCGCTGAGGACATTGTACGTTACCACACAACACCAAAGCCGAGAGGAAACGGGTGGAAGACTCCGGGCTACCATTATATTGTGGAGGCTGACGGAAGGGTAATCAACATTGTGCCGGTTACCCAGCCGAGCAACGGCGTTGCCGGGCACAATTCACATATAATTAATGTGTGCTATATAGGTGGGGTTGACACATCCAAGCCGGGGTTGCCGCCGGTTGACAACCGAACTCCGGAGCAGAAAAGCGCACTCAAGAGATTGCTTGAGGGATTAAAACAGTATTTCCCGGATGCGGAAATTGTAGGTCACAGGGATTTCAACCCCAAAAAGGCGTGTCCTTCGTTTGACGCGAGAAAGGAGTATGCAGGGCTATGAGGAGAGGAACTGTAATAACCATATTGCTGACAGCACTCTGCACTGCCGTACTCTGTTGGTTGTGGGGTGAGCACCGGGGAGGAGAGGAAACCGGGCAAGTCCCGGATACCACTCGCACTGTGAGCATTGACACTGTAGTTGCTGTTAATCCTGCACCGGTAGATGTGAGTGTAATCAACACAAAGGTGGTTCGATTGCCGTTATGGATTTCTCCTGCAAAAAGAAAGATACAGGAAGACAGTGTATTAACCGTAGGAGTGAATAACAGTGCAAATGACAGTGCGGATGTGGTTATACCTGTCGAAAGAAAAATATATGAGGACAGCAGCTATCGCGCTGTTGTGTCCGGAGCGTTCGTTAACCTTGACACTCTGGAGATATACACCAGGCATGAAATTACAACTATTCGGCAGACCATTACAAGAAATAAGCACTGGGGGATAAGCTTGCAAGCCGGTTACGGTTACACCCCCGGAGGCTTCAAACCTTATTTAGGCATAGGCATATCTTACTCATTTTTATTGTTTTAGTTTTTCTTTTGGTGATAGATTTGTTAAGGTGATAGCCTGCCCGTGAGGGTGGGCTATTTTTTAGCTTGCAACACAACTTGCAACGTTGCATGAAGGCTCAAATCAACCGTTAACATCTTTTATGAAATTATTTTGTGGCAATATATTGCCACAATAAAAATAATGCGTACCTTTGCATCAGAAACAAAAACAATTTAAACACTACGACAATGACAAAGAAAATCTTCAAAACTCGCAAGGCAGCTGAACAGTGGGCAAACGAATTTCATGCAAATGGTGAATGGCGCAATCTTCCGGAAGGCTACGAAGTGGACTTCATGGACGGAAACGAAATACTCTGCATCTCCGGCACATGTCCTGCAGCTGAAATCATCGAGAATGGCGAGACAGTTGCAATTATCGCATGGAGTGAAGAAGGCGATGACCTATATGAAATCAAGGTCAATGGCGAAGTAGTTGCAACATCTGACAATGTCTTTGACGCACGCGAAATTGCAAGAGACATCGACACTGTAACTTATGATGAAGAAAGCGACACAGAGACAGAAAATGATATAAAACTCCTTTGCAATGGAGAGGAAATCGATTTTTGAGACCCGCAAGGAGTTAGGAGAAAAGATCAGGGAGTTGCGCACGGCGAAAGGTCTGTCAGTGCGCAGCTTTGCCGAGTCATTGGGAATGAATTACTCATACATCTCCAAGATAGAGCGAGGGGAGATAAACACTACAATTGATATGCTCAGCACTCTTGCCGGGGCACTCGGCGGAGAGCTGGCAATTATATAAAGAGTTTGCATATAAATTAGAATTTTGGTTGGGCTGTCGGTCTGCGAAGATAGGCAGCTTTTTGTCACTATAATTTCTGCCAAAATGACAGAACTTCTATACTGGCAC
>CAMWQE010000234.1 GCA_947176335.1 uncultured Porphyromonadaceae bacterium | reverse complement strand
AATTTGATTTGAGCACAAAAGACCTGATTTCAACGTTTGAACCGCTGAAATTTTGAATCACCGCGTTTTCAACCTCGTTGTCATTGCAGGACCATAATCCCGCTGCAAGAGATGCGGCTAATATAATGACCGGTGCTTTAAATCTCATAATATATACTTTTTCAGCCTGCAAAGTTATAAACAAAATCGGGAACTCACCATGCCGATGCGTTAAAATAAATGTATGAATCGACCTATCATAGCTTTATCACGCTGATATGACACCCCTACACATTGCGCGACACACATTTTTTAGCTATTTTTGCATCGCGTTTACATTTAACCGCAATTACACCTATATTTATTATTAATAACATTACCCGGTAACAGCAATGATTACACAGGAACAGCTAAAAGAGACTTTTGAACGCAAGCTCGCGTTGAGGAGGTATCTTTGACATCGACAGCAAGAAAATAGAAGTCGAAGAGGAAGAACTCCGCACACATGTGCCTGATTTCTGGGAGCATCCCAAGGAGGCACAGGCTCAGATGAAGAAAATCAAGGATATCCAGGCATGGATTGACGGCTATGCCGAAATTGAAGATGCCGTGGAGGAGCTACAGATTGCCTGGGAATTTGTCAAAGAGGGCGAGATGGAAGAGAGCGAGCTCGATGCCATGTATGCCGCTACGATAGACAAAATCGAGCGCCTCGAGCTCCGCAATATGCTCCGCCGCGAGGAAGACAAACTCGGAGTGGTGCTGAAAATCAATTCCGGCGCCGGAGGCACAGAGAGCCAGGATTGGGCTTCGATGCTCATGCGCATGTATATGCGCTGGTGCGAGGCGCACGGCTACAAGACTTCGGTTGCAAACCTTCTCGAAGGCGATGAGGCAGGAATCAAGTCATGCACCATCAATGTAGAGGGTGACTTTGCTTACGGATACCTTAAAAGCGAGAATGGCGTGCACCGCCTTGTGCGCGTGTCCCCCTATAATGCCCAGGGCAAACGAATGACATCTTTCGCATCGGTATTCGTCACCCCGCTTGTGGACGACACCATTGAAGTCAAGGTTGATCCGGCGCTTTTGTCATGGGACACATTCCGAAGCGGCGGTGCCGGTGGTCAGAACGTCAATAAGGTTGAATCGGGTGTGCGACTCCGCTATCAGTTCACCGACCCGTACACCGGAGAAAAAGAGGAAATCCTCATCGAGAACACCGAAACCCGCGACCAGCCCAAGAACAAGGAAAACGCCATGCGCCAGCTGCGCTCTATTCTCTACGATAAGGAGCTGCAGCACCGCCTGCAGGAACAAGCTAAGGTGGAAGCAGGAAAGATGAAAATCGAATGGGGTTCACAGATAAGGAGTTATGTTTTTGATGACAGGAGGGTAAAAGACCACCGCACAGGGTATCAGACATCCGATGTTGGAGGAGTGATGGACGGCGATCTGGATGGGTTCATCAAGGCGTACCTCATGGAATTTGCCGGAAGCGAACAGGAATAAAACCACTATCCGCACCATGATTTTCTACCGAATATACCAATTTGTAATCATGTTGCCGCTAATGCTGGTGGCAACTACCCTGACTGCACTTATCGTCATAATCGGCTCCATGCTCGGAGCCGGACGATGGGCGGGGTACTATCCCCCCGCAGTGTGGAGCCGCGTCATGTGCTGGCTCACGCTTGTGAGAGTCACTGTCCGCGGAAAAGAAAACATCAACCCCGGCACATCATATGTGTTTGTGGCAAACCATCAGGGTGCATACGACATTTTCACCGTATATGGCTGGCTCGGTCACAATTTCCGGTGGATGATGAAAAAGGAGTTGCGCAAGATTCCCCTTGTCGGCTATGCCTGCGAGAAAGCGCGTCAGGTATATGTTGACAACTCCACGCCTACCCGCGTCCGAGAAACAATGCGCAAGGCAGAGGCATTGCTTGCCGGAGGAATGTCCGTTGTCGTATTCCCCGAAGGGGCAAGGACATGGAACGGACATATGCGCGCATTCAAGAGAGGAGCCTACGCCCTCGCCATGGAATTCAACCTCCCGGTTGTGCCACTCACTATCGACGGCGCATTCAAGGTAATGCCGAGATTCAAGAAACTTCCCCGCCCCGGACACATCATACTGACCATCCATCCGCCCGTCCATCCCACTGAGCAAGGACATGATTTGGCACAGCTGATGGAGGACACCCGCGCCGCAATTGCTTCGGCTCTCCCCGGAGAAGGTGCGTGAACTCCGCGCACCGCTTGATTGTTCTATCATCTGAAAAGGTGTCACACAAAACTGACATCCACATTGTCATTTTGGCAGAATTTGTCAAAATTTGACCTTTGGCACGGAATATGCATATAACACTTTCAGAAAATAAAAGTATAACCAGTAAATTCAATATCTATTATGAACATCAAACCATTGGCTGACAGAGTTCTTATTCAGCCCACCCCCGCAGAAGAAGTAACTATGGCGGGAATCATCATCCCCGATTCAGCTAAAGAGAAACCCCTCAGAGGCACCGTGCTTGCTGCTGGAAACGGCACTAAGGACGAAGAAATGATTGTCAAGGAGGGCGACAAGGTGCTCTATGGCAAATATGCCGGCACTGAAATCGAGCTTGAAGGAGAAAAATACCTCATCATGCGTCAGAGCGACATTCTCGCAATCATCGCAGACTGACCGAACCGTATAATCTGAACAAAATTACTAATATCATGGCAAAAGAAATAAAATTTGAAATCAAGGCTCGTGAAG
>CAMWQE010000233.1 GCA_947176335.1 uncultured Porphyromonadaceae bacterium | reverse complement strand
GCAACATCAATCTCATGATTGGTGGTGCAACGTATATGCAGAAACCTTTCGCAGGAGAGGACTTGGAATTTAAGGTGCCTCTTGACAAAGTTCCCCGCGGGCGGATAAACGTTGCCGTATGGGGTGAGCTTATCCAGAAAAACAGCCGCGACGCGCAGATTATAATTGAAGATAATATCCAGCGCATAGTTTTCTCGGATACCCCGGAATTTGCATGCGATGTAACCGTGGATATCGAGGTTAAGGCAAAATCAACCTCCGGCGAGGAGTATTCCCACACTTTCCAGGTCGTGTCCACTGAGGAATCTTATATTCCTGTACCCGCCTCAGAGCTTTATTGGACTCCTCAAAGCGGCACTGCAGAGCGTCTTGAAATCACCATGACGGCTTCAGCGAAATCCTATTCTACAAACTCAACTCTTAAATCAGATGTGGACAGGGTTTACTGGAGCCAGGGAGGGGGAGGAAACAATGTGTTGAAAATATCCATGCCAAATGTCCCCGGCACGCTTAACTCTAATTCCCTGTCTATCCCCGTGCTGGTGGTTAATACCGTGGAATCCGGCACATGGGAAAATGTAACTGTTGAGCCTGCGAGGAAGACCTACGGTTTCCTCCTCACCGAATCCCGATAACTGGTATCTTATTGTGGCAAGTCGTATTTGCCCCGGAGGGACATTACTGCGTTAACCGGGTGCACTTGTGCGCCCGGTGCGCTATCGGAACATGAAAAAATCACACCGTTTCCGAACAACTTTTTAACACCGGGCGTTATAAAGTAAAAATCGAAACAATTTAAAAATCAATAAACTATGAGTAAAGATAAATACGTTTGCGAAGTGTGTGACTGGATTTATGATCCCGAAGTGGGTGATCCCGAAAACGGCATTGAACCCGGAACATCATTTGAAGACCTTCCTGAAGATTGGGTATGCCCTCTCTGCGGAGTAGGCAAGGATCAGTTCGCAAAAATAGACTGATACCACGGTGAATAGAATATTAGGATTACAGGCACTTTGCCTGTAATTTTTTTATGTCATAACTCATTTAACATTTATTTGCTTGTATGATTAGTATATAATATTTCTTTAAACTAATTTTGCATGACAAATATGGAGGGAAAAGAGCCCCGTATGCATTACAGTGTATATTGTGCTAACTTAATTTACTAATCGTTGATATGTATCGTTTACTCAACCTGAGCAAATAACTGGATCTCTTTCAAGCTATATGCTGCATCCGTATGGAGTTATGTAGTATTCCTTTGGAAAATGAGATTCCTGTTAAAGGTGGATAGACAACGTGACGTAAATACCCTCATTTATAATGAGTTTTCATAGTTAAAATATTAATATTTTTCAGAGTTTGTGTCTGTGAAGATAGGACTCTGTATGTGAGTTAATAACATGGTAGTCCCGGAGATGCGCAAGCATCCCCGGGACTTTTTTTACATTTGCAGGGCTCTGAGGTGCATCGGCGAGGCGATGCCGTGCGCCTCTGTTATCTATTCGGGGACATATATGATGTCCCCGTTTTCAAGCTCGTAGGCTATGCCTACCCGCTTCCCTTTGTTGCCGTTCCGGTCCTGGTCCTCCGAAGGGGTATAGCGGTTTATCTTGTCCCCCTCCTTGGTGATTATCTCCATATTATCCTTTCCGGGATTCTTCACCATGGTGAAATCCTCCTGCGAGAAGATCTCGGTCATGTTGAAGCGGCTCACAAGCGCAACCATTAGTGCGACCGCAAACACCATCGCTACGTCAAACAGGTTGCTCACAACGCTCATCGGGTCGTTGTCCTCACCGCGCCGCAGTATCGCTCTTCTCCGCCTCATCTGTTATCCCGGTTAAATGTCTGTGATACATAGTCGAGTATAGTCAGGGTGCGCATTGCCCAACGCTCACGGAGCTGTTGTGTCACAAAACCTATAGCACTGACAACCAGACCCACTACAGTTGTTGCGAAAGCTACCTGCATATTATATGCCATTGAGGCAATATCACCGGTGGCGAGACCGACCAATGCCGGACCCATAGGTATTAGCGTGCCCATAAGTCCGAGAATCGGACCCATTTTGGTGAGGATTTTTGAGCTTGCGATATTTTTTTCGGCGGCGAGTTCATATTCGCTCACCAATAGTTCCATCCGCGCATCATTCCCGCGTGTTTTCACCATCTCTTTAAGGTACTTCACTATCAGCGACCCGTTTTTGTCTGAAATCTCCTCGATGTTTGCGGCAATCTCCTCCGGAGCGCAGTTCCTGACTTTCTCATTGATTGTTTCGGCTGTTTTACGCTCGCTCATGTATTGCCCGAAGAACACACCGATTAAAACCAGTGCGCGGGCAAAGAAATAAATCAGCAGCACTATCACAGGCACAAGCAGCCCTGTGGAAATCCAGTAAAGGATGTTTGAAATTACATTCATAGCTTTATTCTGTTTTTATGATTATGCAATATTAAGCCGGCTAATGCGCCTGCAACGCATAGCGCCGCGATTGCCCCGAGTGCCGGTAAGTTGATTTCATTTGTTCCTGTTGCGGCAGTGCGTCCGTTCACTGTCGCTATCACGCCAAGCATTGCGGTTATGCAGTTGGAATAGAAAACCAGCTCCAGTCGCACAGGCTTTTCAGGCATTAGGTATTTCAATCCGGCGGCAAGTGCGGGAAAACCGATGAAGATTACCGCTCCAAGCGAGTATGACACTGTGAAAAAGTCGGTACCGGCAAACTCGAAAATCAGCTCCACGAGGCAGGAGAACATTAC
>CAMWQE010000232.1 GCA_947176335.1 uncultured Porphyromonadaceae bacterium | reverse complement strand
TTTACCAGGTGGCAAGGGACTTTGCCGGGCTGACAGGTGACGAACTCGTGTATGCTTTATATACGGGTACAGGCACAATAGCCAATTTTGTAGCACGCGATGCAAGGCATGTGATAGGAATTGAATATGTAGCCGATGCCATTGAGGATGCGAAACTCAATTCAAAGGTAAATGGTATTGAAAATACGGAGTTTTACGCCGGGGACATGAAGGATGTCCTCACATCTGATTTCATAGCCGCACATGGTCGTCCCGATGTCATGATTGTGGACCCGCCACGTGCCGGAATGCATAGTGATGTGGTCGATGTTATTCTTGAAGCTGAGCCGCGCCGCATAGTGTATGTGAGCTGCAACCCTGCGACCCAGGCGCGTGACCTCGCGCTTCTTGACCGCAAATACTCCGTGACAGCGGTGCGTCCTGTAGATATGTTCCCTCATACCCACCATGTTGAGAATGTAGTGTGTCTTGACCTGAAACAATAACAATTAATAAAGCGTTATAACATCAGGTTAATCTGCATAATCGCCGGATATCAACCTAAAAAACGTTATCCTCAGTTAATTCACTTCACATTCATGCTTGAAATCGATGTCTAAATCATCTTCTTTTTCACGGCTGTCCCTGGCAGTCCGCATAATCGTTTTACTATTCGTGCTGGCAATTGTTGCCATATTGCTGTATTTTATATTCCGTCCGGGCAAGAGCGTTGTGACGGAAGACTCGCCTGTGGTTGCCGTTGAACCGGTGGAGGTCAGAGATGTGGACATATATGGGGAATATGTCGGCAGGATAAACGCCCAGCAGTTTGTTGAAGTGCGTGCCCGTGTGGAGGGCTATCTCCAGAAGATGCTGTTCAAGGAGGGCTCTTATGTGAAAAAAGGGCAGACCCTTTTCATAATAGACCCGACAATCTACGGTGCCCGCGTAACAAAAGCAACCGCTCAATTGAACAAAGCTAAAGCGATCGCAGTAAAAGCGAAACGCGATCTTGACCGTATCCGCCCACTTTACGAGGCGAATGCGGCAAGCCAGCTTGATCTTGACAATGCCGTGGCGGCATACGAAGGGGCTGTAGCCGATGTTGCCGTTTGTCAGGCGGATCTTACCCAGGCACAGCTCACGCTTGGCTATACTACCGTCAAGGCACCTATAAGCGGATATATTTCCCAGAGGACTGCTGATATCGGTACTCTTGTCGGTCCTTCGGCGCAGTCGCTTCTCGCGGCAGTGGTAAAGACCGACACGGTAAGCGTTGATTTCAGCATGACCGGGCTTGATTACCTCAGGAGCAAGTCGCGCAATGTGACCATTGGTGAGGATGATGCAGCGCGTGACTGGGAGTCTACTGTCACCATCACTCTTGCCGACGGCAAGGAGTATCCTTTCAAGGGGCGTGTGGATTTCGCTGACCCGCAGGTTGATCCGAAAACTGGCACATTCAGCGTGCATGCCGAAATGCCTAACCCGGACAAGATATTGCTTCCCGGAGAATTTACAAAGGTGCGCCTGCTGATGGATGTGCGTGACAGTGCTGTGGTTGTCCCTCAAAAAGCCCTTACTGTAGACAAGGGCGCGGCTTTTATATTTGTTGTGCGTCCGGACAGTGTGGTCGAGAAACGTTTTGTTGAAACCGGTCCGGAAATCGGAAACGAAGTCCTTGTAGAGCGCGGGCTTGCCGGTGGAGAAAATATTGTGACTGAAGGATTCCACAAATTGCGTCACGGCATACGGGTGAAACCTGAGGCAGTAAAGTCTGAGAAAGAGAAATAACCGGAGCGACTATGAAGAAGAATTTTTTCCTCGACCATCCGGTATTTTCAATAGTCATTTCGATAGTTATTCTTATAATAGGCACTATCGGGCTGCTTATGCTGCCGGTTGACCAGTACCCGGACATAGTTCCTCCGGTAGTACGCGTGTCTGCGTCATATCCCGGTGCTGATGCATTGACTGTTACACAGGCGGTAGCCACTCCGATAGAACAGGAGCTTAACGGCACTCCGGGCATGATTTACATGCAGAGTTCAAGTTCAAATTCGGGAGGGTTCTCCGCGACTGTGACATTTGACATCGGCACAGACCCGGAACTTGCCGCAGTGGATATACAAAACCGCATTAAAAAGGCGGAGTCGCGCCTGCCTGCAGAAGTAATCAAAAACGGCATATCTGTAGAAAAGGAGACCGCGAGCAAGCTCATGACTGTTACGGTGCTGTCCTCTGACCCGAAATACAACGAGATATATCTCAGCAATTACGCTACGCTTAATATCATTGATATGCTGCGCCGTATTCCGGGTGTAGGTTCTATAAGAAATGTCGGTGGAAGATATTATGCGATGCAGATATGGGTGCAGCCGGACAAACTGGCTGACATGGGTCTTACCGTCAGCGATTTGCAGAAAGCGTTGCAGGACCAGAACCGTGAGAGCGCCGCAGGTGTGCTCGGACAGGCGCCTATGGAGGGGATTGACTTGACAGTGCCTATCACAGCGCAGGGACGCCTGTCATCCGTGACAGAATTTGAAGATATTGTTGTGCGTACCGACGGTGACGGTTCACTGATACGACTCAGGGATGTTGCCCGTATATCACTTGAAGCATCAAGTTACGCAACCGAGAGCGGCATCAACGGCGGCAATGCTGCGGTGCTTGAAATCACCATGCTTCCCGGATCCAACGCCATGGATGTGGCTGATGCGGTGAAGAAGCAGATGGAGGAGGTAAGCAAAAGTTTTCCGGAAGGTATCTCCTACGAGATTCCGTTTGACATGACGACTTATATCTCGGAGTCAATCCATCATGTTTAC
>CAMWQE010000231.1 GCA_947176335.1 uncultured Porphyromonadaceae bacterium | reverse complement strand
ATATCAATGCGGTGCTTGACGCGATTGTCAAATACATACCCGCCCCTGAAACGCTTGAGGGTCCCGCGCAGATGCTCATAACATCACTTGACTTTTCTAATTATGTGGGTCGTATCGCCATCGGCAGGGTTCACCGCGGAACACTGCGCGAAGGCATGGATATCGCCCTTTGCAAAAAAGACGGTTCTGTAGTTAAGCAGCGCATCAAGGAGCTCCATGTGTTTGAGGGAATGGGCAGAAAGAAAGTTGAAAGCGTGAGCAGCGGCGATATATGCGCCCTTGTGGGAATCGAAGGGTTTGAAATCGGCGATACCGTTGCCGACCTTGAAACTCCCGAAGCCCTGCCGCGTATCGCGATTGACGAACCTACGATGTCAATGACATTTACAATCAACGACAGCCCGTTTTTCGGACGCGACGGTAAATATGTCACCTCACGCCATATCGGCGACCGCCTCATCAAAGAGCTTGACAGGAACCTTGCCCTCCGTGTCACCAAAGCCGACCATGAGGATGTCTGGACGGTGTACGGCAGGGGTGTGTTGCATCTCTCAGTGCTTATCGAAACAATGCGCCGCGAAGGATATGAACTTCAGGTTGGTCAGCCTCAGGTTATTGTAAAGGAGATTGACGGTCGTAAATGTGAGCCGGTAGAACTACTCACCATCAATGTGCCTGAAGAGTATTCAAGCAAGATGATTGACATGGTTACGCGCAGGAAAGGCGATCTTGTGAGCATGACCACCCAGAATGACCGGGTGCACATGGAATTCCATATCCCTTCACGCGGCATAATCGGACTGCGCAACAATGTGCTTACCGCTTCTGCAGGTGAGGCAATCATGGCTCACCGTTTCCTTGAATATCAACCATGGAAAGGAGATATCGAACGCCGCACAAACGGTTCGCTCATTGCAATGGAGGGTGGAACGGCATACGCTTACGCAATAGATAAGCTTCAGGACCGTGGAAAATTCTTCATCTTCCCGCAGGAGGAGGTTTATGCCGGACAGGTTGTTGGAGAAAACGCAAAGGACAACGACATAGTGGTAAATGTCACCAAATCCAAAAAGCTTACCAATATGCGTGCTTCCGGTGCTGATGACAAAGCTAAGATTATTCCTCCTGTAGTATTCAGCCTTGAAGAAGCCCTCGAATATATTAAAGGTGACGAGTATGTGGAAGTGACTCCAAACCATATCCGTATCCGCAAGATAATCCTTGATGAAATAGAGCGAAAACGCGCATCAAAATAACCTCGACATAAGTCCATACCTATTAAGCAGAGCGCCCGATTTATTTCGGGCGTTTTTTTGTAATTAAGCTGCTGTTAAACAAATGTTTATATACGATTAAAGCGTAATTGATTGATAGGCAGACGTTTAAGTGATGGATAGATTTTTCTTGATTTTGCTCATTGTAACTTGTTGTAAATCAGTATTGTATAAAATGAATGGATAGATAAATATTAATCTGAATATTTGGTGCAGAGTTTTAGATATAGTTATCTTTGCGGTAAATTAATTCTATCAATTATGAAAGTTAGGTTTATACTGATTATTGGAGTCTGGCTGTTTCTCTGCATAGGGTGTACTAAACAAAATTCCACGGCCTCTCATGGAGATAATGAATGCCGGACAGATTCTTTGAAAAAAAGTGGTTCAATAAATCTTACCGAATCAGGTATTACCGGTGTGGACATAATTATATTGACGGATAATGGGCTACTGATGCATCAGGATTATGATGCTGAGAACCCGATTTATTGCCTGAGAGGAAATGATGTAATTAAAGGGGGCTCTATGGGGCAGGGACCGGATGATGTGTTGGAAATTAATTCATTGAAATGGAGTCCTGATAAGGGTCTATACCTCTATGATGGTTTGAAAGGGCGTATATGTTTTTATCAGATGGAAGATTCCGTTCTGATCATGAAATCAGCTGTTGAAGTTCCGAGATTTCTTGATGATGCAGTGCTTGTAGGAGATGCGGTAGTGATTTTCCCCAATATTAAAGAGTATTCTGCCGCTATATTGGATGGGAATGGCGCGGTAATAGACAGCCTGATGTATTTTCCGCCAAAACCTGAGGGATTTTCACAACAGGTTCATGCGTTAGCTTGTACCGGATATACAGCCGAATTGCCCAGCGGGGAATTTGCCCGTTGTGTTGCCTATGACGGAGGAGTGGATTTTTATGCGGTAGAGAATAACAAGCTAAAGCATATAAACCGATTCTCTTTATTTGACATGGAGTATACGCAAATCAATCAGGGCATGGATATTCCTGTGCCATCAGATAAATCCAAAACTGGCTTTAGTATTGTCAAATCGAGTGCAGACAAGTTTTATGCGTCATTCAGCGATAAATTAGCTTTGGAGAATCCGGAAGGTCTATGCGATAAAATATATCAATTCAGCAAAAATGGAGAGTTGGAGCAGATATATGTATTAGACTGTGAGTTTAAAGACTTTGCTGTAAATAGGGATAACAAGGAACTTCAGGTGCTTCTGGATGAGGACAACAATGATGTGATTAGAATATATAGTTTGTAAGCATCAGGTGTGCTGATGAATAAGATGGCTGTTGTACCTTGCAAATTCACTGCGTCATGAAATATGTTACTCTATCATTGTTCTCAGTGTTCCTTTTGGCGGCGGTTTTCACCGCCTGCGGCGGACGCCGCGATGTGGAGCGCCGGCTCGATGAAGCCGACGCGGTGATGAACTGTGCTCCGGACTCCGCCCTGACTCTGTTGACTGCAATATGCTGCGACAGTCTTGGCGGCGGTCAGCGGGCGCGCTATGCCCTGCTGCGGACAAAAGC
>CAMWQE010000230.1 GCA_947176335.1 uncultured Porphyromonadaceae bacterium | reverse complement strand
TTCCATATACTGTGGGTCATGTTGAGCTTCCACATGGTATATCCGGGATATTTCACCCGTTCCGTCTCCTCATATGAGGTAAGTGATGTGAATTCGTCTACAGTCACGTTTGACAAGGCTCTTCCGCTGAGTGCAACCATCAGTCCGTAGTTTTTCCATTGACGGGAATAGTCTACACGGAGTGTGGCGGTGTGGGGACGTGTCGAAGAGGTGTAGGGTTCCCCTTTCCTGACGTGCTCGTGGGTGAATACGTATGATAACCGGGTGCCTAATCCCCATTTTGTGCGCCATGCCACATTCGCATCAATCCCGGCGATGTTCACGCGGTTGATATTGCTGTACTGCATTCCACCCAATGCCTGGTTCCACACAGTTGTCATGCGGTTCTCCACAAGGTTGCAGAATGCGCCTATGTTAGCGTTCAGCAATCCATAGGTATATTCGCCTGAAAGCTGGAAATTGTTGCTGACTTCCGGTTTAAGATCCGGATTGCCGTAAATCATGAATATGCTTGCCATGTCGAAATCCATATACATCTCCTTGAGTGTCGGAGCACGGAATCCTCCGGCGTAACTGCCTCGGATTTTGAAGCGGTCAAGGTTGTACATAAGGTTTATTCTTGATGAGAAGTGCTTCATGTCCGACTCTGAGAAATAATCGTAGCGTCCTCCCGCTATTACATTAAGCTTGTTGAAAGTCATGTCTATCTGCGCGAAACCGTCAGCGGTAATCTGCCTGTGGGTGCCGTTGTCCGTAAACTGGTACGACATAAGGTAATCGCGCATCACATCCCCTCCGGCGGTTAGGATATATTTCCCGCCAAAAGTGTGGTTGAATACAGCTTTGCCTATATTCTGCACATTTGAGTAATCACGGACATCCTTGCGGGTCAGCAGCACATAGTCGCTTTTGTCATATTGGTCGAAAGAGTAGCTTAGTTCAAGGTTTGTTCCCGGAGCAAATTCATATATGCCTCTCAGACCGCCCGAAAAGTCACGGTAGCGGTCGCGGGTGGTGACCTGTGAATTGCGCTCACGGAAGAAATATCCGGCGCGGGCTATGATTTTCAGCGCATTGATTGGTTTGAACGTAAGCCTCTCGCTGACATTCCATGTTTTGCTGCCATAATATCTGGAGTAATCGCCCTCATTTTTCATATTGTATGAATCAATGGAGGAATATTGCGCCGATGTGGAACTGTTGATTTTCCACCGGTTCACCGCAAACACCGCGCCGTATCTCTGGCTGTTGTGCTTGCCGTATCTGCCGTTTATATTAAGAGTCCAGGGTTCTGATGCTTCGCGGCTGATAATATTTACTACTCCACCTACAGCATTAGAGCCGTAAAGCGATGATGCGGCACCTTTGACAATCTCTATCTTTCCGGCATTGTTGAGGTTCAGGCGGTCATAGTCTACATTGTCCAGTGTTTCTCCTGCGAGCCTTTCACCATCTATCAGGAACAGTACCGAATTACCGCCGAATCCCTGCATATTTAGCGAAACCTGTTGGTTCATTGAATAAGAAAATTCTATTCCCGGAAGTTCCGTCTGCAATAAGTCGCTTATATTGGTTGCGTCACTCTTGCGTATATCGGCGGAACTTATCACTCGTGTAAGGATTGGTGAATTAGTTACCAACTTAGGTGTACGGGTACCGGTAACAACTACTTCGTCGAGGAGCTTATCCCACTTGTCCCCAATGGAATCCTCCTTCTCCGGAGCAACTGTTTTTTGCGCACCTGCAACCGAAGATAGCGACATCAATGCTGTTAGGGCGATTATTTTATTTCTCATGGCTTACCGGTTAGAACGGATACATATACTGGATTGTCATGTAACCCTTTACCTGCATATCATTCATATAGTTGATAAGCTTGATACCTGCACGTGTGCCGTCCGCAAGATACACAATATATACTTTGCCGGAAGGGGTATAAATCGGAGGCATAGTGCTTGTGTCGACATCAAGCCATTTTGACAGTTCCGGATTATAATATGATTCCGCGTATCCCAGATATCCGTCCATCATGGTAGACATATCGACAACAATCTGTGATGTAGTCCACACATCTCCTACTAAATCCGCCTTGTTAATGGTAGCTTTTGCCGCATCGTCAAAATTCGTGTATGTGGTTTCAATCGCTTTCGCACCATTTGTCTTGACATCGTAGCGGTGTACCGCGATATCCCAATTTTTTGGAGCATCTTCCTCGTAACTGAGCGTTATTGTTGACTTTTCTGAAAAATCTATATACACCCATTGGGTATAAGATGTGGCATCGATATATATTTCGCCCCCATTTTCAAAGCCGATATTGCTTTCACCACTGTCCGGTTCATCGTAAATTCCGTCCAGAATGCCGTTGCAAGACGAGAGTAGCCCCATTGAAGCTACTCCCGAGATAATTATGTTAAGCCACTTACTCATTTGTGCTCTCTGAAGGCATGTCGCCGGTATTAAAGGTTATATTTAGTCCTCCCATTACTCCGGGAGCGGAAAAAGTGAACTGCGTCTCACCGGATTTTACCGTACCGGTAACACTGCAATCATATTCACTTGTATTGCCGTCCATTCCCATAGACCATTTGCCGCTGCCTGAGATAATATATCCCTGCGCACTCTCTCCTACTACAGCATCAGTAACGGAAACCGTTCCCCATGTCGATGATATGTAGTTGATGTTGACTTTATTGTTTTCCGAGCCTTCGGTTACGGTAACCTTTTGTCCGGCGCTCATGTTATCGCTGAAGTAAGCGCACGATGCCGCGGTATATCCTTCGTAGGTTCCTACAACTTCTTTTGAAAGGTTTGCAGAAGGGCTGTCAT
>CAMWQE010000229.1 GCA_947176335.1 uncultured Porphyromonadaceae bacterium | reverse complement strand
TGAGGTAGAGATATTCCTTTTTTTCCTTCTCGTCCTTTAATTTGTGGTCAGCGTGCTGCTTTGTGAGGGCGTCGATTTCATTCATCTCCGCATTTTCAATGTCCTCGGCAGTTTCGTCTTCTTCAGCCGCCTCAGGCACATTATCCATAACTGCAGCAACATCTTCCGCGGGGTCAACCGGGGTTTTGCCAAATTTTTCCTTGTTTTCAGATTTATTGTCGCTCATGACCTATATATTTTTATTATTATTTTCACCTAATGACCGGAATCAATCAAAAATCCTGCCAAAGGAGGGTTTTGCTGACCCGGTCTTTAATTTGATAACAAAAACAAGGGCAGAACGTTCATTTATGATAGCAAAGCGGTAAAGATGTCACATCCCGGAAATGTGCTTTCAAGCAAGTCTGCCAAATTGTCACTCTGCTCCGGGAAGATGCCGAACACAGCCGAGCCGGAGCCTGACATCGCGGCATAGACCGCTCCCAGCGCGGTGAGTGACTCTTTGATTGCCGCTATTCCAGTATGACGGGCGGATACAGACACTTCAAAATCATTCACGACTTTTCCGGTCCACTTGCATGGAGCATCTGCCGCGGAGTCCACAAGGGGGAACTCCGCAGACCGGGGAGTGACTCCTGAATATGCCTCGGCTGTGGGAACGCTGACAGCCGGTTTTACAATCGCAATGCGGTAGCCTTTGAGCGACAAATCAACCGGCGCAAGCTCTGTGCCTGTGCCTGTGGCAAGCATCGGCACATTATATATAAAGAAAGGGCAGTCTGCACCTATGCCTGATGCTATTTCTGCAAGTGTCTTCTTGCCGAGGCCGAGATTGAACAAGCCATTCAGGACGATGAGGGTAAAAGCAGCGTCCGCCGAGCCTCCGCCGAGCCCTGCGCCGTCCGGCACAACCTTGTGCAGGAAGATATCCACGGGCGGAAGCGGAATGCGGCTGTCAAGTGCACGGTAAGCTTTCATCACAAGGTTTTTTTCGGGAGGACATGCTACAGGACGCCCGGTGACGGTGAGTGTGGTGTTCCCTCCGGAAGCCGGTACGACTTCAAGAATGTCGCACCATGGAACGGGATACATTATTGTTTCTATGTTATGGTATCCGTCGCTGCGCTTTGAGATTATATTGAGCCCTATGTTTATTTTTGCGTTTGGAAATAAAATCATGTCAATAAATATTCGATAAATTGAAAGGTGGAACATCGGCGAAGTTAGTAAATTTTGATAAATTTGCAGAAAATGACGTGAACAAAGAGCATTGATGGAACAGAACAGACAGAAATACAACCGCCAGACAAAGGCGGCGATACAGGACCTCGGAGGACGGATACCTCCCCGCGACAAGGACCTTGAGGAGGCGGTGCTTGGCGCGCTGATGCTTGAAAAGGATGCATACACGGTTGTTTGCGATATCCTTAAGCCGGAATGTTTCTATGAGCCGGCAAACAGCAAGATTTACGAGGCGATTCAGCATCTGGGCGCATCGCAGAAGCCTATAGATATGCTTACAGTCACCGAACAGCTCCGTCAGGATGGTACCCTTGAGGAGGTCGGCGGCCCGGTTTTCATAAGCGAGCTGACCTCAAGGGTGCTCAGCGGCGCGAATGTGGAATACCATGCGAGAATCGTAGCACAGAAATATCTGGCGCGTGAACTTATATCTTTCGCTTCGGAAATAGAGCGTCAGGCGTTTGACGAGAGCAACGATGTGGATGACCTGCTTCAGGAGGAGGAAGGCAGACTCTTCGAGATTTCCCAGCGAAATGTAAAGAAAGATGTCACCCAAATAGACCCTGTTATCGGCCAGGCAATCATCCAGATTCAGGCGAGTGCAAACCGTTCTTCCGGACTCAGCGGTCTGGAATCAGGCTACCATGAGCTTGACAAGCTTACCTCCGGCTGGCAAAATTCCGACCTTATCATCATCGCCGCACGTCCGGCTATGGGCAAGACCGCTTTCGTGCTGTCGATGGCAAAGAATATGGCGGTGGACTACAATACGCCGGTGGCAATCTTCTCACTTGAAATGTCGAACCTCCAGCTTGTGACCCGTCTTATAAGCAATGTGTGTGAGCTCGGAGGTGAAAAAATCAAGAGCGGTCAACTGACACCTGTGGAGTGGGACCAGCTTATGAACCGTATAAAGAAGCTATACGGTGCGTCGCTGTATATCGACGACACTCCTTCGCTCTCAATCTTCGAGTTGCGAACCAAAGCGCGCCGCCTTGTGAGAGAGCACAATGTCAAATTCATTATCATTGACTACCTGCAGCTGATGAACGCATCCGGCATGAAGTTCGGCAGCCGTGAGCAGGAGGTGAGCATGATATCGCGCTCGCTCAAGCAGCTTGCCAAGGAACTCAACATACCTATTGTAGCACTGTCGCAGCTGAACCGAAGCGTCGAGAACCGTGGCAATGACTCAAAGGACGGCAAGCGGCCGCAGCTCAGCGACCTTCGTGAGAGCGGCGCGATAGAGCAGGATGCCGATATCGTGTGCTTCATCCACCGACCGGAGTATTACCTGCGCTCCGATACGGACGGGGAGGGGCATGACATACGCGGACTCGCCGAGTTTATTGTGGCGAAACACCGTAGCGGCAAGGTTGACGATGTCAAGATGCGATTCAGGAAAGAGTTTGCTCGTTTTGAAAACTGGGACGAGATGCCGATTGTCACAACAGCATCTGTTGGAAGCCGCCTGAATGCGGGAGGGGAGGAGCCTGTGACGCAGTTCACAGGTGGAACCGCCGATTTCCTCGCTGGACCGACCGATGAACCGACTCCGTTTTAATGCGTATATTATTTAAGGTGTGGGAGGGCTGAGAGT
>CAMWQE010000228.1 GCA_947176335.1 uncultured Porphyromonadaceae bacterium | reverse complement strand
CTATTCGTCGGCTGCGTCATTTGTGTATAAGAGAAATGCCTGCAGGGTCTACAACCTTGTCGAGATGGCTCTCCTCTTTGAGAAGGAACTGCTGGTTGCGTGCGATTCTCTCCGAGAAATCATCCGGAGTTTCGTAAGGAGTGTCAAACGGAGTCACTGTGATTGAGTCAACACCGGCAAGAGCCGCGCTCATGCATTCGGTCTGGCTGCGGAGCAGGTTCACATGCGCGTCGTAGATTGTCTGGTTGAAGCGTGATGTGATTGCATGTACAGCCATTTTGCAGGCAGCCTCGCTTGCACCGTACTGATGCGCGATCTGAGCCCAAAGCATGCGGGCGGCGCGGAATTTTGCAAGCTCCATGAAATAGTTGCTGGAAATACCCATGTTGAACTTGATTTTGCCTGCAACCTCATCAGCGCTCACTCCTGCTTCAGTGAGCAGGGTCATCCATTCAGCACCCCATGCAAGAGCATAGCCGAGTTCCTGGAAAATATATGCGCCTGCATCGCTGAGCATCACGCTGTCTACTGCAAGGACTTTAAGCCCGGGCACATTTGCGGTGATTTCTACAAGATGCTTGCCCATAGCGGCGATATCGCCGGGGAAAGCCTTGCCATGCTTCAACGCCTTGCGGAAAGGATTGAAATCGATTGACCCGCGGAAAGTAGCCTCCGCTTTCTTTTCGCCGATATATTTGACAAGTGCCTCTGCAAGCTCCTCGGCGTGGCGCGGGCAGCAGTGGAAGTTCACTTCAACTTTGGCAATGTCAATGCCATCGAGAAGGGTGCATACAGTTTCATAGTCAGTGCCGCAGCCGCTGAAGCCTAAAGAAGTGACACCCTTTGTGAGTACTTCCTTAGCTTTCTCATTTGCTGCTTTAGCATCTTCTGCGGGAATTTCCTGACGTGTGAGCCAATCGTTATCTGAACGTGTGCCGCGTACATAAGGATATTCACCGGGAAGGGATTCTGTTGTAGCGAAGCCCTCGATGTCTTCCGCGCGGTACATGGGCTGAACATTGAAGCCCTCGTTTGTGCGCCAGACCAACTTCTTGTCAAAGGGGGCGCCCTTAAGGTCTGCCTCTACTTTGGCTTTCCACTCGGCTGTAGATACCGGGGGAAACTGGTCAAACAATTTTTCTTTTTTTTCTGCCATGGTTAAGGTTATAAAAAATATTTTCTGCTTTTACTATATTCTCGTGAAACTCAGTGAAGCACCGCAGGATACACGGCGGTGCAAAATGCACTCATTTCCTTGCAAATTTAATAACTTCCGCGGATGTTTCCAAAAAAAGCGTTTTTATGGCATATTTATAATGCCGGAAAGAGAAAAAGGGGCGGAATCCTCACTTTTTCTGGAATGCACGGGCAATAGCGCGCTTGTCGTCACGCTCCTTGATGCTCTGGCGCTTATCGTATTCCTTCTTGCCCCTGCCTAAGCCGATAACCATCTTGGCGAGACCGCGCTCATTGATGAATACTTTGAGCGGCACGATGGTATAGCCGGACTCCTTACCGCTCTTGGCAAGTTTGGCAATCTCTTTCTTGGTCAGCAGCAGCTTGCGGTCCCTGCGGGCGGAATGGTTGTTGTAGGAACCGTAAAAATATTCCGCGATATACATGTTTTTCACCCAAATCTCGCCGTCCATAGTATAGCAGAAGCTATCTGTAAGCGAGCCTTTGCCCTGACGGAGGGATTTGATTTCAGTGCCGGTAAGGACCATTCCTGCGGTGAAAGTGTCGGAGATTTCATAGTCGAACCGCGCACGACGGTTCTTTATATTTATATCTGAGCCTTTAAGTTTCATATATTCATTACTTTACCGGCTGCAAAATCAGCCTACTGAAGGGATGATGAGGTTAAAAAGGAAACCGATGACGAAAGGAGGCACAAGTATCGCCAGAATGCTCATTATCATGAAAGCACCTATCTTGTCATGATACACAGCCATATAACGTGAGCCGCGCCACATGATTATAGCAACATAAATGGCGAAAAATTCACGGATAGGCATGAAGATGGGGATGCAATTCTCGACAAGGCTGGCAAGAGCAAGGAGCGAGAGTGAGAAAATTATGAATGTGTTGTTGCGCTTTTCGCTCGGTTCAGACTTTACATACCTGTGGATGAAAGATGTGAAGATGAACTGCGCTACAAAAAATGACAGGAAATACTGCACGAACACAACTATGCACTCCTCGAGCAGGTACACAAACGGAGTGCCCGGATGATAGAAGCCCTGCAGGAAAAAAGCAAGTGCAGTCACGGTGATGAGAGGATAAAAGCCGGCGGAAAGAAGTCTGCGCGGGTCAACGCTGTCATACGACACATCATTCCAGCCTTGGGCAGGAGATAAAATGAGCTGAAACAGAAGTTTAAAGAAAGTAGCCATCTATAATTTTCGTCATTGAACCGCAAAGTTACTCACATTTACCGAATTTTAATTACTTTTGTGGCTGCAAACTAATTGGAATACATACTTTATATAACAAGATATGATTAGAACAATACTTTCAATAGCAGGAAAACCGGGTCTTTACAAGCTTGTTAGCCAGGGTAAGAATATGCTTATCGTGGAATCGCTCGCTACCGGAAAGCGTACTCCGGCATACGCTCACGACAAAGTTGTTTCACTCGGTGACATATCAATCTACACAACCGAGGAGGACAAACCTCTCGCTGACATCCTTGATGCCGTGAAAGCGAAAGCGGAAGGTCAGCCTATCGATGTGAAAGGTTTCGCTGACGATGCCGCCGTGCGCACATGGTTCGGAGAGGCTGTGCCTGACTTTGACCGTGACCGTGTCTATACAAACGACATACGCAAAGTGCTCAACTGGTAC
>CAMWQE010000227.1 GCA_947176335.1 uncultured Porphyromonadaceae bacterium | reverse complement strand
CTGCTTTGGGAGAAGGGGGTCGAAGGTTCGAATCCTTTAACCCCGACAACATGTAAAGATTGCAGCGATTGGAAAAAGCCAATCGCTGCTTTTTTATATTGAGACCGTGCAAGAGCTGGGAGATACAAACATTTTTGAGTATATTTGTAGCATAGGAATCAAAAAACTAATCATTTAACAATATCTACCATGAAAAAAACAGCTTTCGCATCTCTATGCGTACTAATGCTGATGAGCGCCTTATCCTCCTGGGCGCAACAGCCGAGGAAAGAAACCCTGCTTGAAAAATGGAAGTTTACCCGGGAAGACAGCCCGGAATTCATCAAGCCTGGTTTTGACGATTCAAAATGGCAATCGGTAACAGTGCCGCATGACTGGGCGATTTATGGTCCGTTCAGTTGGGATAATGACCGCCAGAATGTGGCTATCACACAGGACGGTCAAAAAGAGGCGATGGAGCATGCCGGACGCACCGGCGGATTGCCTTTTGTCGGAACCGGATGGTACAGAACAGAAATCGATGCGTCGGACCTTAAAGAGGGACAACGCGCCACTCTACTTTTTGACGGTGCGATGAGCCATGCAAAAGTATATGTCAATGGCAAGGAAGCGGCATACTGGCCTTACGGTTACAATTCTTTCCATTTCGATATAACTCCATACCTTAGTCCCGGTGAAAAGAATGTAGTTGCGGTTCGTCTTGAAAATCTCCCTGAATCATCACGCTGGTATCCGGGCGCGGGTATATACCGCAATGTGCATCTGATTGTGACCGAAGACGCACATATCCCTGTATGGGGAACATACATCACCACACCTTATATAAATAAGGAGTGGGCGAAAGTAAATATCCGTACTACTCCGGAACTACCTGAAGGTGCTAATGCTGCCGACTACACTATTGAAACAACTATTCTTGATCCGAAAGGCACCCGAGTCGCTAATGATAAAGTTTCTTTGATGGATTATATTTACAATGACAGCGCGGCGGTGCAATCCATTATAGTTAATAATCCGGAGTTGTGGTCAACAGCCTCCCCTGCACTGTACACTGCGGAAACACGCCTGTACAAAGGGAATGTACTTAAAGATGTGTACACAACTCCATTCGGAATCCGCTCCATTGAAATAAAACCCAATGAAGGTTTCTTCCTCAATGGCGAGAAAATAAAATTCAAGGGTGTGTGCAACCACCATGACCTCGGTCCGCTTGGAGCTGCTGTCAATGACGCGGCAATACGCCGACAGATACGCATATTGAAGGACATGGGCGTGAACGCAATCAGAACATCACACAACATGCCCGCTCCTGAGCTGGTGAGAGCCTGTGATGAAATGGGCATGATGCTTATGGCTGAAAGCTTCGACGAATGGAACATGGCGAAATGCCAGAACGGTTATAACCTCCTTTTTGACGAATGGGCTGAAAAAGACCTTACAAACCTGATTCACAATTACCGCAACAACCCGTCGGTTGTAATGTGGTGCATAGGAAACGAAGTACCTAACCAATGGGGGGAAGGTCAGGCGCGAATAGCCCGTTGGCTCCAGGACATATGCCACCGTGAGGATCCAACACGTCCCGTCACTCAGGGCATGGATGCACCGGATGCTGTAATAAACAATAATTTTGCCGCGGTAATGGATATTCCCGGATTCAATTACAGGCCGTTCAAATATCCGGAAGCATACCGTAAACTGCCACAGGAACTTATTCTTGGAAGTGAGACAGCATCAACTGTCAGCTCACGCGGAGTATATAAATTTCCGGTGGAACGAAAATCCATGGCGACATACGATGACCATCAGAGTAGCTCATACGATGTGGAGCACTGCGGTTGGTCAAATCTTCCGGAGGATGATTTCATCATGCACGATGACTTGCCTTACACAATGGGCGAGTTTGTCTGGACCGGCTTCGATTATCTTGGAGAACCAACTCCTTATTATACTAACTGGCCAAGCCACAGCTCCCTGTTCGGCATAGTAGACCTTGCGGGTATTCCTAAAGACCGTTATTACCTTTACCGTAGCCATTGGAATCCTAATGAGGAAACCTTGCACATCCTCCCCCACTGGACATGGCATGGACGTGAAGGGGAAACAACACCTATTTTTGTATATACAAATTATCCCTCAGCAGAACTTTTCATTAACGGTGTGAGCCAGGGACGACGCACCAAAGATCTTTCAATAGGTATAGACAGCACATACACTCCCGAAGCACGCGCAACCTTTGAACGCCAGAAAAGGTATCGGCTTATGTGGATGGACACCAAGTATGAGCCCGGAACTGTAAAAGTTGTCGCTTACGACAAGGACGGCAATGCCGTTGCCGAGAAGGAAATCCGTACAGCAGGCAAAGCACACCATATTGTGCTTACTCCCGATCGCGATAGCTATAAGGCTGACGGGAAAGACCTCGCTTTTGTGCGTGTAAGCGTTGTGGACAAGGATGGCAATCTTGTGCCTGATGCTGAAAATGATATCCGATTTACCGTTACCGGCGCGGGAAGCTATCATGCGTCAGCAAACGGCAATCCGGCATCGCTTGAATTGTTCCAGGCACCGCACATGAAAGCCTTCAGCGGTGAATTGACCACCATTGTCCGAACAGACACCAACCCCGGCACTATTACCCTTAAAGCCACAGCCCCGGGACTGAAACCTGCGACCATAACACTGAAATCAAATTGATTTCGTTTGTAATGACGTGGGGCACAGCGCAATGCTGCCGTGCCCCACATCTCTTTTTTTAAAGCATAAAAAGAGCGGTGAGAAATCTCACCGCTCTAACTTTTGTCGGGGTGACTAGACTCGAACTAGCGACCTCACGCCCCCCAGACGCGTA
>CAMWQE010000226.1 GCA_947176335.1 uncultured Porphyromonadaceae bacterium | reverse complement strand
AATTACCGGGACGGATCGGAGCCGGCTGAGTAGGCTGATTGTTTACCGGAGGCCGCCAGTTACCATTATTTACAGGCGGTCGCCAATTATTAACGGGAGGAGCAACTGTACCTGGTCGCAAAGCAGGACGGACCGGAGTTATTATAGGACGGACCGGTGCAGGATTCCATCCTAAGCCGTTCCAAGGCATATAAATATAGTTCGTCCAATTATTCACCCATGGCGAATATCCTACATTGCTTACCGATACTCCTACATTGCCACCGTAACCGAGCGGGATGTCAATTGATGAATCCCACACTGCCTCACAGCTGCTGAGGCTGAGTCCTAATATTGCTGCACCGATAAATCTGATTACATTATACCTTTTCATAATCTATACCTTTTTTATTCTCTTTTATAATACAACAATCCAAACCCTCTCCTCGTTCCATTTCAACAGTGTTAAAAATGCGAACAGTGGATTCTGACATGTCAAGCCAGAACCCACTGTAACTTATGGAAGTATGCTTGTATACTTATTTCAATGCGTCAAGAACTATATCAGCAATCTGTTCAGGAGTAAGACCGCATTTTTCCTGCAACTCCGAATAGTCATATCGGTTAAGGAATTGTTTTGGTAAACCTAAGTTCACAACCTTTACAGGCGCTTCTCCAAGATATGAGGCAACTTTCTGTCCATATCCTCCGTCAACAATTCCGTCTTCGGCAGTTACAACAACTTTGTAATCCTTTAGAGTATCGAGTGCGGCACTGTCAAGTGTCGATAAATTTCGCGGATTGATAAGCGTCACATTCACTCCTTGGCTTGAAAGATTGTCTGCAGCATGCTCCATAAACGCGAACATGGACCCGGCACCTATCAGAGCTACATTTTCACCCTGCCGCACAATATCATACTTCGGTGTGGAATAATCATCAAGCAATTCAATTGCAGGATTAGCATTTGCAATCGCTCCCGGAGTCCTGATAACCACAGCGAGCTCATTCTGCCTTACCGCCCAGTCAAGCATCGAATCAAATTCCTCCTTACATGTGGGGGCAAGATAAAGAAGGTTAGGTATATTGGATAGCAACGATATATCGAAGAATCCGAGATGCGTTTCATCATTCATGCCGAACATTGTGCCGTAGAACACCACAAATGTTGCCGGTTGCTTATTCAACGCAATATCCTGGCTGAACTGGTCGTATGCCCTTTGCAGGAAGCTGCTCACGAAACCTACAACAGGACGCATTCCTCCTTTGGCAAGCCCGCTTGCCACATCCACCGCCGACTGTTCGGCAATACCGACATCAATGAACTGCTTGCCGGCTTCTTTACGACGGGCCGGGTCAAAACCAAGTACGCCGGGAGTTGCGGCTGTTATGGTGACAACCTTGTCGTTCTCCTTCATTCTCCGGAGCATTCCTTTGGCAAACACATCGCTGTAATCCTCAGTTTCATCCTTCGGGTTATCTTCATGGAGAGGTGTGCCTGTTTTCAAATCAAACGGTCCTCCGTAATGGAATTCCTCTTTGTTTGCCTCAGCTGCCGGAAGACCCATGCCCTTCATGGTGTTGATATGGACAACTACAGGATGATCAATATCTTTTACTGACCGGAACATCTCTATCAGGCTCTTTAGGTCATTTCCGTAGTTGACATAACGGTATCCATACCCCATTGCACGGAAAAGATTAGGCTCCGCTGTGCCGTTGGAATGCCGGAGCAACCTTAGGTCCGCATATATTCCTCCGTGATTCTCGGCAATACTCATTTGGTTATCATTAACTACCACAATAAAATTAGTGCCGAGTGTCGCGCCATAGTCAAGCCCTTCAAACGCTACACCGCCGCTCAGCGACCCGTCGCCTATAACAGCGATAACATTTTCTTTCCCTCCTTGCAGGTCACGCGCTTTGGCGATACCTGCGGCAAGTGCCACTGCGGAAGAGGTATGTCCGAGGGAATACAGGTCATAAGGACTCTCTGAAGGATTAGTATATCCTGTCACTTCATCATATTTTGCCGGATCTGTAAACGCATCCATGCGCCCGGTAAGCATTTTGTGGGGATATGTCTGGTGTGAAACATCAAACACTACCTTATCCTGCGGAGTATCGAAAACATAATGCAACGCTATGATAGCTTCGACCATACCAAGGTTAGGACCGATGTGACCTCCATGTGCAGATAGCTTTTCAAGCAACGCACTGCGCATCTCCGCTGCAAGTTTGGTTAATTCCGGCAGACTCATTTTACGGATATCTGCCGGTGACTTGATTTCTGATAGATTTATTTCATCCATGTCTATTCTGATTTAATGTTTATAATATAACGAATCAGCAAACTTGGGAGTTCAACGGATGTTATCCACATTTATGAAGTTAATGAGCATATTATCAGGATTAAGAGGAATCACATCATCAAGCACAAGAGAATCAACCATGTGAAGTGTCCCTTGCTTGTATTTCTGGAAATGCTCAGATGCAATATGCTTTTTATAAGCATCCTGACTGGAATAAGTTTCTAAAATAGTTATATTGCATGGATTACCTTTGTCGGCTACCGCATACATAGTCAGCACTCCGGGCTCAGTCTGCAATGAGATAGAGCCTACCTCCATGGCAAACCTCATATACTCCTCCAGATAAGCCGGATTAACCTTGATTTTTGACAAACGCACAATCCCGTCTTCCTGCATCGGCAATTTTTCACACATATTATCATGTCTGTTATCTTGACGGCATACGCAGCCACTTACAGCTGTCAATACCAGCGTTGCCATCAAAACCTGTTTGAGAAATGTCATTATTCAGATGGTTTGTTATGC
The DNA here is from genome assembly GCA_947176335.1 of uncultured Porphyromonadaceae bacterium. Classification (GTDB taxonomy): domain Bacteria; phylum Bacteroidota; class Bacteroidia; order Bacteroidales; family Muribaculaceae; genus Paramuribaculum. The sequence continues at coordinate 55 of CAMWQE010000226.1, read as the reverse complement.
CATTCACCATGCATCTTACGGCATTTACCGATTACATCGCCGGAAAGGATATATG
>CAMWQE010000225.1 GCA_947176335.1 uncultured Porphyromonadaceae bacterium | reverse complement strand
TCGTCAAACCTAATGTTGTAGTCAAACACGAATTTCACACGCAGCTGCGCGGGACATTCGGAGATTCCCTGATGCACCCAGCCACATCCCGAGAGGAACGCCACAAGGATGAGCGCTCCAATGAGCCTGAGCTGTCTGATAATTACTGTATTCACTTCTGTGTTTGTTTTTTGTTTTTTTTATTTGGTGAGTATGCCGCCGATCAAAGCGGCATACCCTATGGGAGGGAGGAGGTATGGGTTATTAATTATTCAAGGGTTACTCCCTGTTCAGGAACGACAGCCCATTTGAGGATGTTGACACGGTAAGCCATGTAAACGTCTTTTGTGTCAGCCGGGGGAATGATTGCATCATCCACACCACCGATACCGGCAGCAAGTCCTGTGATTCCATCAATATTAATGGTGTAGCTGTGGTTACGAACCATGCCGAGGTCACCGAGACGGACCAATGAGAAGTCAATCTGTGTTGAATTACGCTGGGGATTGTCTGCACGATACCAACCGAGGTGCTTAACAGGAACATCATAGAATGCAGAACCTAACTGATAGAAGTTACATGTACCAACATTCTGCCAAAGGATACGGTTTGCATCAGTAAGTGTAACCTCATTATCACCAGGAGTCTCGTCATCCGGAACAATCTTCATAGGTGTACCCTGATTATTGATGTAAATACCGGTTAAGCTAACTTCTTTTTTAATCTGAAGTGTGCGGCTGCGGGAAGCGAATTTGGCAACGAGTGTTGTAGTGCCATCCTCAGTTGTTTCAGTAGTAGTAAGAACTTCTTCTGTCGGAGTAGCAATTTCAGTTACACCTGCAAGCGCAGACAAATCTGAATAACGTACATAGTTAGGTGTTTCACCCTCAGCAGCTGTGTTTTGGTATAACACTGTAACCTGACGGAGGAAGCGCTCTTTCATTGATGTTCCACCAGCTACTGCACTTTCAAGCCCAGTTGTCGCACCAGTGGGGGCAACTTCAAAATATACGCTGGCGTTACCTTTACCAACACCATTAGGATTATTATTGAGGTAGGTGTAGAAAGAAGTATTAGCCGGTACATCAGCTCCATCTACTTTCAATGAATAACGACCTACGATAGCAACTGATGCTACTGCAGCATTCGGGTTTTTAGAACGAAGTGCAGGATAACCGGAAGTGGTTTCTTTGAAATAGTGGAATTCGGTATCGTTACCGGCAAAACCAAGCTTAGTTGTTCCTCCCTCGCCTGTAATCTGATTGTATGAAAGGAATACCTGGCTGTATTCATTTTCATGTCCCTTGTAGTCAGTCAGTACTTCAGGATATTCAGACTGGAAGTACACAGGTGAAAGTGCCCAATATGAACGATGATTTGCAGGAGAATTCCATACCCATGTTGATAAATTTCCGCCCGTAGTAATTACACCTGTTTCAGGATTGTAACCAATTGTAGTTGAATTAATTCGAGCGTTAATAGTAGCGTATGGAATATTTTCAGTAAGAATCTGCCCGTCCTTAGCTGATTCCCTGAAAGACTTAATAAGATAAGTGCTTTTTGACTCACCATTAACAGCCCAACCAGTAACGTTAAAAGTAAGAACAATAGGAACCTCAGTTCTTGTTATTGCTCCATTTTCACCAACGGTATATTTAAGACCTGCTGTCTCATACGGGGTTACTGTAGCATCATCAATACCTGTTACACGAAGTTTTGCGGCATAACGTTCAACATAAATGTCTATGATATCTTCGCCTGTTGCAGACTCAAGAGCTGCCTTTGCGTCATCTTCCTTCTCAAAAATCGCGTCTACCGGTATTGCAACACCCATAATAAGCTTTCCATCAGCACCATAATATACTGAATTACTCATGGGGAAGCAAGATTCTGTACTAGAAATCTTTGTCACTACTGAACTGCTTGTAGTAGTCTGCAAAGTGTAAAGGGGATTCTGCAGAGCAGAAGGATTGGAAGGATTGATGTAACACATAACCTGTGCGGGATTTGCTTGTCCCTGACGCAGTGTTACAGCAACTGAACGTTTAAGCTGTGATTCTACTGTGCCAGCTGCAGTGGTTGTGGGGTTAAATCCATCCGGATCTCCAGCATTACCTACTTCTATTTGTGTTACAGAACCAACAACGTTGCCTGCTTCATCATAGAAAACAAGATAAACAGTGTTGACTGCAGATTCTGACTCTGTACCCTGAGAAAAATCACCGGGGTCAACAGGATTTCCATCATCACTTGCTGCACGAGAACCGTCTGAAGGATCACCATGAATAGAAAGGTTTACATAGACTGTGCGTTCCACACTGGTATCCGGTCCTTCGGGACCAGTGATGTCATCGCTGGAGCAAGATGTCATGCCAAGTGTGGCAAGAGCAAGGGCTCCGAGATAATAATTGATTTTTTTCATAAGAACTTGGATAAAGTTATTGATTTATTATAGTATTATTGTTCAATCGTTTATGAGTTTGTTGATCTGGTTGAGCGCAGCGGGTGCGTCGGCAACCTTAAGGCGCGCAGCCTGCTGGAAGAGGGTTGCGGCAGCCTCGTAGTTGCCCCGGAGCGCCTCAAGGTTTGCGCGGGCATAGGTTGCCTGTGGGGTGTCGCCGGCTTTAGCGAGGTATTTCTCAGCTGAGGCAAGGTCGCCGCGCTGCATAGCTGCGTTTGCCGCGTTGAGGTTGGCGATTTCGCTTTCGGGGTACATTGTAGCGGCTGTCTCAAAGAGTTCGTTATAGAGCTTGGAGCCTTCCGCCTGGCTACGTGCGGCATTGAAGAATTCTGCGAGGCTGAGATTCTGGGGGCGTGTCTGAGCCACGCGGATGATTTCATCAACCTGGGTGAAAGCGCGGACGGTATACTCGATGCGGTAGTCGGAGTGGCGCAGGGCGGGGTACACATCTTCTTTAAGG
>CAMWQE010000224.1 GCA_947176335.1 uncultured Porphyromonadaceae bacterium | reverse complement strand
AGCTTGTCATGGAGGTAAACCGCACGATGGGTAACATCCATCTTGGTGAAATTCGGGTCGCGGAGACCGAGTTTGTCACGGAGGAACACAAACATCTCATCAAGTTTAGCCTCGTTATATTCTCCTTTTGCGAGAAGGTCGAGGTAGTGGACTATTGTGTCGTGCAGCTCCATCATATATCCGGCAATCACCTCCTTGTACTTGACAGTCGGTTCGCGGCGGCTGTCAGGCACAACGTTGTCAATGTTCTTGATGAACACCACTGCCGCCTCCATGTCGTTGAGGTTGTCGATAAGCGCGCCATGGCCGCCGGGACGGAACAGCAGTTTGCCGTCCTCGCGGAAAGGTGTGTTGTCCGGGTTTGCAGCAACGGTGTCGGTGCTCGGTTTCTGCTCGCTGAGGCTCACATTGAATTTCACGCCTGTGCGTTTCTCCGTTTCGGGAAGCACTTCGGCGAGTTTTTCCTCAAACAGTTTGCGGTGATTTGCCGAAACTGTGAAATGAAGGTTTACGATGCCGTTTGTAGCGGCTGTCTGGGCTCCTTCTGTAAGCTGCTCTTCCAGAGGAGTGCGGCTGCCTGTCTCGTAGGAGTGGAATTTGAGGAGGCCTTTAGGCAGACCACCGTAATTCATGCCTTCCGGCTTGATGAGTGCGGCGATTACTTTCTTCTGCTGCTTTGCCGAGATAAGGTCTTTTGCAGAGGTGTCGTAGAGTTTCTTGCATGTTTCGTCGAGCTCTTTGGCAAAGGGAAGTTTGTCGAATGACGCGAGAAGCACATCTACCGGAGAACCTTCCGGAGCAACTTCGACATCACCGTCAACAAATTCAAACAAAGCCTTGAACATACGCGAAGCCGCGCCGCTTGCCGGAACGAACTTGCACACATCGCCTCCGTCAGCGAGATATTTGCGCCAGCGCAGGCGTGCTTTCTCCTCCTGCTCTGGAGTGAGTACGGTTATTCCTTTGCCGGGACGAGCCGCATCGATTATCGTGAGAAACGGGAATCCTTTTGCGAACCGGGCGAGCATCGCGTTAAGCTGCTCCTCGGTAATGCCTTTAGCCTCCAGGGTGAGGACATCTTCTTGCTGTAACATATCTGTTTTGGTATTAGTGGATTTTTAATGGCTCAAATATAAGAATAATATCGCTAATGACGAATTTTGCGTCATGAAATTTTGTATTCGGTTCCCCGTATACAGGCGCACCATGCGTCTGCAGCTATCCATTCCTGAGCCACTATTCGGATTCGGTGATTTTCTTCAAAACAATGTATTCCGAGGCAACGCTGCTGTTGAGGCGCATGACAGAATCATTCTCCATGTCAATGATGCAGATGTGTGGGATGATTCTGCGGAGTGCATCTTCCACATTCATATTGTCACATGCCATTTCCGTCATTGCTCCGTCTCCCATGAATATGGAATCTCCTGCGATTGAATATGTGCCGGACATGGTATTGCAGTTTGTCTGGATAAAATATGTATCGTCTTCAAACGTGATATATTGCTTCGCTCCGGGCGTTTCCTCTGCCGGGCGGATATAATCTGAATCGCTGAATGCAATATTTTCAATGGACCATTGTCCGCTTATGCCGGCAGTCATTGCGTCTGTTGTGCCACCGGATGTGTTGGCGCCGTTGCTGCCGCATGAGGTAGCAACAAGCAGCAGTGACGGGATAAAAATCGATGATACTTTCATTTCAGTCAATAAAATAGTGTGGATGTTAAGTTCTATGCCGCGAATTTAATAAAAACCTAGACATTTTCAACAGTCTGTCTCTGTTATAGCGTCAATCCCCCTGTTTGCAGGATTCTTGCAGGTTAAAGAAGTCAGGAGCGACTTAAAACCGGATTGATGAGGCGCGGTTGGAAGAATGTTTGTACTTTTACGGTGCAAAAAAACAGCGCTTTCGGGCGAACAATATTTTTAGTGCGACATTTATACTTATAACTATTATATTTATGAGTAATTGCCGGTAAGGGTAGTTTTGCGCTAAACGGCATAAATTTGTTACAAAGTGGACAATCAAGTGGACTATAAGGACGGTGGCAACGCTCCGAAGCAGGGCAAGAGGTCTTCGGGGTGGCGCAAGGTGCTGAAATGGGTGCTAATTCCTGTGGGTATTCTTGTGCTGCTTGTAGTTGCGGTGATAAGTATAGGCGTGTGGATGCTGAGTTCCGAGGAACTTACTCCGATGGTCAGCAAATATTCGAGCAAATACCTTGACGCGGATGTGACTGCTAAGAAGGTAGAACTCAGTTTCTGGTCCACTTTCCCGAAAGTGTCGCTTGAGGTTGACGGGCTTACTGTTGTGAGCCATGCGCTCCGCGGGGTGCCGGACAGCGTCCGTGTCCAGCTTCCTGCAAATGCCGACACGCTATTGACTCTGGACCACTTTGCCGGCGGAGTGAATGTGTGGGCTCTAATGGGTGGCACGGTGATGCTTTACGATGTAGTGTTCAAAGAACCGGATGTCAACATCGTGCAGGTTAATGATTCGGTGGCGAATTATCTTATAGTGCCTCCCTCCAAAAATGATTCCACCGAAACAACGATGCCTTACCTCACTCTCGACAAGTTCGCAATCGAGGGTGGCGCTCCGGTGCGGTACTTCTCTCTTGCGGATTCGATTGATGTCACCGTAAGGATTAGCGACGCCATTCTGGGTGGGGTGGATGCCCCGGTGTACTCGGTGGACATCGACGGTTTTGGCGGTGGTGAGATAATGCCCGGCGTGGAGCTTGGCAAGATGTCTTTCGGTGTGGACGGGCGCATAGACTGGAACCAGCGCAAGCCCAAGCATATCGCCTTGAAAGATTTTAAGGTAAGCGCCAATAATGTAGGTGTGAAAATAAACACGGTGGTCAATTTCGAGAAAAGCCCGGTAATCGAGAGCCTTGATATCGAAGGTAAGGCC
>CAMWQE010000223.1 GCA_947176335.1 uncultured Porphyromonadaceae bacterium | reverse complement strand
GGCAGAAGGTCTTGCCCTCAGCCCTGAAGAGGAAGATTACCTCCGTAATCTCGCTGAGAACCTCGGGCGTCCCCTCACCGACAGTGAGGTATTCGGCTTCTCTCAGGTAAATTCCGAACACTGCCGCCATAAAATTTTCAACGGCACATTCATCATAGACGGCGAGGAGAAACCATCCAGCCTTTTCAAGCTCATCAAAAAAACATCCCAGGTCAACCCCAACGGGCTTGTTTCGGCTTACAAGGACAATGTGGCAGTCGTTAAAGGTCCTGAAATCGACCAGTTCTACCCCACGAATCCCGACCGTCCCGATTATTTTGATGTGAAACCTGTCCGCACGGTAATCTCACTTAAAGCGGAAACCCATAACTTCCCCACAACAGTAGAGCCCTTCAACGGCGCGGCTACCGGCAGCGGAGGTGAAATCCGAGACCGTCTCGGCGGAGGAAAGGCAAGCCTTCCTATTGCCGGTACTGCTGTCTATATGACCTCATACCCCAGAATGTCACCCGACCACCGCTGGGAACTCATGATGAACCCGAGGGTTTGGCTATACCAGACACCTGCTGAAATCCTTATAAAAGCCTCCAACGGAGCATCCGATTTCGGCAACAAGTTCGGTCAGCCTCTCATTTGCGGTTCGCTTCTCACATTCGAGCACGATGAAAACGGGCGTATGTACGCTTACGATAAAGTCATCATGCTTGCCGGAGGTGTTGGCTTCGCTGCTAAGAAAGACGCTATAAAAGGTGAGCCGGAACCGGGACAGAAAGTGGTTATTATGGGCGGCGACAACTACCGCATCGGCATGGGCGGTGGAGCTGTGTCATCCGTTGAGACCGGAAGCTACGACAACTCAATAGAACTCAACGCTATCCAGAGGGCAAATCCTGAAATGCAGAAGCGTGTTAGCAATGTCATCAGGGCACTTGCAGAAAGCGACAACAATCCTATCGTCTCTATCCATGACCACGGAGCGGGTGGACACCTCAACGCATTGTCTGAGCTCGTTGAGTCAACCGGAGGAAAAATTGACATGGCGGCACTCCCTGTAGGTGACCCTACCCTCTCGGCTAAAGAGATTGTTGGCAATGAAAGTCAGGAGAGAATGGGCATGGTTATCCGCGAAAAAGACATAGAATATGTAAGCCGCATCGCTGACCGTGAGCGTAGCCCGCTGTATGTCGTTGGTGAAACCACCGGCGATGACCGCTTCGTCTTTGAGCAGAAAGACGGTATCCGTCCTATTGACCTCGCTATGGCGGATATGTTCGGCAACTCTCCGAAAACCGTGATGACAGACACCACACAGGTCCTCACTTACGAAAATGTGGAGTACACCGACTCAAAAATAGAGGAATATCTCCGTGACGTGCTTAGCCTTGAGGCTGTGGCATGCAAGGACTGGCTCACAAACAAGGTTGACCGTTCTGTCACCGGTAAGGTTGCCCGCCAGCAGTGTCAGGGCGAGATTCAGTTGCCGCTGAGCGACTGCGGAGTGGTTGCGCTTGACTATCGCGGACGCAAAGGCATAGCGACATCTATCGGTCATGCACCTCAGGTCGCGCTTGCCGATTCAGCAAAAGGCTCGGTGATTGCAATAGCGGAAGCGCTTACAAATATTGTCGGGGCTCCTTTAAAAGACGGGCTAAGCTCGGTTTCACTCAGTGCCAACTGGATGTGGCCGTGCAAAAATCCCGGGGAGGACGCGGCACTTTACCGGGCTGTTGAGGCTTGCAGCGATTTTGCATGCGCTCTCGGCATAAATATACCTACCGGCAAGGACTCTCTTTCAATGACCCAGAAATATGGCAATGACAGAGTATTCGCCCCCGGCACTGTGATAATCTCAGCTGCAGGTGAGGTCAGCGACATCCGCAAGACCGTTTCGCCTGTGCTGCGCAATGTGAATTCCACCTTATTATATATAGACTTCTCCGGCGACGAGCTCCGTCTTGGAGGCAGTGCATTCGCGCAGAGCCTTAACAAGATTGGTTCCGACGCTCCCACAGTTAAGAATGTTACGCTCTTTGCTTCGGCATTTGCGGCTGTGCAGCGTCTCGTCAAGAGAGGTTCTGTCCTTGCCGCACACGATGTCAGCGCCGGAGGTCTCGTTACTGCTCTCCTTGAAATGGCGTTTGCCAATACCAATGGCGGCATTGATTTCAATACCGAGGCTTTTGTTGCCGAAGGACAGAGCGACCTCGTCAAGATTCTGTTTGCCGAGAATCCCGCAATTGTGCTTCAGCTTGCTGACAGCAGCGTGGAGAGCGCCCTCAAAGTTCTTGATGAAGCCGGCGTTCCTGCGAAAATCATCGGCAAGACAACCGCGGAAAGAGTGCTTATGGTCAACCACGAAGGCACAGAACGCCTCATCGACATTGATTATATGCGCGATGTATGGTACCGCTCTTCGTATCTCATGGATTGCGAGCAGAGTGGAGAAGCCCATGCTAAAGCACGCTTTGAGAACTATAAGAAGCAGCCTATCCGCTACCGCTTCCCCAAAGGATTCGACGGAAAACTCGCATCACGCGGCATAACTCTTGGCAAGCATGACAAATCAGGTGTCCGTGCGGCAATTATCCGTGAAAAAGGTGTGAATGGCGACAGGGAAATGGCATACTCCCTGTATCTCGCCGGATTTGATGTCAAGGATGTGCACATGACCGACCTTATGAGCGGCAGGGAAACACTTGAGGATGTGAACATGATTGTGTTCTGCGGCGGATTTTCCAATTCTGACGTTCTCGGCTCTGCAAAAGGCTGGGCTGGAGGATTCAAGTGGAATGAAAAAGCCGGAAAAGCGCTTGAAAACTTCTATGCGCGCCCCGACACACTCAGCCTCGGCATTTGCAACGGATGCCAGCTCATGATTGAGCTTAACCTCATCAATCCCGACCACGAGAAGCGCACCAGGATGGAGCACAATGGAAGC
>CAMWQE010000222.1 GCA_947176335.1 uncultured Porphyromonadaceae bacterium | reverse complement strand
CGTTCAGGAATCCTTTGCCTGTCATCCCTCCCGAACCGATTGCAATCTTCGACTTGTTGACATTGTATCCGGCATTCAGCAAATCCTCTTCAAGCCCCAGCGTCACCTTGATTCGCTGCTGCTGATGCGGCTGTAGCACCGAAGTAAAGGCATAGTTCACAGAGAAAAGGAATATAACCGCTATTGCAACGGCACCGATTGTAATAAGAACCTTCTTGGTTTCTCCACGAAGAACAAGAATGAGGCTGTAGATGCACGCTGCTGCAATTACAGTAAGAAAGAAGGGGAGCCCGGGAATAGGAAATCCTAAAAGGTCACAGGCGAATGCCACCAGACCGGTTCCGGCAAACCACAGGAAGAGATTTTTTGCTGCCGTGTACTGCTTGCAGTAAAACACCATCATCAGCTCCATCATCAGCATGATGATGACAAACACGAGAGCCTCGCCGAGGCTTATTTCCATGAAAGGTATGTCAGCGTATTTTACTGCGAGCACAAAGAACAGCACCGCGCAGAAAGCTGCAAGCAGTACAAGTCCGCTCATGCCTTCGCGGTACAGGACAAAAAACAGAGCAAGATAGGCGAGCGCCGACCCGGTCTCTTTCTGGGCGAGAATAAGTATAATCGGAATGAAGATAATCAGGAGCGCACGGAAATAGTTAGCCGGTTTTTCATTCAGTTTGAAATCATAGGTGCTGAAAAGCTTGGCAAGAGCGAGTGCCGTGGCGAATTTGCCAAATTCCGCACTCTGGAAGCTTACAGGTCCCAACACAATCCATGACCGCGACCCTTGGATGTCCGGCGCGACAAATATCGTGACGACCATCAGCAAAACGACGAATATGTACACCGGGTATGCGTACGTTTCGTACATTCGCGCGTCTATGAGCAATATCATCAGCGCGAGGGCAAGCGCACATCCTATCCAACGCACCTGCTTGCCTGAAAACTCGTTGAAATCAAAAATGCTCGCATTGTCAAAGTCATAGCTTGCCGCATAGACGCTGAATACTCCAGCGACTATGAGGACAAGATATATGCCGACAGTGAACCAGTCGACATAACGGAAATATGACTGGTTAATGTTTTTTGACTCCACTGTATATTATCGTATTTGATTCCAACATCTTCTGCTCAAGATATTTTCTCTCGTCAGATATATGCCCTTTAAGATATTTCTCCATCACAAGGCTGCCGATAGGCACTCCGAATGTGGCTCCGAAGCCAGCATTCTCGACATAGGCGCATACTGCAATCTTCGGCTCGTTGTAAGGAGCGAAGCCAATGAAAGCGGAGTGGTCCTTGCCATGAGGGTTCTGTGCAGTTCCTGTTTTGCCTGCGACTTCAATGTCGGGCAGATTGGCAAGGCGGCATGTACCTCCCAACACCGCCATTCTCATTCCCTCCGCAACATCATTGAAATAACTTTGGTTAATCGTAGGGAATCTCTTGTCGGTAAGATTCGAGGGGAGGACAGTATCTTCAATTTCCTTTACGACGTGGGGTGTGATAAACCATCCGCGGTTCGCTATAGTCGCGCACAGGTTGGCAATCTGCAGGGGAGTAGCTAAAACTTCACCCTGACCGATTGATACTGATATTATGGTATTGCCGTTCCAGCGGTTTTCGCCATAGCGCTTGTTATAGTATTGCGCATTCGGTATGAAACCTCGGCTTTCGCTTGGCAGATCCACTCCAAGGCGGTATCCGTAGCCGAGTGACACAAGGTGGTTTTTCCATACCTCAAATGCATCAGCAGTACTTCCGTATTTTGATTTACGGTCCATCATGTTTTTGAATCCCCAACAGAAATAAGCGTTACATGAGGTCTGCAAAGCCGGTTTCAACGGCAGAGGGGAGCCATGCCCGTGGCATCCGACTTTCAATCCTCCATTAATATAGCCATGATAACAAGGATATGCAGTAGAGAGGTTTATGATTCCTTCCTGCAGGAGGATGAGTCCTTGTCCCGGCTTGAAAGTCGAGCCGGGAGGATATGCCGCCATGAGAGCGCGGTCAAAAAGAGGCTTGTATTTGTCATTGACAAGCTCTTTGTAATTTGCGCCTCTTTTCCTTCCGACAAGGAGCGATGGGTCATAGGTAGGCGATGAAACCATAGCGAGGATTTCACCGGTCTGCGGCTCGATAGCTACAACAGCCCCGATTTTATTAACCATGAGCGACTCTGCGTACTGCTGCAGGTCAATGTCAATGGCGAGTTTCAGGTTTCTGCCGGAAATGGCGTTGCGGTCATGCGCTCCATTTTCATAGCGCCCCTGAATCTGTCCCTTCGCGTCACGAATCAGAATCTCAACACCTTTTTCACCTCTGAGGTAAGATTCATAACTTTTTTCTACTCCGAGGTCGCCGGTATAGTCACCCGGAGAATAGTATGAATCCCGGTCAATATCTGCCTGCGAGACTTCCCTGATGTTTCCGAGGATATTTGCCGCTGTATTGTAGCCGTACTCGCGGAGGATTCTTTTCTGTATAAAAAATCCCGGGTAACGGTACATCTTTTCCTGAAGTTTGCCATAGTCTTCCGCCGAAAGGTGAGTCATGAATGTTTGCGGAGAGTATGCGGAATATCCCGGATTGAGACGTCGGTCTTTCATATCCGCAATCCTTTTTTTGAACTGCTCCGGGGTAATCGATAGGGTGCGGCAGAAGTCAAGTGTGTCAAAAGGCTGCACATCCTTGGGAATCATCATTATGTCATATGCCGGCTGGTTGTAAACAACAACTTTGCCATTGCGGTCATATATGATTCCCCGTGAGGGATATATGGCTTTTTTGAGGAATGCGTTTGAATCGGCGTATGCCTTATATTTTGAATCAGCGACCTGAAGGTTGAAAAGGCGAATCAAATAGATACATACAATGACTACTATCAATCCCCCAACAACATATTTCCGTTTTTCGAGATTATAGTCTTTTCTCATTGCTTCGTGAAACAATTGTGTCAATAGCAAGAACCACAAGCCATGTC
>CAMWQE010000221.1 GCA_947176335.1 uncultured Porphyromonadaceae bacterium | reverse complement strand
GTTCTGATGCCGATTATTGATTTCTATCGATGAAATCAATACGTTAATTTGGAAAGTAGTGATTATCGGCTTAATTTTGTAGGAGATTTGAAAACGCTAATTCAATGTGAGTCATGATACATACCCGCGAAAAGATTGGTTTACGCCCCTATAACACAATGCGCCTTAACTCCCGGTGTGCCAACTGGGTGGAGTTTGATGCGCCTGAGGATGCGCCCGCAGCTTCCGCGCTTGCCGAAAGCATATCCGGCGAGAACGGAATAGCAATTATTGGCGGTGGTTCAAATATTATATTCGGGGAAGCATATCCCGGCGTGCTTATTCATCCTGCGATAATGGGTTGGGATGCAGTTGCGCTGGGCGGCGGTGAGATGGAAGTTGTTGTAGGTGCGGGAGTGGTTCTTGATGACCTTGTGGCGAATATATGCGCGGCAGGATTGTGGGGATTGGAAAACCTTTCCGGTATTCCCGGCACGGTCGGGGGTGCGGCGGTGCAGTGCGCGGGCGCTTACGGTGTGGAATTTGGCGAATGCGTTAAATATGTTAAAGTGTGGGACCGTGTTGAAAACAAGTTCCTCACTTTGTCGCACGATGAACTGGACTACGGTTACCGCTATTCAGTGTTCAAACATCCGGAAAATTCCGGCAGGTATATTGTGCTTCAGGTTGCGATAACCGTGTCTAAAAACTCGGAGCCTAAACTGGAATACGGCCCGCTGAAAAAACTTGCCGGAAAAAGCGGACTGACTCCTGTTGATGTAAGAAACGAGGTGCTAGAAATACGTGACAGCAAGTTGCCGCGCACCGATGAAACCGGAAGCGCAGGCAGCTATTTTAAAAATCCGGTTGTCAGTTCTACTGAATGGGACGCTTTTTGTGAAAGGGTCAAAGGTATGGGCATTGATATTGAGTCTGTGCCGCATTTTATTTTAAATGGTGGTTCGGTTAAAATTCCGGCAGCTTGGCTGATTGATAAATGCGGGTGGAAAGGTCGCACGCTCGGCAATGCGGGTGTGTGGCACAAACAGCCGCTCATTCTGATAAACGCCACCGGCAATGCCACTTCCGATGATATTCTTGCTCTTGAAAAAGCAATAGTCGCGGATGTACAGCAGAGGTTTGGTATAGGGCTTAAGCCGGAGGTTGTGCGCCTATGATTTGCGTGTGACCTGATTTAGTGTTAAATTAGCAGGAAAATTATATATACAAGCGAAATGAGCAAATTCATCATAGAGGGCGGTCATAGACTGCAGGGCGAAATCGAACCCCAGGGAGCGAAAAACGAGGCATTACAGGTTATCAGCGCTGTACTCCTTACGGCGGACGAGGTGAAAATCAGCAATGTCCCTGAAATCCTTGATGTAAGAAACCTTATTTCCCTTCTCAGGGGTATGGGTGTCAAGGTCAGGCGCCTGTCTAAAGGTGAGTTCACTTTTCAGGCTGATGACATTGATGTGGATTATATCAACGGCAAGGAATTTGTAGAGAAGTGTGCTTCCTTGCGCGGCAGTGTTCTTGTTGTGGGTCCGTTGCTTGCCCGTTTCGGCAGTGCATGGTTTGCCAAGCCGGGAGGAGACAAGATTGGCAGGAGAAAAGTGGATACCCATATCAGCGGTTTCCTAAACCTCGGGGCGAAACTCTCTTATGATGATAAAAAGCACGCATACCATTTGACTGCTCCTGACGGGCTCAAAGGCACATATATGCTTCTCGACGAGGCTTCAGTGACAGGTACCGCTAATATTATTATGGCGGCGAGCCTCGCCGAAGGTAAAACCACCATATATAATGCGGCATGCGAACCTTATGTGCAGCAGCTTTGCCGTATGCTGTCGGGCATGGGTTGCAAAATCGACGGTCTTGGCTCCAACCTCATAACTATTCACGGATGCTCCTCGCTGCACGGCACCAAGCATAAAATCCTGCCTGATATGATTGAGGTAGGCAGTTTCATAGGCATGGCGGCGATTACCCGCAGCGAACTGACTATTAAAAATGTGTCATATCATAACCTCGGCATAATTCCTGACAGCTTCAGGCGCCTTGGCATAGATTTGGAGCTTCGCGGCGATGATATTTTCATTCCCGCTAAAGACCATTATGAGATAGAGACAGCTCTTGACGGCTCGATACTTACTGTAGCCGATGCACCCTGGCCGGGGCTTACCCCCGATTTGCTGAGTGTGATGCTTGTGGTTGCGACACAATGCCGCGGCAGCGTTCTTATCCACCAGAAAATGTTTGAAAGCCGTCTCTTCTTTGTTGACCGTCTGATAGATATGGGCGCTCAGATAATGCTATGCGACCCTCACAGGGCTGTGGTAATCGGACTTGACAACAGGGTAGCCCTCAGAGGCAACAAGATGCTTTCTCCTGATATACGTGCGGGCATTGCTATGCTTCTTGCGGCAATGTCGGCTCAAGGCACGAGCGAAATCGGCAATATCAGCCAGATTGACCGCGGTTATGAGGATATTGATGTGCGCCTGAACACTCTTGGTGCACGAATCCGCCGCGAAGATTAATCTCCTTCACTATTGTGGTTGTGCAATCCTTTGTTTGTCAGAGGATTAGAATATTTGTGAAATTTTATTTGATAAAATGCCTATTTTTATTTGGTGATTATATTCTTGTTGAGTACCTTTGCCGATGAGAAACACTCATATTATTATTTTATTTACAACACACATAAATATTTTCACACTATGAGAACCAGATTCACATTCAATGCCGAATGGTATGAAATCATCAAGGATTGCCCCGTAAATGTCAAAGGCGAAGTGTTCAGCGCGGTTATGGAATATGCTATGAACGGTACCGTCCTTGAAGTAGGAACTGAAGCAAAAGTTATATTCCTTTTCATCAAGCGGGAGATAGACAGGCGGGATGATGAAACCCGGAAACGCCGGGAAAGACGCCTTAGAAGCAGAGGCGCTGCGGCTATGCGGCATGAAGAGGTTCAAACTGAAAAGCGCGAAGAAAAAGTATCGGACAACAAGGCGCAGATTGGCACTGTGGAGCTGCCAGACATGCCAGTGGCGTTGCCTGTTGC
>CAMWQE010000220.1 GCA_947176335.1 uncultured Porphyromonadaceae bacterium | reverse complement strand
TTCCTTGACTCCGAATGTATTTAAGGCTGAACCGAAAAATACCGGAGCAACCTTGCCTTCCAGATACTCTTTTTCGTTAAATTCCGGATACACGCCCGCGATGAGTTCAAGGTCCTCACGCAGTTTTTCCGCATCGGCGGTTCCTACAGCCTCGTCAATCCTCGGGTCATTGACATTCTCGATTTCAACACGCTCAGTCACCTTCTGTTTGTCCGGAGTGAACAGGTCAAGGGAATGCTCATGGATGTTGTACACTCCCTTGAATTTTGCACCTATATTAATAGGCCATGTGAGTGGGCGCACATTGATTTTCAGTTCCTGCTCGAGTTCATCAAGTATATCAAACGGGTCACGGCCTTCACGGTCGAGCTTGTTTACAAATATAATCACGGGAGTGTTGCGCATACGGCACACTTCCATCAGTCGTCTTGTCTGCTGCTCCACACCTTTAGCAACATCCACCACAATGATAACGCTGTCTACAGCGGTGAGAGTGCGGAAAGTGTCCTCGGCAAAGTCCTGGTGTCCCGGTGTGTCAAGGATATTGATTTTGTAGCCGCCGTACTCAAAACCCATCACTGATGTGGCAACAGAGATACCTCTCTGCTTTTCAATCTCCATCCAGTCGCTGGTGGCTGTCTTTTTGATTTTGTTTGATTTTACGGCCCCGGCAATATGGATAGCGCCTCCAAACAGGAGCAGCTTTTCAGTCAGTGTAGTTTTACCCGCGTCAGGGTGCGATATAATCGCAAAAGTGCGTCTGCGGTTTATTTCGTCAGTTAGCTGTGACATTAATTTCAAATATTTAAGCGAATGCAAAGTTACGATTTTAAATTAAAACTGACTACCTTTGCAGTATATGGAAATGACAGCATCCTTACGAAAATTCGTTATATCGCTATCTTCGGCAAAGCACAGGCGTGAAGAGGGCGCGTTTATTGCCGAAGGCACCAAATGTGTCTGTGACACGATAGATGCTTTTTCGCTGCGGTATCTCTTCGCGACCCAACGCTGGGTAGACGGGCATCCGGTACTCAAGCCCGGTGATATGAGCAAGGTAATTGTTACCGGCAAAGGTGAAATAGAGAGGATGTCCTCGCTGAGCACACCGTCGGAAGTGCTGGCGGTGTACGATTTGCCTGCGATGGATTTTAATCCCTCAATTGCCTCGAATGAACTTGTCGTTGCGCTTGACGGGGTACAGGACCCGGGCAATGTCGGTACAATTATCCGCGCCGCGGACTGGTTTGGAGTCCGTCATATTCTTCTTTCAGAGGATTGCGCCGATGCTTTCAGCCCTAAGACAGTCATGGCGACGATGGGAGCAATTTCACGCGTAAGGATTTGGCGAGGTAATCTGCATGACATGCTTAAAGAGTGCGGCAATAATATTTTCGGCACTTTTCTTGACGGTGAGAGCATATACCGGAGCTCCTTGGCTTCAACCGGAGTTATTGTGATGGGAAGCGAGGGCAATGGCATAAGCGGCAGGATTGGGTCATTGGTCAGCAAAAGGATTCTTATACCTTCTTATCCCGCTGATGCTTCTACAAGCGAATCGCTCAATGTGGGAATGGCTACTTCCATAGTCCTGGCGGAATTTCGCCGCAGGCAAATAATGAAATGATATGGCAAAGGTAAAAAGTGTGTGGATGTGCACCTCCTGTGGCGCCGATTCCCCGAAATGGGAGGGACGATGCCCGAGTTGCGGTGCCTGGAATACTATGGTGGAGGAGAAAATAAGTGTGAAACCAGGCAAAAGCCGCACGCCGCTTGGTTCTACTCCGAATGCCCGCCCGCAGAAAGTGAGTGAAATCGAAACAGCCGAACTGCCCCGCATCACAATGCCGAGCAAGGAACTCAACCGTGTTCTCGGAGGAGGGCTTGTGCCGGGCTCAATGGTGCTGATCGGTGGTGAGCCGGGTATCGGTAAATCCACTTTAGTACTGCAAAACACATTGTCTATAAAAAGCCGCAAAATCCTCTATGTGAGCGGTGAGGAGAGCGCGGCACAACTCAGGATGCGTGCCGACAGGCTCGGCAAGGTGAGTGACAATGTGTATATTGTCTGCGAGACTTCGCTTGACAATATTTTCAACCATATAGAGAGCACCAATCCGGGGCTGCTTGTCATTGATTCCATACAGACGATTGCAAGTGACGAACTTGAATCTCCGGCGGGAAGTGTAGGGCAGGTAAGGGAATGTTCGGCACGGTTGCTGCGCTATGCGAAAGAGACCGGGGTGCCTGTACTCATCGTAGGACATATAAACAAGGAGGGTAGCATCGCGGGACCGAAAGTGCTGGAGCATATCGTTGACACCGTATTGCAGTTTGAAGGTGACCGGAATTATATGTACCGCATCCTCAGGTCAATAAAAAACCGCTTTGGAAGCACCTCGGAGATTGGTATCTATGAGATGTGCCGCCAGGGGCTGAGAGAGGTGACTA
Source organism: uncultured Porphyromonadaceae bacterium (assembly GCA_947176335.1). Classification (GTDB taxonomy): domain Bacteria; phylum Bacteroidota; class Bacteroidia; order Bacteroidales; family Muribaculaceae; genus Paramuribaculum. Next base: position 649 of record CAMWQE010000220.1, on the reverse strand, counting down.
ATCCTTCCGAAATATTGCTGAACCGCACCCATGATGAGTTGTCCGGCACAACAATCGGAGTGACAATGGAAGGGATAAGACCGTTTCTGATAGAGGTGCAGGCGTTGGTAAGCACTGCGGCTTACGGCACTCCTCAACGGTCGGTGACCGGATTCGATGCGAAAAGGATGAATATGCTCCTTGCCGTGCTGGAAAAGAGGGTCGGTTTCAAGCTTGCCCAAAAGGATGTGTTCCTTAATATCGCAGGAGGCATAAAAGTAAACGACCCGGCTCTTGATCTCGCTGTGATATGTGCGATATTGTCAAGCAATGTGGACATGTGTGTTCCGGCAGATGTATGTATGGCAGGCGAGGTCGGACTGTCCGGCGAAATACGTCCTGTTATAAGAATGGAGCAGCGTGTACGGGAGGCGCAGAAGCTTGGAATGAAGCGAATGCTTGTGCCAAAAGGAAGCCTGAAAGGTCTTGACATCTCTGACGGCGATATGGAAATTGTCGAGGTGGCAAAGGTTGAGGAAGCATTCCGCGCCCTGTTTGCGTGAGCAACCGTATGAAAAAAGCAGCGACCCGAGTCCTTGCGGATGGGTCGCTGTAATTTGTTCGCCCGACATGGGCATAATCTAACGGGTGTAAGTCCCGAGCGCGCCCC
>CAMWQE010000219.1 GCA_947176335.1 uncultured Porphyromonadaceae bacterium | reverse complement strand
TGTGATGGTGAACGCGTGGGAGCGAAATGGGCATATACCATGGACGGCGGTGCTGTTGGAGAACTCGAATTTGAAAACTTCAATGCGGCAGTGGCAAAAGTTACATTCCACGGCAGGAACGTGCACCCCGGCTCTGCAAAGCATAAGATGATAAACTCTATCCGCATCGCAAACCAGTTTGCAATTATGCTTCCCCGTTGGGAAACTCCGGAGCATACCGAAGGCTACGAGGGGTTCTATCATCTCACATCCATTGAAGGCACTGTGGAAAAGACAGTCCTCACCTACATTATCCGTGACCACGACCGTGACCGCTTCGAGCGCAGGAAAAAAGAACTCGAACACCTTACCCGCAAAATAAACCACGAATTTCCCGGAGTCGCAGAGCTGGAAATCAAAGACCAGTATTATAACATGCGTGAAAAAATTGACCCGGTGATGCACATTGTGGAAATTGTTGAGGAAGCGATGCGCCGTGCGGGTGTAACACCCGTAGTGGTTCCTATCCGCGGCGGCACAGACGGTGCGCAGCTCTCCTTCAAGGGACTCCCCTGCCCGAATATATTTGCCGGAGGTCTCAACTTCCACGGGCGATATGAATTTGTACCCATTCCCTCTATGGAAAAAGCCACTGCAACCATTGTGGAGATTGCCCGGCTGGTGGCAGAAGAAAATAAGTGAACCGAGCAGATAAGCCTACATTGATTGTGATTACCGGACCCACCGGGTCCGGTAAGTCACAACTTGCTGTTGAACTCGCCCTCCGGCTCGGCTGCGAAATAATCTCAGCGGATTCACGACAGATATACCGCGATATTCCTATAGGCACAGCTGCACCTACCGAAAGGCAGATGCATCTTGTTCCGCATCATCTTGTAGGCTTTTTAGGTCTTGACGAGCACTATAGTGCGGCAAAATTCGAGGCGGATGTGCTGAAACTCCTGCCAACGCTTTGGAGCAAGTCACCTTATGCAATCCTTTGCGGGGGCTCGATGATGTATATTGACGCCGTAACAAAAGGGATTGATGACTTGCCTGACATCTCCCCGGAAATCCGTAAAAAAGCGATGGAAATATATACGGAAGGGGGTATTGACAAAGCGCGTGAGGTCCTCAGAAAGCTTGACCCGGATTATTATGGCATCGTGGATCTCAACAACCACAAACGCATCGTCCATGCCATAGAAATCACTATGCAGGCAGGAGTGCCCTACTCCACTCTGCGCACCGGCGCAGTGAGGCAACGCCCGTTCAATATCGTCAAGTTCGCTATTGGCTATCCAAGAGAGATGCTGTTTGCAAGAATAAACTCCCGTGTCGATGACATGATTGCAAGTGGATTTGAAAAGGAAGCTGCCGAAGTATTCCCGTTCAGGCATCTTAATTCACTTAACACAGTTGGATTCAAGGAACTCTTTGCAGTGATGGACGGGCGCATGGATAGGCACACCGCGATTGCACGTATTGCTAAAAACACCCGCGTGTATGCGAAAAAACAGCTCACCTGGATGAAAAAAGACCCCGAAATTCATTACCTTGACCCGGACAAGGCACTTTCACAGATTATTGAAACAATTAACCATGAACGCTAATACAATTCCTATCAGCCGGCAGGCGGAGCGCACACCTTGGATTGACCTACTCAGGGTAATTGCGTGCGCGCTCGTGGTGCTGGCACACTGCTGCGACAGTTTTGTCGGAGCATTCGACACTGACCGCACCGCGTTTCTCACAGGGGCGGCGATCGGAAGCATGGCGCGACCGAGCGTTCCGCTTTTTGTGCTTATGACAGCTGTACTGTTATTGCCCCTCAGACCGGAAACCACCCTCCGTGCATTCTACCGCAAACGCATCGGGCGAATCCTGCCCCCGCTTGTGTTCTGGAGCATCGCACTTCCTGTGCTATTCTTCGTCTACTACCGCTTTATCAATCCCGAAACACTGAATCCCACCATTGAAGTGCAGTCATACACCGCCGGAAACCTCCTTCAGAAAATATGGCTGATTGTTTTCAACTTCAATTTCGACACAGTGCCGCTATGGTATCTTTATATGCTTGTCGGGCTATACATGATTATTCCGGTTATCAACTCATGGCTTGTCACTGCATCGCGCAAAGACATTCGCACAGTACTGTATGTATGGGGCTTCACTCTTTTCATACCGTACCTCAAACTGCTTGCGCCCCATGTAGGCTATCAGGGCAATTTCGGAAGCATGGAAATACTTGGTGCCTGTGACTGGAACCAGTACGGCACTTTCTACTACCTCACAGGCTTCATAGGGTATATGATTCTCGCTTACTATCTGCGCACATGGCAACTCCAATGGAGCATGAAGAAAACCCTCGCCATATGCCTGCCTATGTTCGCCGCAGGCTATGCGATAACATTTTTAGGATTCGTGAAAATACAGGACTTCTTCCCCGGAGACTACTCCTACCTTGAGGTGATATGGTATTTCACGGGAATCAATGTATTTATGATGACGTTCCCTGTGCTGGTGCTTTGCAGCCGCATAAAGATGCGCCCGAAGCCATGGCTCACCCGACTCGCGGCATTGACTTTCGGCATATACCTCTGCCATTTTATTTTCATCTACTCCTCATTCGACTTGTACAATGCACTTGACATTCACCCCATATTCAAGATTATCGCAATGTTCGCGACCAGTTTCACCGCTGCCGCTGCGCTAACATGGATTCTTTCACTCACTAAGATTACCAAACGATTTATTGCCTGATATGAAAAAGATTCTTCTCCCAATCCTCGTTTTATGCTCAGGATTATATGCTGCGGCGCAAAGTGGCATAATCCCGAAACCCAAAAGCGTAGAGCCGTCAACCGGTTCCCTTACAATCAAGCCCGGAGCTCCAATCGCTGTAAGAGCTGATAAAAACAATGCTGCAAACCTTGCCCGGTATGCCGCCGGCTGGTTGCCCCTGAAGCCAACTTCGGGCAGCGCAAGAGGAGGTGTAGCGATGGAAATTGTTGAGGCATTGCCGCAAATATCTTCACCGGAAGGCTATGTGCTCACCGTCACTCCGGATAGCGTGACCATAAAGGCGACAGAGCCGCAGGGGCTTTTTTATGGACTTGTAACACTCTCCGGGCTCGCAC
>CAMWQE010000218.1 GCA_947176335.1 uncultured Porphyromonadaceae bacterium | reverse complement strand
TACAGCTTCAACAAGCCAGAGAGCTACTCAAAGACGAAACTATCGCAGTAATAGGATACGGCGTGCAGGGGCCCGGTCAGAGCATGAACCTGCGCGACAATGGATTCAATGTAATTGTCGGACAGCGTCCCGGCAAGACTTATGATAAGGCTGTTGCTGACGGCTGGGTGCCCGGAGAAACACTTTTCGGCATAGAAGAGGCATGCGAGCGCGCCACTATCATCATGTGCCTCCTCAGCGATGCGGCTGTTATGTCGGTATGGCCCACTATCAAGAAATACCTCACCGCCGGCAAGGCTCTTTATTTCTCTCACGGCTTCGCTATCACATGGAGCGACCGCACCGGAGTAGTGCCCCCGGCTGATATAGATGTCATCATGGTTGCCCCCAAAGGCTCAGGCACATCGCTGCGCACAATGTTCCTCGAAGGCCGTGGACTCAACTCAAGCTTCGCAATCTATCAGGATTATACCGGCAGAGCTGTTGAGCGCACTATCGCACTTGGCATCGGCATAGGTTCAGGCTATCTTTTTGAGACCACTTTCCAGAGAGAGGCTACATCTGACCTTACCGGCGAACGCGGTTCGCTCATGGGAGCGATTCAGGGACTCCTCCTCGCGCAGTACGAAGTCCTCCGCGAAAACGGCCACACACCTTCTGAAGCTTTCAACGAAACAGTTGAGGAACTCACCCAATCGCTCATGCCCCTCTTTGCGGCAAAAGGAATGGATTGGATGTATGCCAACTGCTCTACAACCGCGCAAAGAGGCGCGCTTGACTGGATGGGTCCGTTCCACGATGCAATCAAGCCTGTTGTTGAAAAACTTTATGCAAGCGTGAAATGCGGAAACGAAGCACAGATTTCAATTGACTCCAACTCGCAGCCTGATTACCGCGAGAAGCTTGAAAAAGAGCTCCGCGACCTCCGTGAGAGCGAGATGTGGCAGACCGCTGTTACCGTGCGCCGGCTTCGACCCGAAAACAATTGATTTTTTATAGAAGCTGACAGATAAGACTTTCAATACACACTCATGGCAGATCATTTTATATCAGAGGTCTATGAATATACGAAGTGCTGAAAATAAAGATGTGAATGGAATCATGAAACTGCTGAGGCAGGTGAATGACATTCATGCCGAGGGGAGGCCTGATATTTTTATCAAAGGACTGACAAAGTATGATGAAGAAAGCCTGAAGGTAATACTCGACAATCCTGATACTCCGATATTTGTGGCGCTTAATGAAGACGATATCCTCACAGGATACTGCTTCTGTATTGTCCAAGACCACTCACACTACGCCAATCTGCAACCTGTAAAGACGCTCTATATCGATGACCTTTGTATCGATGAAAATCAGCGAGGCAAGCATGTCGGACAGCAGCTGTTTGATTATGTGAAGAAATATGCAACCGATAATGGTTTCTATAACTTGACCCTCAATGTGTGGAGCTGCAATCCGGGTGCTCATAAATTTTATGAAGCAATGGGGTTCAAGCCCATGAAAACAGTAATGGAAACCATCTTGTAAGCCACGCAGGTGTATCCCTGCAATGGGCGATAGTAAACGGACAAGGGGGATGTGTCAGGGACACATCCTCCTGCTTTTTTATGACTCGTATTACAATGCAAAAACGGAATGCCTGATGCACGAGGCATTGCCGTAACGGGTAAATATGTCAGTGAAGCGCTCCACTATCTCGTTTGCGCTGATTTGCGGGTCAAACAAATGCACGGTTACGAGAATCCTGCTTGTGTCAGTGCTCAGGCAAGTACGCACATTGTCGCTTGTCGGAGTGCCGAAACCACCTGTCGCATCTCTGAAAACAGGCATTCCCGCGATATTCAGAGGACCCCTGCCGATACCTTCGTAGGGCTCTCCCTCCTTGCCGATGCCGAGCGTTATGACCGTGCCTTCCACTTTATCCGCATCGAAGCAGCCTACCGAGCAACCGGTAAGCAGTGAAAGCATATTCCCCGCATCGACCAGAGTATTAACATTATATAGACCGAGCCCCCGCACAATGCGGCGCATAAGCTGTTCCTGAGACGGACGATAGCGGTTAGGCTCTTTTCCACATGCTTTATAAGCTGTACGCGTTGCTGCAATTGCAGGTATTGAATTGATTTCAGACACCTCATATTGTGCTGCAATCTTATCGGCGAGTGCCTGCATCTCAGCTTTCTGCACCTCCGATGTCTCGGAGTTTTGCACATCTGCTTCAATTATAAGAGTCCGGTATCCCGGTACACGAGCGGCAAAATCCGGTTCAAATTCTACGGTTGTAACTGTTTCCATGCTCCAAAATTACAAAAAAGGAGGCAATTTCACCTCCGGAATAATATTTTTTACCAAATTATTTTGCATATTCTAAATGCATATTGTAATTTTGCATCATATTAATCAATAAAAACCAAACACACCTATGACACACACCAATTCTATCTCATTTGATCTTGCATGGTACACTATTCTCAGCCAGTACTCGGCGTCTGTTAGACGCACCGTTTGTGATGCCGTACTGAATTTTGCATTGACAGGGGAAGTTCCTGTTTTAAAAGGCATTGCAAAAGTAGCATTCCAGTTTATCTCTCATGAGATTTCAAAACAGCTTGGCAGGGTATCGGCAAACACTGTCCGGATGCCCGTAGCTACCGCAGAAGAAATGCCGGAGCCGGACAATTACAAGAAAGATGACGCAATACCACAACAACCGGAGAATCCCCATGAAGCTGAACCACCGTTTGAACCTGTTCAACACGCTGCTGAGCCTGTCACCCAGCTGCATGAACCCACATTGCCGGATAGCCCGTCTGTTGAAGACACCCTTCCGGAGTCCCCGAAGGAAAGCTGTGCAGAGCCGAAGGCACCTCAGGAAAAAGAAATCGCTGTGCAACAAACTGCTGTGCCTTGCCCTCCGGAGCGACAGAAAGCGTATGCAGTCCCTGCATCTCCGGGTAATAAGAAACATAATTGCATTTCCCGCAGCCGCATCCCGGTCGGAAAAATCTCTTGCACGCGAAAAGGCTCGAAAATTCTTTTCAGGAGGAGATAGAGGCACACCGCCGACTCTCGGTATCGTCGGGATATAATCGGGTAGGTCGGAAAACGAAGTAAGTTTTCTGACCTACTTTCGTTTTCCT
>CAMWQE010000217.1 GCA_947176335.1 uncultured Porphyromonadaceae bacterium | reverse complement strand
CCTTGTTCTCCATTCCGATTGAAATTTGGTTGATGCCGTAATCCCTTGCGAAATAGCTTAGTGAAGGATGCCACACAAGCACCGATTCCCCCTTTATCGGAGCAAGTCTCTCGGTGATTGCATTGTCAAGTGAATCAAGGCGCTGGGATAATTCCTCATATCTTTCGGCATAGTATCCGGCATTTGCGGCATCCGCCTCTTTGATAGCCTCGTACATGTTTGCTGCTATTATTTTCGCGTTTTTCACTGAAGACCATGTGTGAGGGTCGACTCCATCCATGTGGGGATGTGCATGCCCGTGGGTATGAGTGCCGTGGATAAGCTCTATTCCAACAGATGTGTCAACAACCTTGATGTCAGGATTGGACGCCACAACGCGCTCTATGAGATTGTTTTCCCACGGCAGATGCCCCATGCGCATATAAATCACAGATTCCGACGCATTTTTAAGCGCAGACATGGGCGGGTCGAAATTCTCGGGATTCGCATCACCCGGAAGGAAACTCACCACTTTGAGCCTATCGCCTCCAATTTGCTCCAGAATCCAACGCTGAGGTTCGATACTCACGCTAACAATTTTTGCATTTTCCTCGGTCTCAGCCTTTTTACTGCTGCATGCGGTTGTAATTGCCGCGAGAGCAACCGCTGCTAATATTTTAGTCTTGTTCATATACTATTTTGTGGAGTTTCAATGATATTTCCTCCGGATTCAAGCTTTTAGATGTGCTCATGAGCATGAGCGGCACTTCCGGCAGCCCGGGAGCGTAAGGTGGTTGGATATAGTTGAAGTCACGGTAGGGATGGAAATTCAGCCTTTCATAGAAGCGAATCCTTCTCCGCGCAGTTTCGCCAGCGGAAGCACGTTCAACTTCCAGTACAACAGGCATATTTGCTGCTGTACAAAATTCCCTGAGGGCTTTTATTCCTATACCTCTGTTTCTGAGCATCGGGTCTATTACAAAATGCTCTATATAGACAAAATCTCCTAAGTTCCATGAAGTGATAAACCCGGCAGGGGAGTTGCCCATCATCACCATAGTCATTGACATTGGTGAACCGATGCTATGGGAGCGTGACATAATGTCATCCCAGTCCCTTCTTTCCTCCGGAGGAAACGCCTTCATGTAGATTTTTTTCAGTTCTTTCAGGTCATTTTCATCAGAGTCAGTGCATTTGATGCATTTTGGACTCACGATATTGAAATATTTCCGGTCTATGAAGTAGAACGCAGTCGCCACAACAATAGCTCCGGCTGCATCCGCTACAAAATCAGCTGTTTCCGCGCTTCTGCCGGCAGCCATAAGGTACTGGAACAGTTCCACTCCGGCTCCAAGGATTATTGAGATAACCCCTGCGATGCATGCACACAGCACCGCCGACCGTTTTTTGCCCGCCCTCATCATATCAATGAAAAATGCGCCGGCAAATGCTCCGAACATTATGAAGTGCGCCACCTTGTCTGCACCCGGAAAGAGCTGAAGGTCAGTATCCGGCAGTGGTTTAGGCACGAGTGTAAGCCAGCAGATGGCGAGTAGAATCACCAAAGTATAGATATATGGCGGCGAATTGCGCAGTATGGTGTTTATAAGTTTCATTTAGCACAAAAGTAAGAAAAATTTCAATGAGGTAACTCCAAAAACAGCAAAAGGGTTCGATTTTGGTATGTGTTATCATGCCATTTCCCTCTGAAATGTCCCTACATCTTCTTTAGATTAAATATTTTATCCATTTGGTTGCTTTCTAATATGATAATTGCTACTTTTGTCTATCTTAATACAAATATTGTGTCGAAGAAAGAACTTATATGCTTTAATAACCGGGATAAAGCTAAATGGCTGGCTGATATATCTCTATTTTATAATCAATATTCCCATAAAAAGAATAGAGATGCGGTTATTCATATCAATATGGGTATAGAGCCAGCTAGTTTGGAGCCAATCCATTTAGTTACTTTAGCATGCTTGATTCAATTTTTGAAAGACAACGGTGTTACGCCATTCATGGGGACCTATAATAAAAGGGTGTGCGAATACATTATGGAGGATTTAGCTTTCCAAAAATATTGGAGTGGCGGATTAAATCATGTAGAGCTTTCAAAATCGGATAATATATTCAATTTGTGGAGAATAACAGATACAGAGAAAGATTTATACGCTAAGCATGTTGAGAAATACTTGAGAAGTAATTATTTTGAGGGGAAAGATTTAGGTGCTGTGAGTCTATGTTTAGCTGAAGCTTTCTATAATGTGTTTGACCATGCTCAAGCGAAAGGCAATGCTTTCTCACTATTGGCTTATGATGTAGATACATCTATTTTACGGGGAGCAATATGTGACTTTGGTGTTGGATTAGCTACTACTATTCGTAAAGGGCATCCTGAAGTATTACATGATGCAGAGGCTATTCGCCTATCTATTAAGGATAATATTACAATAGGCTCTACAGCGCGTAATCGTGGTCTAGGTATGGGAAATATTGTCAACAATACAGATTCTATACGAATATTAAGCGGAAATGGGCTATATGTAAAAAATGATATCAACAATAAAACAGTTCAAATTCCATTCACTTTTCCGGGTACGTTGATATATTTTGATATTGACCTTTCTACTTTAGAAGATGAAACGTTATTAGATAACTTTAATTGGTAAGATTATGTGTAAGATTCTACTATCAGATATTATGTCTGTAAACCAGGATGTTACAATCGCTGGTGCAGATTTATATGCATGGATAAATAAACAAGCGAATGCGGGAGAAAAACTTGTAATAGACATGACCGGAGTCACTTCGTTATCATCAGTGTTTTTAAACGTTTCTATCGGTAGAATTATTGATGAGTTAGGGGTGAATGTTCTTAAGAAAACAGTTTCGTTTACTAATATTACTCAGCAGCAGGCTAATAGGTTAAGTGAGTATTTAAATAAGTACAGCACTCCCCAGAGGTAGCCGATGATAGATGTTGATATGAAATTGTCCTGCACAATGAGAATTTGTGCGGGCTTTTTTGCATTACGATATTTGGTGGAAGCATCAAGATATTAATTTGCCAATTTCAGGATAGATGTCAGTGTGGTATATAATTTAGTGGTGGAAAGCGGCGTAGGAAGCCCATTTTTGCGCTCCACACACCTCTTATATTATAAAAAAGC
>CAMWQE010000216.1 GCA_947176335.1 uncultured Porphyromonadaceae bacterium | reverse complement strand
GTATCCACTGCTTACAACCATCGGCGCATCTCATCCGGCAAACACACGAATGACTGATTTCAGCACGCAGACGGAATATTTCACCACCGAACCGACAACCCCGGTTGCCTATACCCCTGAGGAGATACGCGATGTGGTTGATTACGCATCAAAACTCAACATAGACATTATTCCGGAAATAGAAATGCCGGGGCATCTTGCCGCCGCTATCGCCGCATACCCTCACCTGAGTTGCAATCCGGACAGCACCCATGCCGTCCGTGACCTGCAAGGTATTTCAAAGGATGTACTCGATGTGTCAAATCCTGAGGCAATGAAGTTTGTAAAAACAGTGATAGACTGCATCGCAGACTTTTTTCCATACGAGATTATCCATATAGGAGGTGATGAAACTCCTACCGAGGCATGGGAACAAAGCGAGGGATGCCGGAGAATGGTAGAAGAGAACGGGTTTACAGGCGCGACCCCGGAAGAGAAGTTCCGTAAACTCCAGAATCTGTTCACTTACAAAGTCAACGAGTATGCAAAATCTAAAGGACGCAGGCTTATGACTTGGGACGAAGTAGTGACCGCTCCCGGAGCGGACCTTGATATTGCGCGAAACATCAATCCAATTGTCATGGCATACGATATTGTCTACGATAAACCGGTGGAACAGTGCGCCGATTTAGGATTACAATGCGTTTATGCGCCTTTCGGCCCTTATTATATCAACCGCCGTTACAGCAACGACAAAATCGGTGCCGGACGCGGGCGCGATGACATAGAAGCAGTATATAACCATCCTGTTCCCGGCAATCCGAATGTTATCGGAACCCAAGCGATATTCTGGACTGAATATGTCACATTTGACCGTGACCTCGAGTATCTCGCGCTTCCACGCCTTGCCGCCATTGCTGAAAATGCGTGGATAGATCCGGCACAGAAAGATTACGACAGTTTCCAATCCCGTATCGCCGCAGATACAGAGTGGCTTAATCTTGCCGGCTATAACTATGCAGGACATCAAATATCAGCTCCTTTAGACTAATATGAATTACTGTAACGGTATTAATATCAAAATTTTTGCTACTTTTGAATATGAATACTAAAAAACTGCTTCTATTTTTTACGGCATTGATAATGGGTATCAGTGCCCGTGCGTTATCTATTGCCAACTATCCGCTGTTGCCTGTGCCGCAGGCTATCCAGTTCGGCAGATCAACCGTTTCCATAAAATCCGCTTCGCTATCAATGCCCGCATGGGAAGAGGATTGGAGTAAAGCGTTTACAATGAATGGAATTACATTGTCCCCTGCCGCCAAATACAAGATTACGGGCGAAATTGTAAGCCAGATAAAAGGCGTGCCCTCCGACAATGACGAAGGATACTCTCTCTCTATTACCAGAAAAGGCATAAAAGTCAGCGCCACATCGGAAAAAGGAATTTATTGGGCGCTCCAGACCTTGCGCCAGCTGTTTGCTTCAAGCAAGGGAAACAGATTGCCGGAATGCGAAATTACAGATTATCCGGCTTTTCCATGGAGAGGATATATGGTTGACACAGGCAGGTCTTACATCTCAATAGAGGAGCTTAAGAGGGAGATTGACTTCATGTCGCAGTTCAAGATGAATGTTTTCCACTGGCATTTCACTGAAAACCAGGCGTGGAGGCTCGAAAGCAAGATATTTCCCATGTTGAATGACAGCGTGAACATGGCACGTCAGCCCGGACAATTCTACACTCAGGAGCAGGCAAAAGAGATTGTAAACTATGCTAAAGCGCACAATGTGCTAGTGCTGCCGGAGGTCGATATGCCGGGACACAGCGCGGCTTTCGTAAAGACCTTCCGCCATGACATGCAGAGCCCGGAGGGGATGAAGATTCTCAAGCTCCTTGTGGAGGAAGTGTGTGAGACATTTGATGTGCCATACCTGCATATCGGCACAGACGAAGTGAGATTTACCAATCCGGATTTCGTGCCTGAGATGGTTAAATTTGTCCGAGAAAAAGGTAAAAAAATCATTTCGTGGAATCCCGGATGGAATTACAAGGAGGGTGAAATAGACATGACAACCATGTGGAGCTATCGCGGCAAGCCGACACCGGGCATCCCGGCGGTAGATCTACGTTTGCATTATATAAACCACTTCGACACTTACGCCGATCTCATAGCACTCTACCGCAGCAACATTTATGGACACAAGAAGTCGGAAGACGGTATTGCTGGTGTTGAAATCGGGTTATGGACCGACCGCTATGTAGAAAACGAGCCGTCAATGATTGCCCAAAACTCAGTTTACCCGAATATGCTTGCCATAGCCGAGCGGTCATGGCACGGAGGAGGCGAAGAGTACTTTGACAAACTCGGCACCAACCTGAATGAAAGCAATGCCGAGGATTTCGCGGCATTCAAAGACTTCGAGCAAAGACTGCTCTGGCATAAAGAGAACACATTCGATTCAATATATATACCCTACGTCAAGCAGTCTGACGTGCGTTGGCTTATAACGGACGCTTTTCCAAACGGAGGTGACCTGACGGCAGTTTTCCCGCCTGAAACCGAAGGGCTAAAAGAATCATATACATTCAACGACAGCATATACGGCACTGCTACAGCAAACGGAGCTGCTGTATATCTGAGGCACTACTGGGGCGCGACCATACCGGCATTTTATTCAGATCCTCAGCCTGACCACACTGCATACGCTTTCACGTGGGTGTACGCACCTAAGAATATGACAGTAGGACTACAGGCTGAAACCCAGAATTACAGCCGCTCTGAATCGGATATCGCAGCCCCGGCGGGTAAATGGGATTACCGTGAAAGCAAGATATGGGTAAACGACAAGGAGATTCCTGCACCGCAATGGACCTCCACCCACAAGGAAAGGACAAATGAGATTACATTAGGCAATGAGAACTTTGCCGCACGTGAACCTATTCCGGTAAAACTTCACAGAGGGTGGAATAAGGTGCTTATAAAGCTCCCGGTGGGTAATTTCACATCCTACGAAACAAGGCTTGTAAAATGGATGTTCACTTTCGTATTCACTACTCCGGATGGAAAGAAAGCCGCTCCCGGACTGATATATTCCCCATACAAGAGAAAATAACCTGTCATCAAAATCGGGTAGGTCGGAAAACGAAGTAAGTTTTCTGACCTACTTTCGTTTTCC
>CAMWQE010000215.1 GCA_947176335.1 uncultured Porphyromonadaceae bacterium | reverse complement strand
GCACATGGATTGGTTGCAAAGTGATGGGCTATGATACCGGAGAAACCCTCGGTGTGTTTGCCGGCGCACAGACAATGAGTGCGGCTATAGGAGCGGGAATTGACACCATCAACTCCCTTGGAGCTGATGCTGCTGCAAAAAAGGCATGGATTGACATTATACCTGTGACATATGCGGTATGCTATGTTTTCGGTACGATTGGCTCGGCATGGGTGGTAAGCTGGCTCGGGCCGAAAATGCTCGGAGGGCTTGCTAAAGTCAAAGCCGATACGAAAGAACTTGAAAAGGAACTCAATTCAAGCAATCTCACAACCGATCCTGCATATATAAATGCCAACCGTCCTGTCGCTTTCAGGGCGTATAAGTTGGAGAATGATTTCTTCAGTACTCCGTGCACCGTGGCGCAGACAGAGGAATACCTCATGCAGCAGGGACGCAGGCTATTTGTTGAAAGAGTTAGGAGTAACGGGGAGATTGTTGACCTCACACCTGAATTGAAAATTTCCAAAGGTGACGAGATTGTGCTGTCCGGTCGCAGGGAATATATAATCGGTGATGAGAAGTGGATAGGAGAAGAGGTGAATGATGCCGAACTCCTGAATTTCCCTGCAGAGCAGATTGATGTCATGGTGGCAAAGAAAAAAGTTGCCGGAATGACGGTTGATGAGCTCCGCGCACAGAAATTCATGTATGGCATATCTATCAAATCAATTGTGCGCGGCACAGTCAATATACCGGTGTTCGCTAAAACCAAGCTTGAGGCTGGAGATACACTGACAATTGTCGGGCTTGAGCGTGAAGTTAATGAGGCGGGTCCGAGAATCGGCTATGTCGACAAGCCTACTGTAGCAAGCGATATGGTCACGGTCGGGCTCGGCATATTTATCGGATGTTTAATAGGTGTTCTCAGTTTCCATATCGGCAATGTGCCTGTAAGCCTGTCAACAAGCGGGGGAGCGCTCATTTCCGGTCTTGTATTCGGATGGCTCCGCTCCAAGCATCCCACTTTCGGGCGTATTCCCAAGCCCGCAGTATGGGTGATGAATAATTTAGGCTTGAATATGTTTATAGCTGTTATCGGCATAACTTCCGGTCCGTCATTTGTAAGCGGATTGCATCAGGTCGGATTTGCCGTGCTGCTTGTAGGAATCTTCGCCACCTCCATGCCGCTGATTATAGGGATGTTCCTCGGTGACAAGCTGTTTAAATTCCGTCCTGCTGTCAACCTCGGTTGCACGGCAGGGGCAAGGACAACCACAGCAACCCTCGGTGCGGTGCAGGATGCAATCGGAAGTTCGGTTTCGGCACTTGGCTACACCGTAACCTATGCTATCGGCAATACATTGCTCATTCTCATGGGTGTGGCGATTGTGCTGATGACGGCATGACAGTATATAGACTAACTTGACATATAAAATAAATTGTTACTATTATGGATAAAAAAGATATAAATCCAGACAACAGGAAATTTGAAAAGGAATTATCCACAATGAGTCCCTTTGAAATAAAGGGAACTCTTATTGAGCTTGCTGAAAAAAGAGCAAGGCGTTCTACCGCAACCTTTCTTAATGCGGGACGAGGCAATCCCAACTGGATTCTGAGTTACCCGAGAAAAGCATTTTTCCTCCTTGGCGATTTTGCTATGGAGGAGGCGGACAGGACACCGTTTGACAAGGAATGGGGCATTGTCGCTTCACCGTCGCAGGAAGGCATTGCACAGCGGTTTGTCGAATTTCTTGACCGTCACAAAGATGAAATCGGAGGCAAAGTGCTCAGGCATTTCTATAACCATGTCACCGGAGATTTGAAAGCAGAGCCGGATGAATTCGTGTTTGAACTCGTTGATGGAATCATAGGAGACCAGTATCCGACTCCTCCACGAATCCTTAAATACACTGAGATTATTTCCCGTGAATATCTTTGCTGGGCAATGGGTGGTGAAGGAGATGACACTGAGTATGACCTGTTTGCGACCGAGGGGAGCACAGCGGGCATGTGCTATATGTTCAACTCGCTAAAAGCTAACAAGCTGCTTAAGAAAGGTGATAAAATAGCCCTGCTTACGCCATGCTTTACTCCCTACCTTGAAATTCCGGAACTTGCGGAGTTTGGACTGGATATTGTTTATGTCAGTGCCAATGCGGTTGAAAAAGACGGCTACCATGACTGGCAATACAGCAAGGAGGAGATTGACAAATTGCGTGACCCTGCGGTGAAAGTGGTGTGCGTTACCAATCCGTCAAATCCGCCCAGCGTATGCCTTGCTCCGGAGGTACTTGAAAACATAGTTGATGTTGTCAAAAACGACAATCCGAACCTTATGGTTATCACTGATGACGTTTACGGCACATTTATCAAGGACTTCAAGTCGCTGATGTATGCATTACCGTACAACACCATATGTTTGTACTCGTTCTCGAAATATTTCGGAGCGACCGGTTGGAGAGTTGCCGCAATGGCTCTCAGACCGGATAATGTGTTTGACAAGCTGCTTGCTGCGCTTCCCGAGTCAGAGAAGAAGGAGCTTGACAAGCGGTATAGTTCCATGACTCTTGACCCGCGCAAGCTCAAATTCATAGACCGTTTGGTTGCCGACAGTCGCCTTGTCGCGCTTAACCACACCGCGGGGCTGTCCACTCCGCAGCAAATACAGATGGCTCTCTTCTCCGCATTCGCATACTTGCACCGCGAAGATATTCAGCCTCGTCTTATCAGCATGATTCAGCGCCGTCTGCATAATTTATGGAGTACTACCGGATTCACTTTGCAGCCTGATCCGAACCGTGCAGGATACTACAGTGAGATTGACATGATGGTCTGGGCAAAGAAGTTTTATGGCGATGATTTCGCTAAATACCTTGAAAAGAATTATCTGCCGCTTGATTTTGTTATCCGGCTTGCAAATGAAACCTCGATTGTCCTTCTAAACGGAGATGGATTTGACGGACCTGCATGGTCGGTAAGGGCATCTCTGGCAAACCTTGACGATGACGCTTACCTGAAAATTGGTGCGGCAATCCGTAAAATTCTTGATGAATACCACGCTATTTACCTTTCATCAAAGAAGTAAATCCGTAAATATGATAAAAATGAAGGACGGTTGCTCATGTGGCAGCCGTCCTTCATTTGTTCGCCCGACATGGGCATAATCTAACGGGTGTAAGTCCCGAGCGCGCC
>CAMWQE010000214.1 GCA_947176335.1 uncultured Porphyromonadaceae bacterium | reverse complement strand
TAGCAATCTTTTATGACTTCACAAAACTCCCGGGCATAAAAAAATGGGCATCCGGTGAATTTGATGTAAAAATGCTTTGATTAGTCAAGATTTGCTTTGTCTTTTAGCGGGTTGCGGAAGTGGATTTTGTGTTCCACATATTCCTGGGTGGCGATAAGTGTGGGTTTCGGAAGTTTCTCGTAATAGCGTGAAATTTCAATCTGCTCGCGGTTTTCTGAGATTTCTTCAAGGTTATCGCTAAGGGTGGCAAATTCCTGAAGTTTCTTTTCAAGGTCATGCTTCATCTCCCCGGCAATCTGGTTTGCGCGCTTTGCGATTACACATACGGTTTCATAAACATTGCCGGTGTCCTTTGACAGTTCAATCATGTCTCGGGTCACAGTGTTAAGGGGAGCGTTAGTCTTCTTATAATCCATCTCTATTGAGTATATATTGGTTTCAGGTTATATTATTCTCCAGCGTAACGCATGGCGATTTTTAAAATGTTTTCAGCCTCTTTGCGGTTCGGACCGTCAGGATAGTTATTAATAAAGGAGTAGTATTCGTCGATAACTTCCCTGAATCGATCTGCTTTCTTCTCTTCGATACTTTGGTCAGCCTCCTGAAATTTAGCCTTGAGCACAAGCATTTCAAGATCCTCCTTGTATCGGGAATAAGGGTAAGATTTTATGGCGTTACGTGCAACTATGATTGCGCTCTCATAGTTGTTGCCCATGTAGTTGCCAAGGTTGTAGTACAGTTGGGCGTTCTGTAGCTCTTTGAGTGTCAGCTTGTCCTGAAGCTCAAAGATTGCGTTCTGTGCGATATTCACCTTGTCGCTTTTGGGGAAATAATCAAGGAAGCTCTGTAGCTCTTCAATGCCATGCATTGTGTCGCTTTGGTCAAGCTGGGGGTCAGGAGAGTCGAGGTAGTAGCCGTATCCACAGTAGAAGCGTGCAAGTTCGGTGTATTTCCCTCTTGGAAAGCGGGTATAATAATTCTTGAAGTAAACTCCGCTTGACGCATAGTCCTTGTTCTCATAGTGGCTCAGGGCAAGAAGATACAGGGCGTCTTCAGCTTCCTCTTTGCCGCGGAACAAATCTACAATGTCGCCTAACACCGTGGTAGCCTGAACATATTTTTTTTGCTCAAACGCTTTTTTGCCATAGTTGAGCTTAACCATGGGGTCATTGCTTTTGAGAACCCTGTTGTATTCGCCGCAGCTGCTGAGAATCAGTGCGCTGAGGGCTATGAGTATATATTTTTTCATGCGGTTGTAATCTTTAGCTTCCACGTTTTAGTGCGCAAAGTTACAACTATTTTTATTAAATAGCGAAGTTTTGTGCGGGATATGGGCGGTTTTTCTATATTTTTAAGGTGTAGGGTAATGTGGCAGGCTGTTTATTCCATGTTTTATTGTGAAATACGCCTCTTTCCATAAACTATTTTGTTTATTCTTTAGGAAGCCTTACCTTTGCATAAGTTTTAAAGGAAATATCGTGGGAACACAAAAAGGCAATACTTCCGCTCAAAAGGCTCATCCGTTCAGGCGTGCATTAATTATTAATGTGGCATTAATCGCACTTGCTGCATTTATTGTAATCTGGATTTCCCTCCTATGGTTGGACATTTGGACCAGTCATGGGAAATATGAGGTTGTGCCTCAGGTGAAAGGTCTTAGTTATGACCTGGCTGTAGGACAGCTCGAGGCATCTGGGTTTGAAGTGGAACTTGCAGACTCAATATATGATTCCAAAACCCGTCCGGGTACTGTGGTAGAGCAGAATCCAAAGGTCGGTACAAAAGTCAAGGAAGGACGAGTGGTTTATCTCACAATCACGGCTTTTGAACCTAAAATGGTTGTTGTGCCGATGCTGACGGATGTTTCGGAAAGGCAGGCTCGTTCAGTTCTTGAGGCTCTTGGAGTTAAAAATATACGCACAGTGAGAGTCCCGTCTGAATTCAGGGATCTTGTGATTAGGGTGTCGCGTGATGGAGTGCCTCTTACTCCCGGTGCGAGAATTCCCGTTACATCCGTTGTCACTCTTGATGTCGGTGAAGGGTATGAAGCTGACACGGATTCCTTGGGTGGAGCGGCAAATAGTGTTGAGGAAGCGGATATGTCATCATATTTTGACTGATATGGTGGATGTTGATGAACTTGAACGCGAAGATTTGGAGCAGGATGACGGAAGTGGTCTTTACGAACATTTCCGTTTTGTTGCAGATAAAGGTCAGCAACTGCTCAGGGTCGACAAGTTTCTTGTAGCGAGGCTGGAAAAGTCCTCCAGAAACCGCGTGCAGCAGGCGGCTGATGCAGGATGTGTGCTCGTAAACGGTAAACCGGTTAAATCTAACTATCGCGTTAAACCTCTGGATGTGGTGAGTGTGGTGATGGACCGCCCCCGCTATGATTTCGAGATTATTGCCGAGGATATTCCTTTGGATGTGGTGTATGAGGATGATACGGTTTTGGTTGTCAATAAACCGGCAGGATTTGTGGTGCATCCGGGCCATGGAAACTATAGTGGAACTCTTGTGAACGCTCTTGCATGGCATTTCAGGAATACCGAGGGTTATGATGTCAATGACCCGCGGCTTGGATTAGTGCACCGTATAGATAAGGATACGTCCGGTCTTCTTGTTATAGCCAAGACTCCTGACGCCAAGACTCACCTTGGCAAACAATTTTTTGATAAGACTACTAAGAGGGAATATGTCGCTGTGGTATGGGGGACTCCTACGCCCCCAAAAGGAACAATAACCGGCAATATAGGACGGTCTTTGCAGGACAGGCTCCGCATGGACGTTTTCCCTCCGGACAGTGAGTATGGCAAGCATGCGGTCACGCACTATGAGGTGATAGAGGAGTTCGCTCATGCGTCTGTTGTGAAGTGTGTATTGGAAACAGGACGCACGCATCAGATTAGGGCGCACATGAAGCATATCGGTCATCCTTTGTTTAATGATGCGCGTTATGGGGGTGACAAGGTGTTGCGTGGATTGAAGTCGGGCAGCTACAGCCGGTTTGTAGCCAATTGCTTCGAGCTGTGTCCTCGGCAGGCTCTTCATGCCCGCACTCTCGGCTTTGTCCACCCCGTGACAGGTGAAGAAATGTTCTTTTCAGCCCCTATACCGGATGACATGACGCAAATGATGCAAAAATGGCGCACATTCTCATCCGATAGTGTGCAGAAA
>CAMWQE010000213.1 GCA_947176335.1 uncultured Porphyromonadaceae bacterium | reverse complement strand
TATGCAATAATAGAGAGGGTAGCCGTTGGTGTTGAGCTCGGTATGCTCTGATTCCAATAGCTCTTCAAATTATTGTCTTATTTAGAATAATCCCTGTGCAAAATTTATTTATATGTAATTTGGAGTGAAGATTTGCGGCAGGTGCGGCTATTTTTGCTACTTTTGTGGGTATTACCCGCAATGACATGAGATTTTTTTATCATATACTCATTATTTTATCAGGAGTATTTGCTGCAAGCTGCGGCAAAAGCGACTCTTTCAAGGTTAGCGGCACTATTGAAGGTGCCGGAGGCTCTATGGTTGAGCTTCTGTATTTCAACAACGGCGCGTACGAGCGACTGAGTACTCCCGCCCAAGACGGCAAGTTTGAGCTTGAAGGTTCGGTTTCGTCACCTGCTGTGGCTTTCCTGAGTGTCAGCGGTGGAGCCCCTCTTGTGGAGCTCGCAGTGAAAAACGGTGTCGATATCCGTTGCGAAATTAATCCGGCAGACCGTTTTGCGTTGAAAATCAAAGGTGACAAGGTTAATGAACTTTATAGCAAGTTCCTGAATGATAACTCAGAAGCGTTTGAATCCCGAAGCATTCCACGGATAAATGACGCGGTTAAAAAATTCGTGGAGAAAAACCCCGGCTCGATGGCTTCCACAATCGCCGTACTCACCCAGTTTAGGAGCGCCGATAATGAGATTATGGCAGATTCGCTCTTGGGAATCATATCTGCTGACGCACGCCCCCAAAGCCTTCTTGCAAATTATAATGCGGTACTGGCAAGCCAGCTGTCTGCTGAGTCCCGTGAGTCGGTAGGTTCTATGACCCTTATCGGCAGGAATGATTCCATAGTCCGTTATAATCCCTTCCGTCATAAATTGTCAGTACTTGCATTTGCCGGAGAAGGCAAAACGGAGCGCGATTCAATGCTGACCATTTTGCGTGCACTGAGAAAAGATTATGACGCTAAACGTCTTGATGTAGTGGAGGTAAGCACCTCACCGGACAGCGCAACATGGATTCAAGTAACAGAACGGGATAGCGCGACATGGCATCAGGTTTGGAGCCCAGGAAGTTTCTCCGCCCCCTCCTTCCGCCGCATGGCTGTAGCCAGAGTGCCATACTTCATAGTAGTGGACTCTATGGGGCATCAGGTTCACAGGGGTTCATCTGCAGTTGCCGCTGAAAGTTTCGTGCGTTCACATCTTAAATAAAAAATATCAGGGCTATGCTGGTCAAGACTTACGGAGCTGCGGTGCAGGGCATTGACGCCATTGTTGTGACTATTGAAACAGTGGTTGACCGTGGCTTTAGCTTCACCATGGTAGGGCTTCCGGATGCGGCTGTCAAGGAGAGCTACCAAAGGGTGGTGAGTGCCATAAACCAAAGCGGGGCGGAATTTCCGCGTCACCGTGTAGTAATTAACCTTAGTCCCGCCGATGTCAAGAAAGAGGGAGCGGCATACGACCTGCCTATCGCGGTAGGAATCCTTGCAGCAGCTGAAAAAATCCCGTCAGAGAAGCTTGGAGGACTGATGATTATGGGTGAGCTATCACTTGACGGTTCAGTACTCCCTATTCGCGGCGTGCTGCCTATGGCTATAAAGGCTCGGTCGCTTGGCTACCAAGGAATGATTGTTCCGAAAGCGAACGCCACAGAAGCAGCTGTGGTAAACAACCTTGATGTGTACGGCGTCGACAACTTGCGCGAAGTACTTGATTTCCTCTCCGGTAAAGGCGACATAGAGCCGACAATTGTAAATACCCGCGCTGAATTTGCTGCTGATGCCGGAAATTTTGATTTCGACTTTTCAGAAGTGAAAGGTCAGGAGAGTGTCAAGCGTGCCTTTGAAGTTGCCTGTGCCGGTGGTCATAACATACTGCTTGTAGGTCCTCCGGGGTCAGGAAAAAGCATGATGGCAAAACGGCTTCCGAGCATTTTGCCTCCTCTATCTCTTGCTGAGGCACTTGAAACCACAAAAATCCATTCTGTTGCGGGGAAGCTTAAAGGAGGCTCAAAGCTCCTTACGCGCCGCCCGTTCCGTTCCCCCCACCACACAATCTCCCCGGTGGCGCTTGTAGGTGGTGGAAGCAACCCGATTCCTGGAGAGATTTCGTTAGCTCACAATGGTATTTTGTTTCTTGACGAATTTCCTGAATTTTCCCGAGGAGTCCTCGAAGTTATGCGCCAACCACTGGAGGACAGGCATATAAATATTGCCCGCGCAAAATACTCGATAGACTATCCCGCTGGATTCATGCTTGTGGCAAGTATGAACCCATGCCCTTGCGGCTACTATAATCATCCCACAAAAGAATGTACTTGCCCGGGCGGTGCGGTACAGAAATACCTGAACCGTATTTCCGGTCCGCTCCTTGACCGCATTGACCTTCAGGTGGAGATTCTGCCTGTGCCATTCGAGGAAATATCCTCCGGAGCACCCGGAGAAAGCAGCGCGGCAATTCGCGAGAGGGTTGTCAAAGCGAGGAAGATACAGGAGGAACGCTTTAAGGATGAAAAGAATGTGCACTGCAACGCCCAGATGACTACCCGGTTGCTCAACCGCCATGTAGTTCTCGGCAATGAGGCGAAAGAGCAGCTGCGCGAGGCTATGGCGCGCCTTGACATGAGTGCCCGCGCCTACGACCGAATACTTAAAGTGGCGAGGACAATAGCCGACCTTGACAACAGCGAGGTGGTAACATCAGCACACATGCGCGAGGCTGTATCCTACCGCAACCTCGACCGAGGCAATTGGGGCGCCTCAGAATCCAAAATCCCCTTCTGATATATCACGTCTGCACACCCGGCGCACTTTCCACCCCGTGTCCCGTATATTTACTAGCAACTCTAAGGGAGTGGGAGAATAATATATGGGAGTGGTGCAGACACGTCGCCGCACGAAAACTCAGGCAAGCGGAGCGCGCCTGAGGATAGGATGGAGAGTCCATTGGAACGGCTTCGGAGATGTCGCGTCTGCAAATCAATGTACTGCATCCATAAGGGAATGACAACGCCTCTACTACACTGTGAAAATACCGCAAAAATCATCCAAAAGTATTTGTATATTTACAAAATACAACTTACCTTTGCACCAATATCAAACTATAAACACACCATACTTAACGTGAATTCGATATAAGGAATCAGAACAAAATAAGCTGATTATCAAGGACAAACTCCAGAGATATTG
>CAMWQE010000212.1 GCA_947176335.1 uncultured Porphyromonadaceae bacterium | reverse complement strand
ATGCCATATTGCTCGAACTGGTGGCGTGCAAGACCTTTGGCAAACTCAAGGAGATCCGCTTCCTCAATTTTAACCTGTGCTTTCTCGGCAATAGCTTCTTTGATGAGCTGCCATTTGAGGTCAGATTCCATAGCTGCGAAACGCTCGTCGATATTAGCTTCATTGAGGTCGCTGTCGCGGTTGATGAGCCATTTCTTGAGGGTTTCAACAGGCAATGTCATGTCGCCATATTTGTTAACGAAATATTTACGGGCGTCAAGACGGAAAATCATCTCGCTGTTCTGCTGAAGACCGCCAGCAATCATATTTTTAACCATTTCAAGGTATGCAGCCTCGTCGGTAACTTTATCTTTGCCGAACACCTGGTCATAAAATTCCTGATTGTGCTCTGCGGGACGGACAACAATAATTTCAGAAATTGTCATCTGGAAATCATTGTGAAGGTCTGCTACGCGATCTTTATCAACCTGAAGCATTGAAGAAAGCTCGGTAGCATCGCCGTTGCAAGTCTTCCAAGGGTTGAACACAACTTTGTCATCAACTTTCTTGCCTTCGAAAAGAGCTGCCTGCTCTTTGTCCTTGAAGTACATGGGAGCAACGATGCCGTTGACAACCTGAATCGCATCCTCGCCTTCCTTGACATTGCCATTCTCGTCAAGCTCGAAGATAGAGCCTTTTACAAGCGCGTCTTTTTCAAACTCAGGACCGGGCACCTGTGCACCGAAACGCTTGCGGAGGGCTTCATCCTGCTCTGCAACCATTTCATCGCTCACCTTGATTTCATAATAAGGAATGGTCTCGTCTTTGTCAAGTTTCACATCAAGCTCGGGAGCAAGAGCGAGGTCATATTCAAATGTGTAATCTTTCTGAGTCTTGAAATCAAGTTCTTTCACTTCAACGGGAACAGGCTGGCCGAGAACATTAAGCTTGTTGTCCTCGATGAATTTCATCACTGCCTCGTAAACTTCACGGTTGATGACATCGGCAGTGACATCTTTACCAAATCTTCTTTCAAGGTCCTTGAGAGACACATGCCCCTTACGGAAGCCGGGAATCTGGTGGGTACGACCGATTTTCTTAAGATCCTCAACTACTTTGGGGCGGTAATCTGCCTCCTCAACCGACACGGTGAGACGCGCGCTCACGGCGTCTGACTTGGTCATGCTTACATTCATAATCTTTATCGTGTTAATTTTCTGGTTCTTAATTCAAATTAGCTGCAAAATTACTAAATCGGGGAATAATCTCCAATTATAACAACATTTTTTTGACCGCGTAACCGAAACAGCGACAAACTGTTTTTCATTTCATTGATTTTGTCATATAATTTGATTAACTTCGCGGTTGAATCAAAGATTAAGTTTCAGGTATATGGCTGAACCATCGCTTCTTGAACGCCTTGAAGGCATTGACGCCCGGTTTGAGGAAATTTCCACCCTCATAACCGACCCAGCCGTCATTTCAGACATGAAAAGATATGTGCGCCTTTCAAGGGAATACAGCGAACTCGAAAAACTAATCAACGCTACAAAACGCTACCGCAACGCGCTGTCTGACATTGAAGGCGCGAAAGAGATTCTTGACACAGAGAGTGATGAAGAGCTCCGTGCCATGGCACAGGAGGAATTGGCAGCCGCCCAGGCACAGATTCCCGCTCTCGAAGAGGAGATAAAACTGCTGCTGATACCGGCAGACCCGGAAGACGGCAAGAATGCCATTGTTGAAATCCGCGCCGGCACAGGCGGCGACGAGGCGGCGATTTTTGCCGGCGACCTGTTTAAGATGTACACCCGCTATTGCGAGCATAAAGGCTGGAATGTGTCCGTGACCTCAATGAACGAGGGTGCGGCAGGAGGCTTCAAGGAGATTGTCATGGCGGTGTCAGGGGATGGAGTATACGGCACGCTCAAATATGAGAGCGGGGTGCACCGGGTGCAGCGCGTTCCCGCCACAGAGACCCAAGGAAGGGTGCACACTTCAGCCGCAACCGTAGCGGTGCTCCCGGAAGCGCAACCGTTTGATGTGGAAATCAACGAAGGAGAAATCAAGTGGGACACTTTCCGCAGCGGCGGCGCAGGAGGACAGAATGTCAACAAAGTAGAATCAGGCGTGCGCCTCAGGTATATGTGGAAGAATCCCAATACCGGAGAGACAGAGGAAATTCTGATAGAATGCACCGAAACCCGTGACCAGCCGAAAAACAAAGAGAGGGCACTCAGCCGACTGCGCACCTTTATATATGACAAGGAGCATCAGAAATACATAGATGACATTGCCGCGCGGCGCAAAACAATGGTTTCGACAGGCGACCGATCAGCAAAAATCCGCACATATAATTACCCGCAGGGACGAATAACCGACCATAGAATCAATTATACCATATACAATCTCCAGGCATTTGTTGACGGCGACATACAGGATTGCATCGACCACCTGATTGTAGCTGAAAACGCCGAAAAATTAAAAGCAACATCATTATAATTATGACACGGAAAGAACTTATCGAAAACATCAAGCGCAAGAAGTCTTTTCTATGCGTGGGTCTTGACACTGACATAAAGAAAATACCGGCGCATATCGCCGCCGGTGAGAACCCCATCTTCACATTCAACAAAGCAATCATCGACGCTACCGCCGAGTACTGCGTGGCATATAAGCCCAACCTCGCTTTCTATGAGAGTTTCGGAGCCGAGGGTTGGAAAGCGCTTGAGCAGACAGTAGAATACCTCCGTGCCAATTACCCGGACCAGTTCATCATCGCGGATGCGAAACGCGGCGACATAGGCAATACCTCGCAGCTCTATGCCCGCAGCTTCTTCGAGCATCTCGGAGTTGATGCCATCACAGTTGCTCCATATATGGGGCAGGACAGCGTGACACCCTTCCTCGGCTATCCCGGTAAGTGGGTCATCCTTCTTGCGCTGACATCCAACAAAGGGTCACATGATTTTCAGCTCATTCCCGACAAGGAAGGTACTCCCCTGTTCGAGAGGGTAATCACCACTTCGTCACAGTGGGCGGGCCCGGAAGAAATGATGTATGTCGTAGGCGCGACCCAAGGCAAGATGCTTGAGGACATCCGCAGGGTTGCTCCTGAAAGTTTCCTGCTTGTGCCCGGAGTCGGTGCGCAGGGAGGCAGCCTTGAGGAGGTATGTCGCTACGGCATGACAAAGAATTGCGGACTGCTTGTCAATTCATCCCGCGGCATAATCTATGCAT
>CAMWQE010000211.1 GCA_947176335.1 uncultured Porphyromonadaceae bacterium | reverse complement strand
CCATGCGGGACCCCATCCCCAGGATGGTCCCCAGTATGGACCGCCCCATCCCCATCGCCACGACGGGCCCCATGCCCAGGAGGGACCCCAGCTCCAAGCGGGACCCCAATAATTATATCCCCAGTAATTGTATCCGGGATACCAAGTATCGTACCACCCGCCCCAATATGAGGGATAGCCCCAGTAGCCGTAAACGGGTGTATTGATATAAATATTCACATTTGCGGGCTGTGCATAATAAAGTTCCGCTAATTCAGCATCCTTGCTGCCGACAACGATAGCGGGATTGTAGTATTTCTCAATCTTCCTTGTATATGCAAAGTCCTGATTTGCCGCAGATGTTTTCGCACTCACGGTATCTTTACCGAAAATACCTCTGCGGTTGTACTCGTCAACGCTCATTTTTGAGCTGCCTTCGGGAGCGTAGGTGTCGGCTGCGGCATAATCCGCTACAGGGTAAAGAATGTAGCCGTTGGTATTCTGCTTTTTTGCAGTTGACGCCTGCTTTTTTGCAAGCTCCACATTCTTGTCTTTATCTTTTGATGAGTTGAAGTAAATATCGTCATCATAATAACCCTGAGCACGGCAAACGCCGACAGAAACGATGAGCAGGGAGAGGAGTAATGGTTTTCTGACGTTCATAATGGGTTAAATTTTATTAGTTATTACTGCCTGTTAGACTATCGCTGTGCATAAAAGTTTAATCCTTATGCATGCTTAAGTATGCAAATATAGCACCTCCCGGCTAATAAACAATGTTTATGAAGCCTAAATCACCTTTTTTAACCATAATTGCCGGACCGATGACAGCCACCGATCCGGCAAATATTTTATAAACAGCAGATTAAATATTTTTTAGTTATTTCTCGATTTCACCGGGCTTCATGTCGTATGAAAGCATCGCGATTGAGAATCCCCAGTAGATGAATGCGAGCGAGGTGAGGAAACTGGTCATCATCATGTCCTGCACATATCCTGCTTCGATGAAGAAGAAGCCGATTACCATAAGGAGGATACCGTTGATGAGATAGAGCCACCAGTATTTCCTTTCGCGCTGACTGATAGAACTGAAAATCGCGCTAATGCCCCAGAACAGGAATACGATTGAAATAAAGTAAGGGAAAACCTCTTCTGAAAGAACGATACTGCGCACAAGCATAAATCCGATAAACATATCGATTACACCGCCTGTAATCCACCAGCCCCAGCCTCTCGGACGATTGGGACCTGCTGCAGCACATAGCTGCACGATGCCGGCAAGCACAAGAAGCCAGCCGAAAATCTGTGATGCGATTGCAAAGCCCTGAACGGGCCAGAACCAATAAGCGAATCCGCAAAGAACCATTACGATTCCGAGTAAAAGGACAGCCCACCAATATTTGGTCTGACCCCAGAAATTAACTTTTAACGATTTCATAGTTTTATGTTTTTGTTAGTTATAATTTTTAAAATATAACACCACTATGTCCGAAATTGTTGCGTCTGCAGCTTCAACTGTTTGAAAGCCACAGCATTTTTATGTAATTTTGCACTATGATATATCCTGAATCTTTTGAATCCAAAATAGGTTTTGCCAAGGTAAGAGAGTCTGTTGCAAAGCGTTGCACCACTGCCGGTGCACGGGTAAGAGCAAATGAAATGGCTTTCTCCACCGATTTTTCATTTGTTAGAAGCAACTTGCTTGGCGTGCACGAGATGACCGGGATTGCCCGCGGTGAGGATGCGATGCCCGGCAACAACTGCGGAGAAGCGGCTACCGTTCTCAAATCATTGAAAGTGCCCGGCACTTCATGCGCCCCGGATGAAATGCTTGCCGTGGCAAAAGCGCTGGAGTGCATGGAAACAACGAGCCGCTTCTTCAAAACTCTCAGGGATGAAGAAGGTGTGAGCCGTTTGCCGGAACTGGACTCCATTGCTTCAAAAATCGAAACATTCGAGCAGAGCCGCAGGGAAATTGAACGGATTCTTGACCGCTTCGGCAATGTCAAGGACAATGCATCCCCTGCACTCGCCGATATACGCAAATCGCTCTCATCTATGAGCGGCACCGTAAACGCGGCATTGCGCAGGGTAATGACAAAAGCTATTTCCGAAGGCATACTTGATTCTGACGCTTCTCCGGCTATGCGCGACGGCAGGCTTGTGCTTCCGGTCGCTCCTATGAATAAAAGGAGACTGCCGGGAATCGTGCATGATGAAAGCGCGTCAGGAAAAACCGTATATATCGAGCCGGCGGAAGTTGTGGAAGCAAACAACCGCATAAGGGAATTGCAGCTTGAAGAGAAACGGGAAATAATGAGGATACTCGCAGAGCTTGCCTCACTGTTGCGACCGTTCATTCCGGCTATCCTCAAATCAATAGACACCCTCGATTACCTTGATTTCATCAGGGCTAAAGCTCTTTTTGCGTTAGACACCGGAGGTGCAATGCCTCATCTGAGCAAGAAACCGGAGCTTGAATGGTATCATGCGGTTCATCCGGTACTCCTGAAATCATTGCGCTCACAGGGGCGCGAGATTGTGCCGCTGGACATTAACCTATCGGCTCAGAAAAGGATTCTGATTATTTCAGGTCCAAATGCAGGAGGCAAATCGGTGTGCCTTAAAACAGTAGGCATAGTTCAGTACATGGCTCAGTGCGGAATGCTGCCTCCTGTATACGAAAACTCCCATTTCGGAATTTTTAACGACATTTTTGTTGACATAGGCGATAATCAGTCTATAGAAGATGACCTCAGCACCTACAGTTCCCATCTGAGGAATATGAAACTATTTGTAGGAAGAGGCAGACCTACCTCCCTGGTGCTCATTGACGAGTTCGGCTCAGGAACAGAACCACAGATAGGTGGAGCGATAGCCCAGGCCGTGCTTCACAAGTTTGCAGACGCAAAAATGTGGGGTGTAATCACCACCCACTACCAGAACCTGAAACAGTTTGCAGAGGACACGGACGGTCTTGTAAACGGCTCTATGCTCTATGACCGGCATCTGATGCAGCCGCTGTTCAAACTGTCAATCGGCAATCCGGGAAGCTCTTTCGCCGTGGAGATTGCCCGCAAAACCGGCTTGCCGGCAGATATAATAGAGGAGGCTGAAAGCATTGTAGGCAGCGAGTACATCAACCTTGACAAATACCTGCTCGATATTGCCATAGACAAAAAATACTGGTAAAACAAGATAACGGACATAAATCGCAAGGAGAAAAAACTTGAGGAAATAATTG
>CAMWQE010000210.1 GCA_947176335.1 uncultured Porphyromonadaceae bacterium | reverse complement strand
TTCCTCTTTCTGCGGCAAGAATAATCATCATCTCCATCATGTCACCGCTGCCAGCCATAACGAAACGGACGTTGTGGTTGTTTTTCAAAACCTTTGCCGCAGCCTCAACGAAGTATTCCGGACCTTTCTGCATGGTGATACGACCGAGGAAAGTGACGATTTTTTCTTTTGGCTTGGACACTTCGAGGTTCAGCATCTCCTCGCTGAGAGGAGTAACGGCATTGTGTACTGTTGTCACTTTAGCCGGGTCGATGCCATATTTCTCGATGACAGTCTGACGGGTGAGGTTACTTACGGTGATGATGTGGTCGGCATGGGTCATACCGTCCTTTTCGATACCGAACACGGTAGGATTGACATTGCCTCTTGAACGGTCAAAGTCGGTTGCATGCACATGGATTACAAACGGCTTGCCTGTAACCTGTTTGGCATGTATGCCGGCGGGGTATGTTAGCCAGTCGTGGGAGTGAATCACATCGAAGTCGATAGTGCGTGCAATGACACCTGCGCAAATCGAGTAGTTGTTGATTTCCTCAAGCAGGTTGTCGGGATATCTGCCGGAAAATTCAAGGCACCCGAGGTCATTGGTGTGCATGTAGTTGAAGTCGGCATAGATGTGGTCGCGTAGCCTGAAGTAGAGGTCGGGGCTCATTACATTGCCGATTCTCTGCTCGACATATTCGCGGCTGACATCGCGCCATGCGATAGGTGTCTGTGAGGTGCCGATTATGTGGGCAAAACTTTTGTCCTCGTCTCCAAAGGGTTTGGGGATGACGAATGTGATGTCCATATCGCCACACTCCCACATACCTTTAGTGAGGCCGTAGCTGGCGGTACCGAGTCCGCCGAGGATATGAGGTGGGAACTCCCACCCGAACATTAGAGCTTTCATGGAGTGTGGAGATTACATGTTGAACTTTTTGAGTGTAGTAAGCGTGCGCAGGATTTCAGCAACGTTTGTGATGTGGCTGATAGCTCCTCGTCCGCTGAATGGCGGGTTGCCGTCATACAGCTGTGAGAGCGATCCGATACATCCGTTGGTCATTTCATCCTCATAGCCGATGAGCATACGGTCGATGTAGCTGACACCGCTCATGCCGAACACGCGGAGATAAGCATCGGCATAGAAGCCGAACAGCCAGGGACGTGCGGGTCCGTTGTGCAGAGCCATCTCACGCTCTTCGGGTGAACCGAGGTAGTGGGGGCGGTAGCCGTAGCTCTTCGGTGAAAGGGTTCTGAGTCCTTTAGGTGTGAGGAGCTCCCTTGTAACCACATCGAGAACGCCTTTGCGCTGGCGGCGATCCAGCGGCGAGTAGTCGAGGCCGATTGCCACAGCCATGTTGGGGCGAACAGAGGGGTCGGCGTAAGTGCCGTTCACATAATCGTAGAGGTAGCCGTAGTCGTTGAGGAAAGCGTCGATAAACGCGGGTTTCATCTTTTCGGCAGTCTCAAGCCATTTAGCTCTTTCCTCCTCAACGTCAGCCATCCCTTCTGTGAGGTGTGCGGCGAACATGAGGGCGTTGTACCAAAGAGCGTTGAATTCAACGAGGTAGCCGGTACGGGGAACCACAGGGCGACCGTACATCGCTGCGTTCATCCATGAAACCGGTGAGGTAGCTCCCATTGTGAATACCATGCCGTTGTCCTCCACCCTGAGGTTGGGATGACGGTTGTCAAGGATGTATGAGAGTATTTCGCGGATGAAGGGGAGGTATCTTTCCTTAGTAGCTTCGTAGCCGTATGCTTTAGCGTACTGCTGGAGAGCCCAGAGGCACCATAGAGGGATATCGGGGAGGTCTATGCCCTGGATTCGGGGTGAAAGTTCTCCTGTTTCCATGAAATGGAGGAGTGCTTTCTTGCCGGATTCCATGATAGCCTCGTAGTCATCGCGGTGATTGATAGCGATTGTCGCGCCGGGAAGTGCCATGAATGTGTTTCGTGCAAGCACTTTGCCCCAGGGATAGCCAGAGATGAGGAATTCTCCGTCTTTGTCTTTGAGGTAGCACTGCTTCGCAGCGTTTTTAAGACAGTTGAAGAAGCTGGTACGGCAGGTTCTTGACGCAATTTCAGTTTCGTACATCTTGGCGAGTGACCTGGGCTGGATTTCGCTTACGCCTGCCGAGAAAATGATTGATTCTCCTTTTTTAATAGGTACTTCAAAGTAGCCGGGCACCCAGAGGTCCTCAGTGTAGGGCACTCCGCGCTCAAGATCCTTGAGGTATTCAAATCCTTTGTACCAGTGGGGCTCATAGTGCCACTGCGGCTTGCGGCTGAACTGCATGAAGAGTGTTGGGTAGCCGTCATAAAGGCGTGCGGCAACTCCGTTCGGCACTTCGGGGCAGTCGGTATTAAGTGCGGTATTTTCCACGCAGAGCTGGTTAGCCTCGCGGAAAGCAAGCATAGGTTTGAACCTGAGTGTTGTGGGGCTGTGTGCCTCAACAAGGGTGTAACGGATAAGGAGTCGGTTTTCATGCGAGATGAAAATCTTCTCTTTGGTGAGAATCACTCCTCCGACACGGTAAGTGGTGCGGGGCACACTCTCGCAGTCAAATTCGCGGATGTACTTGTGTCCTGCAGGGCTGTAAACTCCTCCGCTGTAGCGGTGCAGCCCGAGGTTGAATGGCGCTCCGTGCTGAATGACAGTTACATCCAGCGATGACAGGAGCACATGTGATGAATTGCCCATCTCGGGGATTGGAATCACCAGCAGGCCGTGCTGTTTTCTGGTGTTGCAGTCCACCACCGAAGTGCAGTGATAAGCGCCGCTCTGATTAGTACGGAGCATCTCCTTCATAAGGGACTGCTCCAGATTAATCATGAGGTTTTTATCAAATTTCAGGTAGCTCATGTTATATTAATGTTAAGGTATAATTTCAGTGGTATTAAGGTAATACAGTTTCGCACACGAATGTAAAGCAAATTCGTGGATTTTGCAAATAAAAATATTATTTTGTGCTTTTACACGCGATTTATGCCGGAATTTCGCTGCTATTCCTGACTGCTGCCATGATTTTGCGCAACTGCCACCATACCATAGCCGCAGTGACCACGGTAGCGAATATGTCGCTGACGGGGAATGACGCCCACACCCCGTCAAGCTGATAGATTTCCGGCAGCACAAGCAGGAGGGGAATGAGGAATATGACCTGACGCGTGAGGCTGAGGAAGATTGATTTTCCAGCTTTGCCTATTGACTGGAAGAATGTTGTAGACACAACCTGGAATCCGACGACCCAGAAAGCGGAGAGGGAGATGGTGCATGCGCTCGCGGTCTGG
>CAMWQE010000209.1 GCA_947176335.1 uncultured Porphyromonadaceae bacterium | reverse complement strand
TATACGTTCTATTCTTTTCCGATTGCAGCCGGTGGATATCCGCTGTCAGTTTATAGTTATCGGTAAGGAGCTGGGTCTGTGGATGTGTTAGGAGACGGGCATCACTGTTCATAAGCTCATCGCCAAATATCTTTGAAACCCTGTATGCATCCTTGAAATTATTGCGCGCCGCATACAGCTCACTCCGCACCATCCCATCATAAAGGGAGTCTGCCTCTGACATACTCAGCTCATGAGCCATTGCGAGGTAACTGGCTGCATCCTCAAGCATACCTTCCTCCATAGCCGCCTTCGCCTGATTAAGTCGATCATGCGCGGTAAATGTATAATTGCAATCAGACAGCTGCTCATAAAGCGGCAACACAGCCTCGCAGGAGTCAAGTTGAAACGCCAGTTTGATACGGTCAAGCAATAGACTTCGCCAAATAGACACATTTTCAATCAAATTACTATGTTCTATGCTGTCCAGAAGCTCTTTTGCCTTAGTGTACTCACCTCTATATATTAATGCGTCCGCTATCGGATGCTCCATCCATGCCTCATGGATAGGCTTACCCGCTTCCGCAAACAGATGCTTTGCTATACGCGCCCATTTAAGCCCCTCATCTACCATATAAAGCCTTCCGTAGACTAAAGACATCTCCCGTGCGCTCATTGCCGCATAAAAAATGTCATGTGCCGCCAATGCTGTCTCATACGCCCGGCTGAATAGTACAAGAGCCTTGTCATTGATCCGCTTCTCGGCGTTATAATAACCCAGGTAGAAAAGCGACTGAGCCTCAAGGCTGTCGCCACGTCCGGCATAATACTCTGCCGCAAAGGAGATGAGCGAATCATCCTCTACCGGCTTGTAATTCTTTACTTCCGCTTTTGTCCGCAGCAGGGCATAGCGCGCCCGCTGACCGCCGCCAAGACTGTCGCCACAGATTGCCTCCAGCAGGGTCAGGGCGGAGTCCGGCTCACAGTTCATCACTGCGTCGGCTTCATCGAGCCGGCGCTCAACATCGCGGCGTCCGCCGCAGGCGGTCAAAACCGCCGCCAAAAGGCACACATATAATATCCTCATCTTCATACCGCAAATATACAAAAAATCCCACGCTCTCCGGCGCATCCCATTCGTCCCTCCTGCCGCATAGGATTTATTCAGCGGGTAAAAGTGGTGCGGAGGGAATCAAGCTCGCTACGCATCTGCCTGATTGCAGGGGACATTATTTTGGGTGACATCCTCACTACCTTTTCATGGACCACGGAGAAGCGCACTGAATCGTTCACTGCCGGGTCTGCATACATTCTGGCAAGAAGATAATAGGGATACATGCGCCCGGGGAGACGGTCAGCGGCGCGGAGAAAGTAATGCTCGGCTTTGCCATATTGCCCGAGGTCATAGTAATTGCGCCCGATAAGGTTAAGGAACATGGGGTCGGCGCTCAGCTCTACACCACGCATAAGCACACCGTTTGATTTGTCATAAAGCCCTGTTTCGCGCAATGCTTTGCCATAATCGAAAAGGTATTTGGGAGAGTGCCCGTGGATTGCATCCAATGAGTCAAGAAGGTGGATGCTGCGGTCATCAAGGCGGTAACGGCATACATAGCGCATCCGCT
The DNA here is from genome assembly GCA_947176335.1 of uncultured Porphyromonadaceae bacterium. Classification (GTDB taxonomy): domain Bacteria; phylum Bacteroidota; class Bacteroidia; order Bacteroidales; family Muribaculaceae; genus Paramuribaculum. The sequence continues at coordinate 1,700 of CAMWQE010000209.1, read as the reverse complement.
CCCACTCTCCTGCAAGCTCATTTCGATGCATCAGCCATCTACATGCAAATGTAATTCCACAGGCAAGCAGAAGATATAGCGTCCATTTGACCAAAACGCATCGGCATGGAGAGGCAAAAAACGCTCCGGCAATCATAATACCAACAGCAACCATAAACTCGGGAAATTGCAGAGGATAAGAGGAGAAACATACCACAGAGAATGCAGCGATGCTTCCGGCAACACCATAAGCACCACCACGCCATGCCATCCGTGCCGCCAACACAAGCAGGATAATGAACAGCAGCATGGCGGGAATACCGAAAGCTATGCCTATCTGCAGAAATTCGTTGAAAGCATATTCCGGAGTTCCGGCAACATTGGCAAACATGGATTCCGGAGAAGAATTGAAATAAGTCTCCTGTGCGGCTCCAAGCGCACCGGCAACCTGATTCCACCCTACACCAGTCAGTGGGTGCTGAAAAGCGGCATCAAGCCCCATACGCCACAAGAAAAGGCGCCCGAGTGCGGATGCGGGCTTAAGATAAAAGAGCAGAGCGCCGGCAATCGCAGCGACTGCAAACACTGCAATGAGAACAACTGGACGCGGACGCTTTATCCTGCCGCAACCGACAGCAACGAGCAGACATCCTACAGCAGCCGCAATCCAGCCTGTCCGTCCCATAAGCACCGGCATTATCGCAACTGCAAGTATGATATATGCTGTCGCAAGCCAGTTGGTAAACCTATATTCCGGTTTCAGGACATGGCGCAAAGCCAGAGGTACGAGCATAGCGAGGAAACCGCAATAGGGACCGGGATTGTAGAATGTTCCGGTTGCGGGATATAAAGAGTGATGGCTCGGGGTGATCCCGAACAGCTGCGCCCAACCAAGACCACATTCCCACAGCCCGGCTCCAAGCAATGCAATGGATATAAGCTCCAGAACCGCTACCTTATAAGTTTGAACAGGCGTTTCCATTGAATACCATTACGGTTTTTTGACCATATAATCATACCGGCACGACCTACAATGAATTCCTCAGGCACCAGTCCCCAGTAACGGGAGTCCATTGATGAAAGAGCATTATCGCCAGCCATGAAATAGTAGTTTTCCTTAAATGTATAGGAGTCGAGCCGTTCATCGCCAAGCCACACAGCTCCGTCATGCCTCCCGATTTTCTTCCCTGTCTCATGCTCCATTATCTGCCGGTAGCGACGGAATGTAACAGTGTCTATCGGAAGCGTCATGCCGCGCGCCGGAACCACAAGCGGTCCATAATCCCGTAGTGTCCAATTGTCTATAGTATCACTCAAATCAGCCATATAACCTCTGATCCTGTCAGCGCGTCCGGTAGAGTCATCCGGATAATACCGCTCATACTCTTGCGGTGAAGGATATCGCCGCAACGTGTCACCATTGACTGTATATAGAAAGCCTGTTATCGCCACAGTATCGCCGGGTACTGCTATGCAACGTTTAATATAGTATGTGCGGACATTCATAGCGATAGTATCCCATGAATTGCGGTGAACGAAATTAAACACGAGCACATCATCACGCTTAAACTTCCTCCAGCCCGGCATACGCCAGATGCTCACGGTGTCACCCTGCGCCGCACCCAAGATATCGAAAAGCCTTGCACCTGTCGACACTTTTTCAACGAAAACCACATCACCAGGCTTGATTACGGGCTGCATGGAATCGGTAGGGATAGTAA
>CAMWQE010000208.1 GCA_947176335.1 uncultured Porphyromonadaceae bacterium | reverse complement strand
TCCGTGACCCGATTATGTACCGCATCATCAAGACTCCCCACCATCGCACCGGTGACAAGTGGAAGGTTTACCCGATGTATGATTTCGCACATGGTCAGAGCGACTATTTTGAGGGTGTGACACACTCTATATGCACTCTTGAATTTGAGGTACACCGTCCGCTTTACGAATATTTTGTGAAAGAGCTCGCTGACGATTCATATTGCCCCAGGCAGATTGAATTCAACCGTCTGAACCTCACATACACTGTAATGAGCAAGAGAAAGCTCCTGCAGCTTGTCAAGGAGGGGCTCGTTGCAGGATGGGATGACCCGCGTATGCCGACTATCAGCGGAATGCGCCGCCGTGGTTTCACTCCGCGTTCTATCCGTAATTTCGTTGATAAAATCGGATACACCAAATATGAGGCTCTTAACAGTGTTGGCTTGTTGGAGCACGCTGTGCGCGAGGATCTGAATGCTGTTGCCACACGCGGCATGGCTGTTATCAATCCGGTAAAGGTTGTCATTACCAATTATCCTGAGGATAAGGTTGAGATGGTTGAGATGGAAAACAATCCCGAGAACCCGGAGGAGGGTACACACTCAATGCCTTTCAGCCGCGAGATATACATAGAGCGTGAGGACTTCATGGAAAATCCTCCAAAAAAATTCTTCCGGCTTGCTCCTGATGGGGAGGTGAGGCTCAAAGGAGCATATATTGTGAAATGCACCGGTGTCAAGAAAGATGAAAACGGTAATATCGAGGAGATTTACTGTACTTATGACCCGGAGACCCGCAGCGGCATGCCTGGAAGCATGCGCAAGGTTAAAGGCACGCTCCACTGGGTTAGCGCGCCTCACGCTGTAGATGCGAAAGTCAATATTTATGACCGCCTTTTCAATGTGGAGAATCCCGCTGCGGAAACAGAACGCGATTTCAGGGAATTGCTGAATCCCGATTCTCTCAAAGTGATTGAAGGCGTGAAAGTAGAACCTTTCCTTGCGGAGAATGCTGTGCCCGGAGCGCATTTCCAGTTCCAGCGCATAGGATATTTCACCCCTGATTTGGATTCACGTCCCGATGCACTTGTTTTCAACCGTACTATCGCGTTGAAAGACAGTTGGGAAAAAGAACAGAAAAAAGCCTGAAATGAGCGATAGCGATACTGACGACAGGCAGGAGCTGCTGGAAAGGTTCATTAAAGAAATCTCGGGGGGTACCGGCTCGGTGTTCTACGACGAGGATGAGCTTATTGAACTGTACGATTATGCCTCGGACATAGGCAATGACTATGTGCGGTTCGAGGTATTGATGTGCGGTTCGCGCCTGTATCCGTCAAGTGTGGCTTTAGGAGAACGAAAGGCGTTTTTCTTTTACATGGAGGATAATGAGGAGGCGGCAAAGGCGGCGTTGGCGGTATTACCGGATACCTCTGTTCTGAAGCAATTGCTGACCCTGCTTGTAAATCATCTGCCTAAGAACCTTGCGTCAAAGGAACTTGACAGAATCCTTGCCTCAGTCAAGGAATTTGAGGATGAGGAAGTGATTCGCCTCGTGCACACGGCGTGCATTTTAGGTGCATATACATGGCTTACAGATAATTATCAGGCGATACTGTCCCGTTGCAGCTATCCGCAGTCATTTGTCTTTGAGCTGATGAACGAGGCAAATGTGCGCGGTGACTATGAAGTGGTTGCGAAGCTGTCGGAAGAACTGACTCTGCTCGAACCTTTCAACGGGGAATTCTGGGAATCTCTTGCCGAGGTGAATATAACTCATCTGAATAAATTTGAAACAGGGTTGTCATACCTTGACTATGCCCTTGCAATCAATCCCGATTCCATACCTGCATTGCTGCTTAAGGCGAGGGCTCTTCATGAGCTTGACAAGCCGGTGGAAGAGATTATGCAGGTGCTCGCAAGGGCGATTGAGCTTGAGCCTGACAATGTTACCCCTGTCCAGTATATGGCTCTGTCATTATATGCCAAAGGTTATAAGGGTGAGGCTGTAAAGGTGCTGGAGGACTATCTGGAAATACATCCCGGAAGCATTGATGCGGTTGAATCGCTCTTGCTGATGTCAGATGGAAATATCAAGCCCGGTACTCTTGAGCCGTTTTTTGAAGATGTCAGCGAGGAGGATGAAAAACTCTATAAGCCGAAACAGATGTTTCTGGATATGGCGAAAGGTTTCATCAGAGACAGGGAATATGGTCCGGCATTGGCAATACTGGATTTCTATGATCGTAAATTAGGATTGAAGGAAGAGTCGGAATTGCTGTTTGAAATGCTGTACCGTAACCGCAGGTACGATGAGATTGTTGCCCGGTGGCAATCGGTTTCCTCAAAATACCGCACTCATATCATTGACCTCATATACATTCTTTCATGTTTCCGTGTTAACCGTATTTCTCTGGTGAAGAAGCATGTGTATGACATATTGGAACGCTGGGGCGCCCCATGGAAGGAGGAAAACTATGCGGAAACAATGTCGCGTCTCGGGTCACTCTATATGTTCACGCTCATTACGCAGACTTTGGAAGAAGAGGGTGTATTCAATATTGACGAATGCGACCCGTTCAATCCTCAGTCCTGATTCAGCGGAGGAATGGATTTGAAGCAATCTCCTGGGCTATAGTGGTTGCCGGTCCGTGTCCGGGATAAACGATTGTATTTGCGGGAAGGGTCATAAGCTTGGAAGTTATTGCCTCTATGAGGGTATGGTAATCTCCTCCAGGCAAATCGGTTCGTCCTATGCTTCCACGAAACAGTGCGTCACCGGTTATCACGAAGCCGTCGACCGGAGAATAAAGGGCTATTGAGCCGGCGGAATGTCCCGGAACTTCAAGCACCTCAAGATAATCTTTGCCAAGGTAGATTTTATCACCTTCTTTCACTTCAATGTCAATATGCACAGGGCTTTGGGCAACTCCCCTCAGGTGGAACATCTGTGCCTGTTGGGCACGCATAGCACCTAAAGGAGCATCCGCGCTATGGGCTGTAAGACCCACACCGAATGCATCCTCCACATACTCATTGCCGAGAGTATGGTCGATATGGAGGTGTGTATTTATAAGCTTTGTTACTTGCAGTTTTTCCCTTTCAATGAATTGTTTGAATTGGAAGCATTCCTGCGGGTCAGACATTCCGGGGTCTATCACCGCAGCCTCATGGGTCTCGGTATTCCATACAACGTATGTGTTGACTCCAAACAGATTGAATTCTAAACTCTTTACTTTCATAATGTTACATTTCTACATATAGAAGTTTCTTTGTAGCGAAGTACTCATCGGAGAAATAATCGGATAGCGGTACTTCGATAGAGGGACGCTTTGCCGCTGAAATCTCATCTTCAAGGT
>CAMWQE010000207.1 GCA_947176335.1 uncultured Porphyromonadaceae bacterium | reverse complement strand
GTCTTATTCTTGTAGACACTAAATACGAGTTCGGTAAGCTTGACGGCAAAGTAGTCCTTATTGACGAATTCCACACTCCCGATTCATCACGCTACTTCTATGCTGAAGGCTATGAGGAGAGATTTGAAAAAGGTGAGCCTCAGAAGCAGCTCAGTAAAGAATTTGTCCGCCAGTGGCTCATTGACCATGGCTTTATGGGACAGCCCGGTCAGGAAGTACCTGAAATGACACCCGAATTTTGTGAAAGTGTGTCTGCGCGATATATAGAGCTTTATGAGCAGGTGACAGGACAGCCTTTTGTTAAAGCCGATGAGAGCGACCTCAACCGCAGGATTGAGGTGAACGTGCTTGACTGCCTTGCAAATTTCAGCCTCTGATTCGCCGGAAGTGGATTGTGAGGAAATAACGCCGTATAGCGATCGGCGCGACAAAACCGGACAGGTGAGGGAGATGTTTGACAACATCGCCCCCGCCTACGATTTTATGAATCGTGCAATGACGCTGGGAGTGGACAAGCGCTGGAGAAAGGCGATGGTGAAAACCCTTGCCGCTCATGGTGCCAGAAATATATTGGACGTGGCTACCGGTACAGGCGATGTGGCTATACAGATAGCCCGTACCATTCCGGGTTCGGAACTTACCGGGATAGATTTGTCGGAGAACATGATTGGCATCGGACGCCGCAAGATTGAAGAAGCCGGGCTCGCTTCACGCATTACCCTCGTTCAGGGAGATTGCCTTGATTTACCTATGGCGGATTCGACTTTTGACGCTGTTACCGTTGCCTATGGAGTTCGCAATTTCCAGAATCTGCAGAAAGGATATGAGGAGATGGCGCGTGTGCTTCGTCCCGGCGGTATGCTTGCAGTGCTCGAACTCTCTACCCCGTCGTCTCCGCTTGTGCGCCCGCTGTATAATATATATACAAGGTGTATTATTCCTGCTGTGGGCAGGATGATTTCAAAAGATTCCAGCGCTTATACCTATCTTCCCAAAAGCATAGAAGCCGTGCCTCAAGGTGAGGATATGCTCCGGATGATGAGGAACGCAGGACTTGGCGATGCGGTGTGCCGCAGGTTTACATTCGGAGTGTGCAGCCTCTACACGGCGGTTAAACCACAGTAAATTACAAAAACTTACCTATATAAAATGAAAACAACTAAATTTGCATTCGTTATGGCAGTGGCACTTACTGCAACGGGTGTGGCTTCAGCTCAGGAACACCTGAAAAGCCTTGACCCGAAAAATTTTGACAATACGGTGCCTGCCGGCACTGATTTTTACCAGCATGTTACCAAAGGGTGGCAGAAAGCTCACCCGCTCACTGCTGAATATGCAAGATACGGACAATTCAATGTGCTCAGCGATTCTTCAGAGCAGAGAGTGAAAGATATTGTCCTTAACCTCGGCAGCTCCAATCCGGAACCGGGAAGCGTTGCATTCAAGGTTTCAACTATCTATAATCTTGCTATGGACTCTGTCCGCAGAAATGCGGAAGGTGCTAAACCTATTCTCGCAGACCTCAAGAAAATTGAGGAAACACCCGAAAGTGGAATGGAGGATTTGTTCATGTGGATGCATGGAAACTTCGCAAGTCCCTTCTTCAGCGCGGGCATTCAGGAAGATCTTTCCAACTCTTCACAGTATGCGATGTATATCGGTGGTGGTGGCATGTCGCTCCGTGACCGCGACTACTACCTGAAAGATGACGCACGCAACAAAGAGGTGCGTGAGGCGTTCAAAAAGCTTGTTGATCGCCAGATGCGCAATGCCGGATACTCCAAGAAAGATGCTGCGAGGATTGTGCGCAACGTAATGAAGGTTGAGACCGCTCTCGCTGACTCCGCATTTACAAGAGAGGAGAGCCGCAACCTCCTTGCAATGAATAATCCCCGCACTTTTGCCCAGCTTAAGGAGATGTATCCGGCAATCAATTGGGACCGCTTCTTTGTGGAGACAATGGGTATACCGTCTCCGGAAAACGTTATCGTTACCGAAATCAAATCAGTTAAACGCGCAAATGACCTTCTCGGAGAGCTTACTCCCCGTGAAATAAAGGATTACTACCTCTGGAAATATGTATCTCAGGCGGCTGGAGCGCTCAGCGATGATTTTTCTGATGCAGCATTTGAGTTCAACAAAGTCATGAGCGGTGTGCAGGAGCAGCGTCCCCGCTGGAAGAGGGCTCTCGGTGCTACCGAAGGTGCTATGGGCGAGGCTGTAGGTCAGCTTTATGTTGAAAAGTATTTCCCGCAGTCCTCGAAGGATTATATGCTCGGGCTTGTCGAGAACCTCCGCACCGCGCTGGGCAAGCATATCCTCAACCTCACATGGATGAGCGATGAAACCAAGCTCAATGCTATCAAGAAGCTCAATGCCTTTACCGTGAAAATCGGTTATCCCGACAAATGGAAAGATTATTCCACACTCGTAATCGACCCGAATCTCTCATATTATGAGAATATGCATAATGTGAGCATGTGGCACCAGAAAGAGTCATACTCCAAATGGGGCAAGCCGGTTGACCGTACAGAGTGGGGCATGACACCTCAGACAGTTAACGCATATTATAATCCTCTTGCAAATGAAATCGTGTTCCCAGCTGCTATCCTTCAGGCACCTTTCTTTGACCCTCAGGCAAGTGATGCTGAAAACTATGGCGGTATAGGTGTTGTGATCGGTCATGAGATGACCCACGGATTTGATGACCAGGGACGCCATTTCGATGCCGACGGCAATATGACCGAATGGTGGACACCGGAGGACGGAGAAGCTTTCCAGGCTCTTGCAAACGGTCTTGTTGAGCAGTTCAATGCGGTGGAAGTGCTTCCCGGTCTTAACGCTAACGGTCAGTACACCCTTGGTGAGAATATCGCTGACCAGGGTGGGTTGCGTGTGGCTCTTACAGCATTCCTCGATTCACAGAAAAAGAAAGGCGTGAACATCGAAGAGGTTAAAATCGACGGTTTCACCCCCATGCAGGTGTTCTACCTCAACTACGCAAACCTTTGGGCACAGAATATCCGCGAGGCTGAGATGCGCTCGCTCACTCAGGGCGACGTGCATTCCCTCGGTTCAAACCGCGTGAATGTTACTCTCCGCAACCTCCAGCCTTTCTTTGAGGCGTTCTCGATTAAGGACGGGGACAAGATGTGGCGCCCCGTTGAAGAGCGTGTTGTAATATGGTAAAAGCATTTTTTCCGGGAAAGGGAGGGCATTTCCACCCTTTTCCGGAAAAATTTTAACTGTTTTTCCACAAAATTTTGCACGAGTAAAAAAAAGTGTCTATATTTGCACTCGCTTTTGTGAAGGCCCATTCGTCTATCGGCTAGGACGCAAGATTTTCATTCTTGAAAGAGGAGTTC
>CAMWQE010000206.1 GCA_947176335.1 uncultured Porphyromonadaceae bacterium | reverse complement strand
TCAATATGCTGCTCGACACAACCGCGTTTGTACTTGCCTTACCGACTTCCAGCGCTCCTCCGCGCACATAGTATCCGAAATAGGAGGAAACAGATGAAATCACAAATGCAAAAAATACCGATTTGATTATTCCGTACCACACATACCACTCCTGGAAAAGAGCCTGAAGACCATACACATAGCGCGAAACAGTGATAATGTCAGTGAAAAGCGCTACTGCAAATCCGCCGAATAATGAAGTGGCTATGCAGAAAGCAACCAGAACAGGCATGAACAGCACAAATCCCACAACCTTCGGAAGCACAAGGTAATTGCACGAATTCACACCCATTATTTCAAGGGCGTCAATCTGCTCAGTCACTCTCATTGTGCCGATTTCCGAGGCGATATTTGACCCGACCTTTCCGGCAAGGATAAGGCACAGGATTGAATTGGAAAATTCAAGAAGCACGATATCGCGTGTGGCAAGACCGACAGAGTATGACGGTATTAGGGGAGAGGAGATATTTAGCTGCATCTGGATAGCGATTACGGCACCTATAAAGATAGATATGACCATGACCAGAGGAATGGAGTCCACACCCAGCTTGTTTATCTCAAAAACTGTGCGATTGAAAAACACCTTCCATTTGTCCGGCACAGTGAAAACCCTGCGCATGAACAGGCAGTAGCGTCCAAAAGCGGTCAGTGAATTAGTTATTACCATGATAAATGATTTCTGTTTGGTAGGAGTGCGTTCTTAAAAAACACTACGGCAAAGTTACTCAATATTTCCTTTGCCGTAAACTTTTGAGGTGATAAGGATATTTTTTTGTGCTTTTATGTCAATCCAAAGCGGGAAAGCATTCAGGGAAACAAAAACATTTTCCGGCGACGCTCTGTTATAAGTGCATACAAATACACAATTTTCCGCACTGCGGGCATAAAAACAACTCAACTATGAACACGATTTCTTTTCAGCAGAAATTAGTGGATTTGCAAAGCAATATGCTAAATTTCGCCCTTATCCTCACCAACAACAAGGACGATGCTTACGATTTGCTTCAGGACACTACTTTAAAAGCGCTCGATAATGAGTCAAAGTACACTCCGAACACCAACTTCAAAGGCTGGGTATTCACTATCATGCGCAATATTTTCATCAACAAGTACCGCAGGATGGTAAGGAGCGCTACAATCGTAGACAAGTCGGAAGATCTGTATATGCTGAACAATGTGTCCTTCAGCGACACCCAGGAGACTCCGGAGGATTCTTATGCGGAAAATGAGATTGTCATGGCAATCAATGCTTTCCCTGACGACTACAGGATACCTTTTTCACTGCATCTCGCCGGCTACCATTATGCGGAAATAGCGGAAAAAATGGATTTGCCGCTCGGCACAGTGAAAAGCCGCATATATTATGCCCGGCAATACCTGCAGGTAAGGCTTAAGGATTACGACCCGCGTTAGAGTGATTTCACATAAAGCTGTGCATTCTCATACTTGCACACCTTTACCTTTTTACCTGCGTCGATGAAACCGGAAAGGCTCACGGCATCATAGTCCTCGCCATTGATTTCAATCTTGCCGGCAGGACGCAAATCTGTTTTTGCGGTTGCTTCGCTGCCTACGAGTGCGGAGGGAGCCGTATCAACACCGATATAGCCCTGGTCTATATCCTGGCATAATGTTAGTTCAGATTTTATACCCATTTTTTTTGGCGCATATTTGGATGACAGGAAGAGGATTATAGCGGCTGCGCCACATATTCCTCCCACAAATGTCAGTACTGCGTGGGACACCGCCGTCAGGTCTATTTTTCCCGGAACAAAACTGAAATTCTCAACAAGACCGATGAGAATGCTTGCCGCCATGCACACTATACCCGCTATGCCGGCAACTCCAAACCCGGGAATAACGAATATTTCAAGCAGCAGAAGAAGCAACCCGACTATAAAGAGCAGTATAACCCAACTGCTCGCTATGCCGGTGAGGTAAAGCGGCAGGAAGTACAGCACGGCAGCCATGATTGCGACAACAGAGGGGAAACCCATTCCCGGGGTCTGCAATTCAAAATATATTCCGCCGACAATCAGCATTATTAATATTCCTTGTACAGCAGGGTTGGTAAGGAATCCGAGCAATGAGTCAATCCATGACGGGTTGAATTCCTTGATGCGGTAATCATCTACTCCAACTCCTTTAAGCACACCGTCTATGTTTTCGGAAATCCCGTCGGCATAACCCCATTTTTTTGCTTCTCCGGCGGTGAATGTCAGCACTCTTGACGAGTCGATGAGCCCTTTCACTGTAACCCTCGGGTCAACCATCGCCTCGGCTATCAGCGGGTCTCTGCGCCATTGCCCCAAGGAATCTTTGCCGTGGCTCTCGGCTGTGGCGCGCATCATTGCGCGCATATAGCTCTGGTATTTGTCCGGGGCGGCTGAGCCGTCGCTTCCGTTGACAACTGTCACCGCACCCATAGTCGCATCCTGTCGCATATACACTGTATCGCAGGCAAGGGCAATCAGCGCACCCGCCGATGCAGCGTTGTTGTCAACAAAAGCTATTACAGGCTTCGGGAAGTGGAGCAATGCCGTGCGTATGGAATCGGCATGGAGCACCGAGCCGCCGTAAGTGTTCAGATGCACGAGAAGGATGTCCGCGTCGATTCTTTTTGCCTCGGCTAAAGCGCTTCGCGTGTGCTGCCATGTGGTCGAGCCGATTTCGTCGTTAAGAGGCAGAATATACACGAGCTTGTTTTCCGCTTCCACATATCCCGCACATGCAAGGATGGCATATACTATTGAAAATAAGATTCTACGCATCTTTCTTGTTCTTTTTGTTTCTGAGACCCTGTTTAATCCATGACGGCACCATGATTGCACCGATGGCAAGATACAGGTAATAGCTTATCAATCTCCACATTATTGCTATGATGAGGGCAATAGAGGCACCGCCGAGCATATCTCCGTAATAAGTCGTGAAGAGCCATTCGCTGACGCCGCTTCCTCCCGGAGTCGGGCTGACGGTGAGAAGAGTCCACACCACAAACTGGCGGCAGAACACCAGCAACTGGTCGGCAACAGGCGCGAAAGCAAGGAAAATGGCATTGACAACTAAAAACCTACTTGTCCATGACAGTAATGTAGCCACTCCGGCTTCCACCCACCACTTCCAGCTTCTTGTCTTGAGGTCACGCCCGGTATATGCCATGTCCTCCGCGATTTTAACGATATCTTTCCTCCATTTTTTGAGCCAGCGGAATGTAAACAGCCTTACAAGAAGCCTGCCTACAAATTCCGGCTTGATGAATATGCCGAAGAAAAGAATGATTGTCCAGAGGCATACAACTCCCCACACAGCCCAGAATGCACTTTTGAAACC
>CAMWQE010000205.1 GCA_947176335.1 uncultured Porphyromonadaceae bacterium | reverse complement strand
CTCCAGCGCGGCAATCCTGTCAAAATATTCTCCGGAAATTTATAAATTACGCGCCGCAATAACTCAACAGTGGATATTTATGGAGGGATTTATCAGGAAAAACTTCAAATATATCAGCTATTTTATGTAAGTTTGCGATACCTTTTAAATTCTAACCGATAAAAACAGAAAAATAGCGCTATGAGACTGATTATCGAACCGGACTACGACAAAGTGTCTGAATGGGCAGCCAACTACGTTGCAGCACGCATAAACGAGGCAAATCCCACACCCGAACATCCGTTTGTTCTCGGATGCCCCACCGGCAGCTCACCCCTGGGCATGTACCGTCATCTTATCAAACTTTGCAAAGAGGGCAAAGTCAGCTTCAAGAATGTGGTTACATTCAATATGGACGAGTACTGCGGTATTCCCCGTGACCACGAGCAGAGCTACTACACATTCATGTGGACAAATTTCTTCAACCAGATTGATATCCTCCGCGAGAATGTAAACATCCTCAACGGCAACGCAGAAAATCCCGAAGAGGAATGCGCACGCTACGAAGAGAAAATCAAGAGCTACGGCGGCATTGACCTTTTCCTCGGCGGCGTAGGTCCCGACGGACATATCGCATTCAACGAACCGGGTTCTTCACTCACTTCACGCACCCGCATGAAAACCCTTACCCGCGACACCATCATTGCCAACTCACGCTTCTTTGACAACAATGTGGATCTCGTTCCCAAGACAGCTCTCACAGTAGGCGTAGGCACAATCATGGCTGCAAAGAGCGTCCTTCTCATTGTGAACGGCCACAACAAGAGCCGCGCTCTTCATCACGGAGTTGAAGGTGGAATCAGCCAGATGTGGACAATTTCCGCACTCCAGATGCACCCGAAAGCACTCATCGTTGCTGACGAAGCTGCTTGCGAGGAACTGAAAGTAGGCACATACCGCTACTACAAGGATATCGAAGCTGCCAACATCGACCCTGCCACACAGCTTTAAATGACATCAATCATACCTATTTATAGCAAGAGTCCGGCTCACCACCGGACTCTTATTTTTTGATATCAGTCAATTCTATCTACATACAATTAATGCTTTCCATCAGCTTAATGGCATCGACATAGCGGGCAATACCTTCGGCGACGAGTTTCGCATCACGCATGGCATGGACAACTGTCGCAGGACGGTTGGTCACATCACCACCGGCAAAAACACCTTTGCGGCTTGACATGCCGTAAGGATTTTCCCTTGTAAGGACATACCCTCTGTCATCCACCTCTATTCCGTCTGTCGATGACACGATGCGTGAAGCCGGAGCGCTACCTATCGCCATAACCACATGGTCAACCGGAACTGTTTTTTCCACACCGTCAATGTTTAAGGTCAGTTCTTTCAAACGCTCATCATCAAGAGCCTCAATACTGGTTATCGAAGTATTCCACAGGAATTTGACACCCTCCTTCACGGCATCTTCATATTCGGCACGCAATGCACTCATCTGGTCTATATCCTTATGATATATCACCGTCACCTCTTTTGAACCCATGCGCAGAGCAGTACGGGCGGCATCAATGCCTGTATTGCCACATCCGACAACATACACTCGGTCACCATTTCCTACAATAACCTCGTCACGCGACATAAATCCGCTCTCATACAGGCTCACTCGGCGCAAGAAACGGATAGCCTGTCGTACTGCAGGATGGCTTAGTCCCGGAATATCCAGACGATTAGGCACTCCGGTGCCGGTGCCTATAAAAATCGCGTCAAATCCTTTATCGAATAGGCTATCTATAGTGCAGCTCTCCCCGATTGTGGTATTAAGATGGAATATTACCCCGAGGTTTTCAATCTTCTTGATTTCTCGGCGCACAACCTCTTTGGGCAATCTATATTCAGGAATACCGTACATAAGCACTCCACCCGGTTCAGACTCCATCTCGAAAATCTCAACGGCAAAACCTTGGCGCGAAAGATCACCGGCAATAGTCAGTCCGGAAGGACCGCTGCCAATCACAGCAATTTTCCCTCTGTTCTTTTCAGGAATAGCCTCATGCGTCAGTCCTGCATCCGAATCAAAATCCGCAACGAAACGCTCCAGCTTGCCTATGTTAATATGTTGACCTTTCTTGCCAAGCACACAGTTTCCTTCACATTGCAGCTCATGCCCGCATACACGACCGCACACTGACGGCAGATTACTCCTACTATTGATTATTCCCATTGCATTGCCGAAGTTGCCTTTAGCAAGTTCAGCTATCCATTCCGGTATATCATTGCTTATCGGACATCCTTTTTTACATGCCGGCACTTTACAGTGAAGGCATCTCTGTGCTTCACGAATCGCCTCCGGAAGAGTATAACTTTCGTTGACTTCTTTGAAATTGTATGTCATATCAACTAAATTATTTCAGTTTCGCGGCACAAAATTATGAAATTCCTCCAAGTTATCCGTTTCTTGCAGGAATTTGATTGTATTTTCTACTGCGGCTGTTTACCGATATATGCGAGTAGACCTCCATCAACGTAAAGAATCTGACCGTTCACAAAATCTGATGCATCAGAAGCAAGGAACACCGCCGGTCCCATCAAATCTTCGGGATTTCCCCAACGAGCCGCGGGTGTCCTTGAAATTATGAAGGAGTCGAAAGGATGACGGCTACCGTCCGGCTGCCGCTCACGGAGAGGAGCAGTCTGCTCGGTAGCTATGTAACCCGGTCCGATGGCATTGCACTGGATATTGTGTGCACCATACTCAGAGCAAATATTACGTGTAAGCATTTTCAATCCTCCTTTGGCGGAAGCATATGCACTGACTGTTTCGCGTCCGAGTTCGCTCATCATCGAGCAGATATTAATGATTTTCCCATGACCTTTCCTAATCATTCCGGGGATAACCGCCTTTGCACAGATGAAAGGACCTACTAAATCTATATCAATAACACGGCGGAAATCTTCAACTGCCATATCTTCCATTGGAATCCGCTTGATAATGCCGGCATTGTTTACAAGTATATCTATGGTCCCTACGGTTGCCTCAATATCTGCGACCATTGCTTTAACAGCTGCTTCGTCAGTCACGTCACACCGGTAGCCCTTTGCGTCGATACCAAGATTTTTGTATGCACTCATCCCTCGGTCTACAGTTTCCTGACGTGAGCAATTGAAAACGATTTTCGCTCCTGCTTCCGAGAGTGCCTGTGCAATAGCCAATCCTATACCATACGCGGCACCTGTTACAAGCGCCACTTTACCGTCAAGTGAAAAATTAACCATATTCTATACATTTATCCTACAACCAATATAACAACTATTCCCATAGAAATATCTTTATCACTACTGTCCACTAAAAATGGACGTGGTTAAAAATTAAATAAATTTGGTTCA
>CAMWQE010000204.1 GCA_947176335.1 uncultured Porphyromonadaceae bacterium | reverse complement strand
TTTTTTTTTTCAAGCAGAAGCCGGCATACGAGAGCATTCATAGTCTCGGGGGCTCGGAGATGTGTCGAAGAGACAGATAGGATTGAGCGCGAAGGTGGAAATGGAATTGTAAGGGTACGAGTCACCCCACCCTCCGTCTGTCGTGGTGTCGTTTATCGGGAGGAGCTGCACGAACTTCTGACCTGTCTCCGCCGCCCAGTCGGCTATAGATTTTATGTCTGCGAAGTCGCCTATGCCCATATCCTCGTCGCTGCGGAGCGAAAAAACGGGTATTGCCACTCCGGCGCCGCGCCATAGAGGCATCGGGTTTGCAATGGTGCCGCAATGGTTGATTACCGCTGCGGCTGGGCCGAAGTCCGTTGGATTGAAATAGCGGTTGTCATGCTGCTCCCAGATGCGTTTGCCGGAGCTGTCTGCAACAAGAAATTTGAATTCAAGGGAGCTTGTCGGGGCGTCCACGTTGATTGCCCATGAGGGAAAGTCAAGCGGAGTCATCTCGGTGGCATTGTCAGGATTCCAGTTCCCGAGCTCTTCTGTGTTGCCGCAGATGAAAACCTTTTGCTGAGGAGTAATCATCGGTGCGTCAACAATGAGGGTGAGTTTTCCCCCAAGCGGCTCAATGGATTCGCCGGAGCTCGCATCGCGCTTGAAGATGCAGTCGCTGAACGCGGTGGAGTAGAACGGGCGGTCTGCAGGACGGTCGTGCCAGCGGTCAATCACCTCAAGGACCGGTGCCCTGAAACCGGGACGCAGTATGCGTGGTTCGCCCCATTCGCGGCGCACATTTCCTGATTCATCTGTCACAAGATAGGAGTATGTGAAATTCTTTCCGGGCGCAGCCTCTATGTTCAGGTGCCAATGCTTGCCGTCACCGGAATGCATAGGCAGTGCGGCGGAAGCGTCTCCAGCACCGAGTTGTTGTGAATCACCTGTGATTCGCAGGGTTTCTCCCCAGCGGGTGTGGTATTCGATATGGAATCCTATTCTCATGACATTCAATGATTAGTTTAACCGCATTTGGATGTGCCGCAAGATGTGCATATCAGGCAGCCTTCCTGATATATAAGGGTTTCATTGCCGCAGTTGGGGCATTTCTGCCCCTTAGCCTGGGTGCCGTTGGGCAGATATTTTTTGAGGGCGCGTTCAACACCCATTTTCCATGTGTTGATGCTCTGGCTGTCAAGTTCAAGTCCTCCCACAAGCTTAAGCACCTGGTCGATAGGCATACCGTAGCGGAGCACTCCGGAGATAAGCTTTGCATAGTTCCAGTACTCAGGGTTGAACTTGTCGCTCAGACCTTCGATAGTGGTCTTGTAACCACGCTTGTTGATAAACTGGAAGTCATAGCGTTTGTTGCCTTTCTCGTCAACAGCCTTGATTATTTTGCCGTGGGTAACGCTCTTCGGACAGAAAATACCATCCTCATCATCGGCAAGACCGGTGAAGATTTCATAAGGCTTGTCATCGATGAGACCAACGAAGGCAATCCATTTCTCTTTGTTGTTCTGGAAACGAACTACATCAGCCTCGAGCTCGATCGGGCGTTTGATTACATGGGGAGCAGGTTCGGTGGGAACTTCCGCTTTCTTCTTTGAAATGGAAACAAGAACTCCTGAGCGGCTGCCGTCACGGTAAACGGTACATCCTTTGCACCCGCTCTTCCATGCTTCTACATAGAGTTGGTTCACAAGCTCTTCGGTTACATCAGCGGGCAGGTTTATGGTTACGGATATCGAATGGTCCACCCATTTCTGCACTCTTCCCTGCATCCTCACTTTCTCCATCCAGTCTACATCGCTGGATGTGGCTTTATAGTAAGGTGATTTTGCCACAAGTTCATCAATCTGCTCCTGAGTGTAGTCCTGGCGCGCTTCAATGCCGTTGGTTTCCATCCAGGTAATGAATTTGGGATGATAGACGATATACTCCTCGAAAGCATCCCCGTTTTCGTCAACGAAGTCTATGCGCACATCGGCATCTCCGGGATTGATTTTGCGGCGACGCTTGTACACAGGCATGAATACAGGCTCGATTCCGCTTGTGGTGCGGGTCATGAGGCTTGTAGTGCCGGTAGGAGCTATTGTAAGACACGCGATATTGCGCCTTCCGTATTTTTTCATATCCTCGTAGAGCTCCGGGTCTGCTTCTTTGAGGCGGTTGATATATGGATTTTTCGCTTCGCGCTCCGCGTCATAAATAGCGAATGCTCCGCGCTGGCGGGCAAGTTCCACCGATTCGCGGTATGCGGCAAGAGCGAGTGCACGGTGCACTTTTTCAGAAAAGTCTGTTGCTTCCGTTGTGCCGTAACGCAGTCCGAGAGCGGCAAGCATATCGCCCTCGCCGGTTGTGCCGACACCTGTGCGGCGTCCGAGCAAAGTTTTGGTACGTATTTTGTGCCAGAGGTTCATTTCGGTCTGCTTCACCTCCGCGGTTTCCGGGTCAGACTCTACTTTGGCGATGATTTTGTCGATTTTCTCAGCTTCGAGGTCAATGATGTCATCCATAATGCGCTGTGCCTTGCGGATATGCTTGGCAAACAGGTCGAAATCAAGTTCAGCTTCTTTCGTGAAAGGATGCTTGACATAGCTGTACAAGTTTACTGCAAGCAGTCGGCAGCTGTCGTAAGGGCAGAGGGGAATTTCACCGCAGGGATTGGTGGATATGGTCTGGAAGCCTAAGTCCGCATAGCAATCGGGCACCGATTCGCGTATGATTGTATCCCAGAAAAGCACTCCTGGTTCGGCGCTCTTCCATGCGTTGTGCACAATCTTTTCCCACAGGGCTTTTGCGTCGGTCTCGCGCACTATATCGGGATTTGCGGAGGTAGTTGGGAACTGCTGTTGGTAAGGAGTGCCGTTTGTTGCAGCCTCCATGAATTCATCATCTATCCTTACAGATACGTTGGCGCCTGTGACCTTGCCCTCGGTCATCTTTGCGTCGATGAAGGACTCGGAATCAGGATGCTTGATGCTGACGCTGAGCATCAGTGCTCCTCGGCGTCCGTCCTGAGCCACTTCGCGCGTGGAGTTGGAGAAGCGTTCCATGAAAGGCACGAGTCCGGTAGAGGTCAGCGCCGAGTTTTTTACAGGAGTGCCTTTCGGACGGATGTGTGACAGGTCGTGTCCCACTCCTCCTCTTCTCTTCATGAGCTGCACCTGCTCCTCGTCAATCTTGATGATGCCGCCGTAAGAGTCCGGTTTGCCGTCAAGGCCTATAACAAAGCAATTGCTGAGTGATGCAACCTGAAACTCATTCCCTATTCCTGTCATCGGGCTTCCCTGAGGCACTATATATTTGAATTTGTCGAGAAGGCTGAAAATCTCCTCCTCGCTCATCGGATCAGGGTAAGTCTTTTCAATGCGGGCAATCTCCCGTGCAAGGCGGCGGTGCATGTCTGCCGGGG
>CAMWQE010000203.1 GCA_947176335.1 uncultured Porphyromonadaceae bacterium | reverse complement strand
CACGGTAGGCGAGAACGCCGTAGTAGGCGCTGCAACTGTTGTCACCAAAGATGTTGAGCCAAACACCATAGTTGCAGGAAATCCGGCACGGGTTATCCGCAGACTCTAACAATACCATTATAAGCATTCGGGCGGGGCAGAAGCAAAGTTCTGTCCCGCCCGGCTATGTCTGGGAGTGGTTGTTTAGAAGAGATAAGCGGCTGTTACTGTCCAGTAACGGTTTTTTCCTTCGATTTTGTAAGCTTCGTTGCCGGTTACCTTGTTAAGACCAAGACCGTAGGAAGCAGCTACCTGAAGGTGCTTTACCAGTTCTGCGCCGAAACCGAAGTTCCATGCCACATCACACTTTTTATTACGGAAATCATCAAAGCTCTTTTTGCTTGTGAGGAATGCGAAGCTCGGACCGGTGGTGAGGAACGGACGGAAAACATGGTTGATGATAGGAATATTGAGTTTCCATTTGAGATTCAAAGGAATATCAATGTAGTCGCGGTGAAATTTCACGTCATTATTTTTATCCGAGAATTTAAAGCTGTCATTGCGACGCACATACATCGCGCTGAGGTCAAAACCGATTCCGATTACAGGGACGGTAAACTCGGTCATCACACCTGCTGTGAAGCCCGCACGGTTGTCAGAGTGAACCAATTCTGAGCCAGTGCTGAGTTTAGACACATTCAATCCAACTTTGGGACCGATGCGGAACTGCGCGTTTGCCGGCACTGAGGACAAACCGAATGCCACTACCAGAGCGACAAGGATTAATTTTACTGATTTCATAATGTTATTATTAAGTTTCGGTGCAAAGATAATGTATTTTTAAGAAATCATACCTAAAAAGGTATCTTCATCAATGATAGGAATTCCAAGTTTCGATGCTTTTTCGAGTTTCGCGGGTCCCATATTGGCTCCGGCAAGCACAAAATCGGTTTTCTTTGATATTGAACCGACATTTTTGCCTCCGTTCGCCTCTATCATCGCCTTGTACTCATCGCGGGAATGGTGCACAAACACTCCGCTTATGACAAAACTACACCCGGCGAGTCTGTCACTCGACGCAACATCGCCGTTTTCTTCAATCTCCATCCGCAGCCCTGCAGCAGCAAGACGGTCTATTATCATATTATTTATAGGTGCGGACATATACTCGCGTATGCTCTCGGCGATTCGGGGTCCGATGTCATCAATGGCGGTGAGCTCTTCAAGGCTCATGGTGCGCAACCGCTCCATATTTTTGCATGCGCGTGCGATTTTTTTAGAAACCGTTTCACCTACATATGGAATCGACAAAGCGTAGACAACTCTGTCAAACGGCACATTTTTAGACTCCTCAAGGCTCTGGATTATTCTCTCGGCACTTCTCTCACCAAAACGGTCAAGAGCAAGAAGCTTGTCTTTTGTAAGGTCATAGAGGTCGGCGATATTCTCTACCAAACCGCTTGCAAACAGCGCCTCAGATGTTTCCTCACCGATTCCGTCGATGTTCATCATGCGTCGTCCCACAAAATGCTCTACTCTTCCGGTAATCTGAGGAGCACATCCGTATTTATTGGGGCACATCCATGACGCCTCTCCCTCAACACGCACAAGCGGGGTGCCGCAGGCGGGGCAATTCTTCACAAATTTCACCGGTTCACTTCCCGGCTTCCTCGCAGCGATATCCACTCCTGTGATTTTAGGAATAATCTCACCGCCTTTCTCCACATACAGGCTGTCGCCTTCATGTATGTCAAGGTTCTTTATAATATCCTCATTGTGAAGGGAAGCCCTTTTCACAATTGTGCCGGAAAGAAGAACGGGCTCAAGATTAGCTACAGGAGTGACAATGCCCATGCGACCGACCTCGAACGACACGAATCGTAGAGGTGTCAATGCCCTTTCCGCCTGAAATTTATATGCAATCGCCCACCGTGGTGACTTTGCCGTGTATCCGAGGTTAAGCTGCTGGACAAGTGAATCTACTTTGAACACAAGCCCGTCTGTTGCGACAGGTAATTCTTTTCTTGCTGTGTCCCAATGCTGTATGAAAGCATCCACCTCTTCTATATTATGGAGGCGCGTCATTGCATCGCTTACCTTGAACCCCCAGGATGCCGCCGCACGCATATTGTCATAATGGTTGTCTGCCGGAAGATTCTCACCTAATAAATAATATAGGTATGCGTCCAAGCCTCTTCGTGCCACTTCGGACGGGTTCAAAAGTTTGAGAGTGCCTGATGCAGCATTCCTCGGGTTTGCAAATAGAGGCTCCTCGTTGAACTGGCGCTCGGCATTGAGACGGTCAAACGCTTTCCACGGCAGCACAATCTCACCTCTGATTTCAAACTGCCTCGGCCATCCGGTGCCTTTGAGAACAAGAGGTATGGACTTTATAGTCTTGACATTTTCGGTAACAACATCACCTTTCTCTCCGTCTCCACGGGTAACAGCCCTTACAAGGCGACCGTCCTCGTAAATGAGTGAAATTGAAGTGCCGTCAAATTTCATCTCCCCTACAATTGTCGCTTCCTGCCCCATGAGAGCGTCGCGGGTACGACGCACGAAATCATCTACCTCCTCCACGCTGTAGGTATTTCCAAGCGAAAGCTTAGGATGAATATGAGGCATCTGCTCGAAACCCTTGGTAAGATCGCTTCCCACCCGTCTGGTAGGAGAAAGAGGGTCATCAAACTCCGGATGCTCTTTTTCAAGTGCTTCCAGTGTCTTCATCATCTCATCAAACTCCTTGTCTGTGATTTCAGGAGCGTTAAGCACATAATAAAGGTGGTTATGCCTCTCAATTTCATCTCTGAGTGCTGCTATGCGGGCTCCGGTGTCTGCGGTTGTTGCCATTAGGATTGATATTTGATTAGAATGCAAATGTAGTGAATTAACAAAGTTTAAACAAGACTGAATTGTTAATTGCAAGAAAAACGTAATATTTTCGTAACAAAATCGTAACTTTGCTGCGAATTATTGAAGAGAAATGCAAAATATCATTAAAATAGCAGCGGCTACTGCAATCCTTCTCGCCTCTTGCGGAAATACTCATTCCGACACAGGCACAAAGGTTGCCTCAGTGCCTGTACCCGAAGTAAAATTCAATGCGGACAGCGCATACTCATATATAAAGCACCAGGTTGAATTCGGCGCACGTGTACCCGGCACTGTAGCACACCAGAACTGCGTCAACTACATAATCAGCGAACTGGGGCGCCACGGGGTCGACACTGTTTTCACGCAGAACGCCGAGGTAACTGCATTTACAGGGGATATTCTGCCAATCACCAATATCATAGCATCAATAAATCCTGAGAGCACAGACAGGGTTCTTCTCGCGGCGCATTTCGATACACGCCCGTGGGCTGATAATGAAGATAATTCTACAGCACGAAACACTCCCATACTTGGAGCCAATGACGGGGGTAGCGGAGTGGGAGTACTGCTCGAACTTGCGAGGAAGCTCGCGGAACAC
>CAMWQE010000202.1 GCA_947176335.1 uncultured Porphyromonadaceae bacterium | reverse complement strand
CTATATAATAGCTTGAACTCGTTATCTTTATAAAATTTAATTGTCTTTTCATTATTGTAGGCATCTACTACAATAAATCGACATCCGGTTTTATTATCCGTGGAGCGGAACCAGTCCTTGACAAAATTAATTATCTGAGTTCCAATACCGTATCCTTTGGAATCTTTTGATACCCCGAGACGCCCAATGAGTACAGCAGGATAATTGATTCCACGTTTTGCATTCGTTACACCTCTTTGAACCCTATTTATTGCAGCCTTTGTCATGAGTTTCAATTTCACGCTGTCATTAGCCAGTGTTATCATCCCCAAAATATGCTTGTAATCTGATTTATCAACCCAAGCATAGGTTTTCCCTAACATTTCTGAATCGTAATGGAGAGCATCATTAGCAAAAAAATCATCCAAATCTGTGTCATTACATGAGAATGGATGACATAATGAAGCCAACTTATGAGTATAAGGCATTCTTATGGCTTTCTTTTCCAAATCAAATGCAAACGTGTTATTCACTTATTCTCCGAATAATTTAATGTAGAATTCCCGTGACTTACGGTCAAGTTCGCGTAGCTGTTCTTCGCGTTCATGCGACAGGCGTGGTGTAGGCTGGCTATTATTTCGCTCAGCTTCTTCTAAAAATATCTGTGCTGATTCACCTGTGAGAACTGGTGAGGATTTAATTGTCATTGCCATAGTAGAACTAATTCAATACACAAAGATATAAAAATACTATGCGATATGCAAGAAATTGATTACTGCAGGAATTTAAACTATTATCTCCAGGATATTCCAGTGGGAAAAGCCCTCCTATGAGAGCGGGCTATATTTTCCCATAATCCATATTATGTAAAATAGCGAATTATGGGGTGGAAGTAATGGGATAGCTTGACAGTTTTTTCAGATAACACATGACTGTTTTTTGACAGATAACACATGACTGATTTTATCAGATAACAAAGGATATTTTTCCTGGAACCGTGTGAATCATGAATTGACTATATAGGTTGCAATAAAAAGACTGTTGAAGAAATAATGCTGCCTGTGATGCTGCGTTGCAGCTAAGTGTGGGATGTGGATGAGAAAAGGAAGGTGAATGTGGTCAGTGAGTCCGGGTTAGAGTATGGCCGCAGATACAGGTTGCCGTGCTGGGCAACCATTATTCTTTTGCTGAGGGGGAGTCCAATCCCCTGCCCGTCGGATTTAGTCGTGAAAAATGGCGAGAAAATCTCTTTATTTATCTCTTCAGGAATATGTTCACCGTTATTGCTTATATTCAATTGAATATCTCCTTGCTTGGTCTGAAAGCAGTTGATTGTAATCTCACCATTCTCAACGCCTTGCAGCGCTTCAATGCTGTTCCTAACAATATTGCTGATTGCGGTATATGTGAGGTTCCTGTCGCATATGACCTGATACCATGTGTCAGTGCAATTGAACGCAATATACTCATTGTTCGGTTGCTGTTTTGCTGCGGCAACTATTTCAGTGACAATGTGTCCCAAATCCTCTTCGTGCATCTGTGGATGCGGTGAATGGGCAAGAGCGCGGTAATTTCTTGCGAATTGCATAAGTTCTTCACCCATAGTGCTTATAGTATCGAGCCCCTCTTTGATATCGGGGTTCTCCCCTTCTTCTTTTGCAATACTGGAAAGGGTTTTGCTGATTGATATTATGGGTGTTACAGAATTCATTATTTCATGGGCAAGGGTACGAACCGACATAGTCCATGAGTCTGTTTCCTTTTTATTCAGTTCAGCATCAATGCGTGTCATTACAAATACCCGAAGTTCTCCTTTATCAGGAATCATGATTTGGTTGCAGGACACAGCTACAGTCCTGTCTGCAAGGGTAATGGTTGCAGTGTCTCCACTACGCAAGGACATAATCGTCTTTGACGCACCCGGATATGATTCACTCAACCGTGCCAGTGAGCCGAGGGCTTCCATCTCAAGCATATTAAGGCAAGAATCATTAATAGTGAGAATCTTGCCCTTGCTGTCCGCAACGAATACACCGCTCGGCACTTTATTGAGTATCAGACTGTAATAAGTTTGATTACGCACAATGGCAAGACGGGTAGCATGAAGTGTCTGGGAAATGCGGTTGAGCTTCTCCCCTATTTTGCCCGGATAGGATATGTTGTTGAAATGCAGGGTAGTATCTCCGTTTCTAACTGCATCAAGAATGATGCCTAAATCTTTGTCGCTGCGGATTGAAAACCTTATTATGCCGGTAAAGAGAAAGATGAATGCAAGAAAGGATATTGCCGCGGCAACATATTCTTCGTGTATTATGAACAGAGTAGTAACAACAATAGAAGCAATCAAGCCTATAAGGAGAAAACAAAAACGTATCATAGACCCATCCGCTTGATTTTATTGTATAGTGTCTGGCGGGTAATTCCCAGTCTTGCTGCAACCTCACTCAGGTTCCCGCCGCATTCCACCATTGCATTCGCTATCATTTTCTTTTCCATTTCGGCAATTGTGCCGGTTGGGGAGACCGTCAAACCTATCGGTGAAGCGTCAAATGCAAAATCCTTAGCCTTAAGCAAATTGTCATCGGCAAGGATTACCGCTTTCTCAACAGCATGGCGTAATTGACGGATATTTCCGGGAAAAGAGTATTGCATAAGCTTGTCTATCGCTCCGTCCTCCAAAGAAATGTCCGGTTTGCCATAATGACGTCCAAATTCACTTGCAAAAGCATTTGCAAGAACAGGAATGTCGTCACGCCTCTCCCTCAAAGGCAACAGGTTGACAGTGATTGTGTTTATACGGTAATAAAGGTCTTCGCGGAAAGTCCCCTCGCCTACCATTTCGGCGATATTCCGGTTTGTAGCGCAAATCAGCCTGATATCCATCGGTCTGGATTTGTTGTCACCGAGGCGCGTTACCTGCCGTGACTGCAATACGGTAAGCAGTTTGCTTTGCAGATGCAAAGGAAGATTAGTTATTTCATCCAGAAAGAGAGTACTTCCGGAAGCATTTTCAATTTTTCCTGCGCGTGACGCGGTAGCACCTGTGAACGCTCCCTTCACATGACCGAAAAGTTCGCTTTCAAAAAGTGATTCGGGAATGGAGCCGACATCGACTGAGCAGAGCTGATTTACCGCTCTTGATGAACGGCGGTGAATCTCCTCGGCAAGCAAGCCTTTTCCAGTGCCGTTTTCACCTAATATAAGTATATTGGCGTTGGTGGGCGCAGCTTTTGTGATAGTTTCCAACAGGTTGGACATCTGGGGTGAATTTCCCCATACCATAGCGGAAGAGAGAGATTCGGGCAAGGTTGACCGATGCTTTCTGCCGGCAATCGCGTCAACGGTTTCCATAAGCCGCTCATTGTTCCACGGCTTAACTATGAAATCAGACGCTCCCTCTTTTATGCCCTTCACCGCAAGGTCTATTTCAGCATAAGCGGTCATGAGGATAACCGGAGTGCCCGGAGCTAATCCCCTGAAC
>CAMWQE010000201.1 GCA_947176335.1 uncultured Porphyromonadaceae bacterium | reverse complement strand
CCTCTTCGTAGTTGTGAAGCACCATATCTGCAACGGAATACCCTCTCCGGGAGTCACCATCACCCTTACACGAATCTGCAGCTCGGTGCCGATTAGCGGATGGTTGAGCAGGTACTGGCACATATAAGCGCGGAAAAGACCGAGGTTGGTGTCTATAGTGCCGTTGACAACAGCAAGCCCGGGATTGTAGTCCGGTTTGCCGCGTTTTTTAGTTTCATCGACAAATCCTTTGAGCTCAGGGTATTTCGCTGTAACCTTAGCGATGAAATCATCATCTATCTTCTTGATGTAATATGCGTCGAAAATCACCGCTCTGGCAATCTGACGCCATCCGCTTGAGGACATTCCGCGCCAGTTCTGGAATGAGGTGGATATTAGGGTGTATGGCGGGAGAGTGACGATAGTATTGTCCCAGTTGCGTACTTTTACTGCCGAAAGCGACACATCCTCCACAATACCGTTTGCGATAGTGGAGGGCACCACAATCCAGTCGCCTACACGCAGCATATCGTTTTCTGCAAGTTGTATTCCTGCTACGAATCCAAGGATTGTGTCCTTGAACACCAGCATCAATGCCGATGCGAATACTCCGAGTCCTGCAAGAAGCATGCCGGGTGATTTGCCGACTACAACAGATATTGATATAATCGCTACGATAATCCATACTATGCCTACACATATATTAAGTATGCCTTGCAGCGGGAGGTTCTTGGTATTCTCGCGCTCATCAATGCGGGTCCAGATAAAAGTGAGCACAGCGTTGAAACCTATTGCAAAGACTATGGTGGTGTAAATGTACAGGCACTTTTCGAAAATTGTCAGCAGATGGGTTGTCGAGTCTAATGCAAACGGTAGAAGGGCAAGGATAACCAATGGAGGAATCACATGGCTGCATTTGGTCAACACCTTTTGTTTGAGCAGTAGCTGGGCACCGGTGCTTTTGCGCATCTGCACGAATTTTTTTGCTCCAAGAAGGATGCCACGGCGTATTAGCCATCCAATTAATATTGCCGCACCGACAATAACGGCTACATAAATGATCTCTTCAATGGTTTTGTCATGGCTAAGCCCCATTGTGTCAAGAGATTGCTTTATAGTGGTCAGCAACCAGTCAGCAACTTGATGTGATGGAATGATTTGAGTGTTCATAAAAAATGAAATAAGTGAAACGTTTTTTATGTAAACACCTAAACTAACCGGTAAGTTTTTTAGTTATATTTGAAAACCGATTTTTATTCACTTTTTTCAAACAAACAGATTTATGGATTTCAACAATGTTCCTACACCTCCTCTGACATTTCAGGATGCAGTTAAGAGAGTGTTCAACAAGTATGCAGAGTTTAACGGACGCGCAAGTCGCGCCGAGTTCTGGTGGTTTATTCTCTTCACATTTATTGTAAGTGCAGTGCTTGGTATACTTTCTGCAATTACAGGCTGGGGAGTTTTCAATTATATTAACGGGCTGTTTGAGCTTGCTGTAATTATTCCTACACTCGCAGTTAGCTGGCGTCGTCTTCATGACATAGGCAAAGCCGGTGGCTGGTGGTTTATCAACTTCATTCCTCTGGTAGGTTCGGTCATCTTTATAATATGGTGTGCACAGCCGAGCGAACCGAGAGCTAACCGCTTCGGTGATGTTCCCCTCAACTAATTATTAGTAAGTCAATTAAAATGCGACTCCGGCTTAGGGATTTATTTCCCCAAGCCGGAGTTTTTGCAATAAGACTTTTTTATTTGGAGCCTAATTCGCGGACGGCGCCGGTCGCAGGGTCAAAAATCGCGTATGCCGGAGCTTTCTTATCGGTAAACAGCGATGGCTCAAGTCCGAAAACGACTCCGTACTGCGCCACTCCGGCGCTCAGGCGTGCGAGCTGGCGACCATTGAATGTGGCGGTAAAGGTCGCTTGTCCCGGAACACAGTAGGCGAGTCCTCCTTTAGGGAACTTCTTAACTTCTCCTTTTTCGTTTTTGGGTAGTTCGCCACGAGATTCCACAGCTATGGACAAGTACACCGGCATGCCGCTGAGGTCCTCAATCTCTACCGGTCCGTCTGTAACAGATATGCGCGCCGCTACAGTGGTGGATGCTGTTGAATCGGGAATGGTGGTGTATGTGCGCACGGCAGTGCTTGTCTGGACAGTGCCGGCAAACATTGCCGTAAGCGCTGCTTCCTGTTTCTCAAGGTTTTCAAGTGCGAGTTTCATCGCCTCGCCGTCACTCGGCATCTGGTCGGCATTGCCGGATATTATGTCGTTTCTGCTCTGCCGGAGTTCATATATCTTTGCTGCCGCAAGCTGCGCACGCTTTGCGGTGCTGATTGCCTGTAGCATCTCCTGAGTCATTGCCTGCGCGGCAATCGGGGTCTGGAGTATGGATGGCTGTTGTGGCACAGCAACCGGAATTTCAGCGGGTTTCGGCGCAGTGACATTTTCATCGTTCACCGATAGCGGACATCCGTCAGCATCAACCATCATGAATGTGACATTGCCGTTCTTGAACTGCACGAGGTAGCCTTCTCCCTGGTTGGCTATGCCGCGTGTCGAAAGAGTCAGGCTTTTTACTGTCCATTCCTCGGACGCTTCCATCACAGGGTCGATGTTGAGGTATTTCTTGGAATACAGGCGGAACTCACCGGGAGTTTTCACGGTGCATTGTGCCTCTACTGTCACATCAACTGCGGTTGTGGGGAGGTTGTAAATCAGACCGTATTCATTCATCTTCGATGCAGTGAGCTTCTGGGTGGTCTGCGCTCCGGCAACTGCGGCAAATGAAACGGCGAGTATGAGCAGCGTTTTTTTCATGTGTCGTTATCTTAAAGTGTTTTTGAGGGCAATGCCGATATTTGATGCTATGTCTCCTGCGGTGACTCCGTAGTCTCCCTGGGTGTCACGTGCCATCTCTCCGGCGAGTCCGTGCACATATGCGCCGATAAGAGCGCTTACCTCAGGCTTGTAGCCCTGTGCCATGAGCGAGGTGATTACTCCGGTGAGCACATCACCGCTTCCGGGTGTAGCCATCGCCGGGCATCCGGTAGGGTTGAAATATACCTTATGGTCGCAGCGCACGAGCGCGGTGTAGCGTCCTTTGAGCAGGATAAGTATATTATGGATATGTGCCACCTCGATAGCCTTGAGCAGACGTGCCTCGTCGGTGGTGTGGTCACCGAAAATCCTGTCAAATTCTCCGGCATGGGGAGTGAGCACCGAGAGAACAGGTATGTCGTTGATGAGTGACGGGCGTCGGGCGATGCAGTTGAGTGCATCCGCATCAAGCACTACCGGACGGGTCCTCGACTGGAGAAATTGTTCAAGGGCGATTTCCGTGATTTCATGTGTGCCGATTCCGCACCCTACACCTATTGCGGTATATTCGCGTGGCGACTTCATGTTGCCGATAACGAGCTTGTTTTTGTCAGTATCCGCTTCAAACATAGCTTCGGGCACAGCGCTCTGCATAATCTCGTAGCCGCACTGCGGTGAATGAACGGTGAGCTTGCGT
>CAMWQE010000200.1 GCA_947176335.1 uncultured Porphyromonadaceae bacterium | reverse complement strand
GCACAACCATGTCCTCGGGACGCTCTATTTCATTGTCCTCGACATGGCGCTTGATGACCTTGACAAACTCCTCGCCATATCTTTTGGCTTTTCCCGCTCCTACGCCGGAAATGCCTGCAAGCTCCTCTATGGTTATAGGATAGGTGGTAGCCATAGCCTCCAGTGAAGGATCCTGGAAAATCACATAAGGAGGCAGGTTAAGATGCTTCGCAATTTTCTTGCGCAAATCCTTAAGAATGGAGTACAATTCCGGATCCGCAGCACATCCGCTTCCACTTTTCACCACTTCCGGCTCTTCTTCCTCGTTGAGCTCATTGTCCTCGACAATTTTGAAAGAAACAGGTTTTTTGAGGAATGCCTTTCCAGCTTTAGTGAGCTTGAGGACTCCATAGCTTTCAATGTCCTTGTCGATATATCCGGCAATGATAGCCTGGCGAATCACAGCGTTGAGCACACGCTCGTCGGTAGAGGGTGTAGTGCCGAACACTTCAAGTTCATTGTGCCCGTATCTTCTAACATCCGCTGTGGTTTTGCCACGCATGATGCTTATAATATGGTCTGCCTTAAATTTCTCATTAAGCGCCGCAATTGTTTCAATCACCGCGCACAATTCATCTTTAGCTTCCACTTTTTTCTTAGGTTTTTTACAATTATCGCAATTACCGCAATATTCTTCTTCGCGCTTCTCACCGAAGTAATGCAATAATGAAACACGCCTACATAAACTCGATTCTGCGTAGCTTGCAGTCTCAGCGAGCAACTGTTTGCCAATTTCCTGCTCTGCAATGGGCTTGTTCTGCATGAATTTTTCCATTTTCTGCAGATCTTTCGGCGAATAGAATGTGATGCACTGCCCTTCTCCTCCATCCCTGCCGGCTCTACCGGTTTCCTGATAGTATCCTTCGAGCGATTTAGGCATATCGTAGTGTATCACGAATCTTACGTCGGGCTTGTCTATCCCCATTCCGAAAGCGATCGTGGCAACAATAATGTCGACTTCCTCATTGATAAACGCATCCTGGTTTGCAGAACGGGTCGCCCCGTCCATGCCCGCATGGTATGGTAACACCTTGATATTGTTTATCCTGAGGATTTCGGCAAGCTCTTCAACCTTTTTGCGGCTCAGGCAGTAAATAATACCGCTTTTGCCGTGATTGCTCTTGATGAAACGGATTATATCGCGGTCAACATTAGCAGTCTTGTTACGAATCTCATAATAAAGGTTCTCCCGGTTGAAAGAGGATTTGAAGACATTCGCATCCAGCATGGCAAGGTTTTTCTGGATGTCATGCTGCACTTTCGGGGTAGCCGTTGCCGTAAGGGCAATGACTGGTCGCTTGCCAATCTCGTTTATGATAGGTCTGATTCTTCTGTATTCGGGTCTGAAATCGTGTCCCCACTCCGAAATGCAGTGCGCTTCATCCACTGCGGAGAATGAAATGCAAGCCGTTTTCAGGAAATCAATGTTGTCCTCCGTTGTAAGTGATTCCGGAGCTACATAGAGCAGCTTAGTTTTTCCGGAGAGCACGTCGGCTTTCACTTTGTCAATCGCAGCTTTATTGAGTGATGAATTAAGGAAATGCGCCACATCATCCTCCTCACTGAAGTTTCTCATCGCATCAACCTGGTTTTTCATCAGTGCAATCAAGGGCGATATGACAATTGCCGTTCCCTCCATAAGAAGAGAAGGCAACTGGTAGCAAAGCGATTTGCCGCCACCGGTAGGCATGAGCACAAATGTGTCTTTGCCATCCATGAGGCTCTGTATGATAGCTTCCTGATTGCCTTTGAACTTATCAAATCCAAAGTGGTGCTTAAGGGCGTCAGTGAGGAGAGATTTCTCTGTCATTTCGGGGGATTATGGGATTAAGAGTTTGTATTGCGGGTCAAAATCAATTGAATGTTGAAGTCTCGAAATTAGCCGCCTTAAGCTTGTCAAGCGCATATTCGGCGGTAACAGTAAACTTTTTGGTCTTTGATGAAGGCACCTCAAACATGGCATCAATCATGATTGATTCAACGATTGAACGCAGTCCTCGCGCACCAAGCTTGTACTCTATAGCCTTGTCTACAATGAGGTCAAGAGCCTCCGGAGTAAATTCCAGTTTGACCCCATCCATCTCAAACAGCTTTTCGTACTGCTTGATGATAGCGTTTTTCGGTTCTGTGAGCACCCGGCGGAGGGCATCGCGGTCAAGCGGTTCCAGATGTGTGAGGATAGGAAGTCGACCGATTATCTCAGGTATCAACCCGAATGATTTAAGATCCTGCGGAGCGACATATTGCAGGAAATTATCGCGTTTTATGCCCGCACGGGCGGAATTATTCGAGTAGCCGACAACATGGGTGTTGAGACGCTGGGCAATTTTCCGCTCTATGCCGTCAAAGGCACCTCCGCAAATAAAGAGGATATTTTTGGTATCCACGGGAATCATTTTTTGCTCCGGATGCTTCCTTCCACCCTGCGGCGGCACATTGACAACCGAACCCTCAAGGAGTTTAAGAAGTCCCTGCTGCACGCCTTCACCACTGACATCGCGGGTAATGGAGGGGTTATCCCCTTTTCGGGCGATTTTGTCTATCTCATCGATAAAAACAATGCCCCTCTCCGCTTTCTCCACATTATAGTCCGCCGCCTGAAGCAGGCGTGTGAGAAGACTCTCGATATCCTCCCCGACATATCCCGCCTCAGTAAGCACTGTAGCGTCCACAATCGTGAACGGCACATCAAGCAGACGAGCTATCGTTTTTGCCAGTAAAGTCTTGCCGGTGCCGGTAGGGCCGACCATGATGATATTGCTCTTTTCAATATCAACATCATCATCCTTTTTCTGGGCAAGACGCTTATAGTGGTTGTAAACAGCCACTGCAAGATATTTCTTCGCAGAATCCTGCCCGATTACATAGCTGTCAAGGAAATTGCGGATTTCAAGCGGTTTCGGCACATCGTCCATCTTTGCCTCACCGGCAGCTTTCTTAGCTTCTCCGGCAAGCTCGCGGCGATATTCTTTCAGCGCTTCGTCAAGCTGCTCCACGCATTCCGAACAGATATGCACATCGGACACAGCGCTTGGAATCATCACTTCGGATGCATCCGCCGGGCGACCGCAGAAATCACATGAGTATGTTGTTTTCTTTTTCGCCATTACTTAGTGTTTTGCTTTTACGAGCACTTCATCAATCATGCCGTATTCCTTAGCCTCCTCGGCTGTCATCCAGTAGTCGCGGTCAGAATCGCGCTCCACTTTATCAAAAGGCTGTCCGGAATGGTCGGCAATGATAGTGTAAAGTTCTTTCTTAAGCTTCTGAATCTCCCTTGCAGTGATTTCAATGTCGGAAGCCTGTCCCTGCGCGCCACCCATCGGCTGGTGAATCATCACGCGGCTATGGCGAAGAGCGAAACGCTTGCCTTTTGTTCCTGCCACAAGGAGGACCGCAGCCATAGATGCCGCCATGCCTGTGCAAATAGTGGCAACATCACTCGATACATACTGCATTGTGTCGTAGATGCCAAGACCTGC
>CAMWQE010000199.1 GCA_947176335.1 uncultured Porphyromonadaceae bacterium | reverse complement strand
AGAATCTATGTAGGAGTTTGACATTCCGGCGGTTGCTGGTTACTTGATGTCAGCGCTTTGAGCCGGTGGAATTCCATCTTTTGCCCATTGCATATAGTGCAGCGACTCGCGTGACTCGATGATGTCTTGCGGCGTATTTGTCGAGCCGCAGCCCGCCAATGCCTCCACCGGTTCTGTCACCGCCCTGCCGGCAAGCCTTGTGACGCACTCGTTGCGCACCATGCTGTAGCAGTATGCTTTAAATGAACCGACTTTACCGAGGTTCTGTCTGTTTGCCCAAATCTTCACCATAATGTCCTGAACCACATCCTGAGCTTCGTCACGGTTGCCGAGAATCGCCACCGCCACGCGGAACATGTCAGCGTGCAGCGGCAGAATCTCGTCATTAAACCGTTTCTCAGTCATCAGTTATAAGCTTGTTCTAAAACCTTTACATATATAAGACTCAAAAAAACGATTTTTGTGACAAGTTAGTGATAATTTTTCTCAAAAAAAATAGAGCCGGTGTCTTACCGGCCCTATTTATGGTAGATTTATAAGTATTTTACGCTTATTTCACGGGATTCTCCTCAATGCTTTCGATTTCTGCATCCTCAAGGATTCCTTCGATGTCCTCCCTGCCTCCTACAACAAGCCTGTCGTATTCGCGCAGACCGGTGCCGGCGGGAATGAGGTGACCGCAGATAACATTTTCCTTCATGCCCTCGAGGGTGTCGGTCTTGCCATTTATTGCGGCTTCGTTGAGCACCTTGGTGGTTTCCTGGAATGATGCAGCTGACATGAAGCTTGATGTCTGCAATGCAGCGCGGGTGATACCCTGAAGAATCTGCTCGGAGGTAGCGGGCACTGCGTCACGCACCTGAATGAGTTTGAGGTCGCGGCGCTTGAGCGCTGAGTTCTCATCACGGAGCTTACGCGCGGTGATAATCATACCGGGCTTGACTGTTTCAGAGTCTCCTGCGTCCACAACGACTTTCTTGCCCCAGATGCGGTCATTTTCTTCCATGAAGGCACGCTTGTCAACAATCTGCTGCTCAAGGAAGCAAGTGTCTCCCGGATCAAGGATGTTGACCTTGCGCATCATCTGGCGCACGATAACCTCGAAGTGCTTGTCGTTGATTTTCACACCCTGCATCCTGTACACGTCCTGAACCTCGTTGACGATGTATTCCTGCACCGCTGTCGGACCCATGATGTTAAGGATGTCGGCAGGTGTTACAGCACCGTCGGAAAGCGGAGTACCTGCGCGGACATAGTCGTTTTCCTGCACAAGAATCTGCTTTGACAGGGGAACAAGGTATTTCTTGACTTCGCCAAGGCGTGATGTAACAGTAATCTCGCGGTTGCCGCGTTTCACCTTGCCGAAGTTGACCTCACCGTCGATTTCCGCAACGATAGCGGGGTTAGACGGGTTACGCGCTTCAAAGAGCTCGGTAACACGGGGAAGACCACCGGTGATGTCACCGGCGCTACCGGTAGCACGGGGAATCTTCACGAAGATTTCACCGGGCTTGAGCACTGTACCTTCGTCCACCATGAGGTGAGCCCCTACAGGAAGTGAATATGTCTTGACAATCTGTCCGTTTTCATCAAGGATGTTTGCCTCGGGCACTTTGCCACGCTCCTTGGATTCAATGATGACTTTTTCACGGAGACCGGTCTGCTCATCGGAGTCAACACGGTAGGTGATGTTCTCGGTGAGGTTTACATATTGCACCTTACCACCTGCATCGCTGACGATAACGGCATTGAAGGGGTCCCATTCGCAGATAACATCGCCTTTCTTGACTTTAGCGCCATTGTCGAAATAGAGCTTGGAGCCGTAAGGAATGTTAGCGTTGGTAAGCATCATCTTGGTGTTGGGGTCAATGATACGCATTTCAGCGAGTCGACCGATGACAACCTCCACGGGACGGCCGTTAGCATCCTTTTCATCTGTCTTGACGGTACGGAGCTCGTCGATTTCAAGGATACCTTCGTAGCGTGATGTAACAGAGGAGACTGCCGCGATGTTACTTGCAACACCACCGACGTGGAATGTACGGAGGGTAAGCTGTGTACCCGGCTCACCGATAGACTGCGCCGCGATGACACCGACAGCCTCACCTTTCTGCACAAGGCGGTTGTTTGCAAGGTTGCGTCCGTAGCACTTGGCGCAAACACCTTTCTTGGATTCGCAGGTGAGCACCGAGCGGATTTCAACGGATTCAATGGGTGATTCGTTGATGCGGTCCGCAGCAGCATCGTTGATTTCCTCACCGGCGGCAACGATAACCTCACCGGTGATGGGGTCGATGATATCATGCACGCTCACACGACCGAGGATTCTCTCGCCGAGTGAAGCGACAACTTCGTCATTGTTCTTGATTTCGGTGCAAACGAGCCCGCGGAGTGTACCGCAGTCCTCTTCATGGATGATAACGTCGTGGGCAACGTCAACAAGACGGCGGGTGAGGTAACCTGCGTCCGCTGTTTTAAGCGCGGTATCGGCAAGACCTTTACGGGCACCGTGAGTAGAGATGAAGTACTCGAGCACCGACAGACCCTCCTTGAAGTTCGCAAGAATCGGGTTTTCGATAATCTGACCACCTTCGGCGCCGCTCTTCTGAGGTTTAGCCATAAGGCCACGCATGCCTGAAAGCTGACGAATCTGGTCCTTAGAACCACGGGCACCTGAGTCAAGCATCATGTAAACAGGGTTGAATCCCTGCTGGTCAGCCGAAATCTGCTTCATGAGAGTGTCGGCAAGGCGTGAGTTGACGTGCGTCCAGATATCAATAATCTGGTTGTAGCGCTCGTTGTTGGTGATGAAGCCCATAGAGTAGTTGTTCATCACTTCCTGCACCTGCTCGTAGCCTTCGGCAACATACTGCTCTTTTTCAGCAGGGATAATCACGTCACCGAGGTTGAATGACAGACCGCCCTTGAACGCCATGCGGTAACCGAGGTTCTTGATATCGTCAAGGAACTGAGCCGAGCGGGGGATACCGCATTTCTTAATTACCTTGCTGATGATAGTGCGAAGAGATTTCTTTGAAAGAATCTCGTTGACATATCCTATTTCCTTAGGAACATACTGGTTAACGAGCACTCGTCCAACCGATGTGTTCTCGACAAGGCGCTGAACAGGGTTGCCGTTCTCGTCAATGTCATCAACAACAACAGAAACAGGAGCGTGGAGTGTAACCTTGCCTTCGTTGTAAGCGATTTCGGCTTCTTCGGGGCCGTAGAAGACGGTGCCTTCGCCCTTGTCGCCCTTACGGAGCTTGGTGATATAGTAGAGACCGAGCACCATGTCCTGAGAAGGCACGGTGATAGGTGCGCCATTGGCAGGGTTGAGGATGTTGTCCGCTCCGAGCATAAGCATCTGAGCCTCGAGGATGGCCTCGTTGCCGAGCGGGAGGTGGACTGCCATCTGGTCACCGTCGAAGTCGGCGTTGAATGCCGTACAAGCGAGCGGGTGGAGCTGGATAGCCTTGCCTTCGATGAGCTTGGGCTGGAAGGCCTGGATGCCGAGACGGTGAAGCGTCGGGG
>CAMWQE010000198.1 GCA_947176335.1 uncultured Porphyromonadaceae bacterium | reverse complement strand
CGACTGTGAGCGAGGGCATACGGACCCGGCGGAAGAATGATTCCTTCAGACCTATTCTTTTAGCACAGGAGTAAATTGCCGCGATAATCGGAGGAAGAAACATCACGATTAC
Organism: uncultured Porphyromonadaceae bacterium; assembly: GCA_947176335.1. GTDB lineage: Bacteria > Bacteroidota > Bacteroidia > Bacteroidales > Muribaculaceae > Paramuribaculum. The sequence continues at coordinate 3,534 of CAMWQE010000198.1, read as the reverse complement.
AAGGACTATAGACAGTGCCATATTGCCAAGCAGCTCCCCGACTTCCGCCGGATTGGTTGTCACAAGGTTGAGGAACATATCGACAGCAATTACGCTCCTGCCATATAATTGCAACAGCACAATCTGGAATGCCGCAAAAAACATAAGCGGGAACATAAACAGTGCCGTGCGTCCTACTTTACGGGAAATGCACAGGCAAAACCACCATAAACCCGCTGGAAGGAGAGTGTTCGCTATTTTGCCCCATACCGATATAGGCTCTGTGAACGACAGGAGGATATTCGGGGTAATGATTACCGCGAGAGTCCACCAGTAGAGCGTTACAGCCAGTATATTTCTCTTTTTATCAGAAAGCTTCATTGATATTGAAAATAAATGCAGTTTCTCCGCGCCCGACTCCGAAATCGAGGCGGATATTTGTCCGTTTCTTGAATTCCCACCGGTAACCGATTCCACCGCAGGGAAGGATTTCACGGCTTCTCAAGCGTGAAACTGAGGGTGCCACAGTTGCGGCACCGCCCCACACGGCAATGCCGTTTCTACGCCACACATGCTGACGCAATTCCACGATACCTTCCACTTCAACTTTATCCCTGTAGCGTCCCTCATAATAACCTCTGAGAGTCTTGCCTCCGCCGAAAGTGGCAAGCATGGTCCAGGGAACATTTCCATAGTTCACAGTAGCATCAACTGCCGCCGCAAGAATTCCACCTTTCCACACCTTGCGGTAATGGCTTCCGCTCAGGCGGGTGTAGCTGAAAGCCATGCGGTTGCCAAGGAATCGGGGTGCAAATCGTTGTGTAAGCGACACAAGCCATCCGGAATGCGGCTCCGTGTAGCTGTCTCTGGTATCATACTTAGCAGTGAAACCGAAAGCCGTTGTCATGGAGGAGAGGCGCTGACCTTCCCAAAGGTAAAGGTATTCAGGGTTGATGTCCGAGCCTTTCATATATGAGAACTGTGCTCCCGGACCGATATACAGCCCGCTTGCTATACGGAAGTACAAGTCCGCGGAAACTTTTGTCGAGAAAAGGTCATATTTGGTTTCATTGCTGTTGTTCCTGCCGTTTGCGTAGCCGATACCCCAGAATTTAGTGGGAAAAGAGTAGAAATTCACATTATATTCGAGGCGCATCCTGTCATCGGGGAATATATTATTGCCTCTGATTCCCAAAAGATAGAATCCGACGGTTGAAATGTCACCATACAGGCTTACATTGCTCGGCATCTGGGTGGTGTCGCCCTTCATGTAGTAATTTCCTGCAGCCATGAGCCCTACTCCAAGCTGAGTGTCGCTCGAATAATGAGGACCTCCTATGAAGCTTACATCAAACTTCTTCTTGGGCTTAGGCTTGTTGGTGTCGTCAAAATAGGAAATAACCCTGCTGAATATATTTTTACGGGGCTTGATGCTGTCGGTAACAGAAAGGGCTGTGTCTGAGGAATTAGACGGTTCTGTTGACCCGGCGGCTCCTGACAGCGGCACAACTGCGGCAAGACCTAAAACAATATTTCTGACAAGCACGTGCATAATATTTGATGCGCAAAATTACACAAAACAGTTTGAATTTCAGGGCGCAAAGTTACTAATAATTTCCCATGACCTTTTTGCCTGAAACTCCCTTTGATTATCCATTTATACTTAAAAAGTCGCTAAAAGGTTGGATTTGAAAGGCTGTCCCCCACTTTCATCGCCGCGGGAGTAATTATTTTTATTAATTTTGCAACTTCATTGCACTAATATGACACATAGGACTTTTATTACAATATTTTTAGGCGGCTTAGGATTCCTTTGCAACGCGCAGAAACTGGAACCGATAAAATACGGTGATTTCGAGAATTGGGTGTCGCGCGACATAGCTGAAAGCGTGGTTATCGGCGGAAAGCATAAAACCATTTTCGAGGTAGGACCTACCCAGACAATAACCAAGAATGTGCCATACCGCAACCTCGGCGGTTCTCCATGGGCAACCAGCAACGTTTATGCGAAAGTGAGCGGCGTGACCAAAGGGTCCAATGCAGTTTACCCGTCAAACCGCAGCGCAACAAACAAATGCGCGAAGTTGTGCACACAGATGGAAAAGGTCAAAGTGCTCGGCTTAATCAACATGAACGTGATGGTCGCCGGCTCGATGTTCCTGGGTGAAATGATAGAGCCAGTGTCCAGCACAAGCGATCCTTACAAGAAAATGGAGATGGGTGTCAAGTACAACAAGCGCCCTTCATACCTGTCCCTTGACCTGAAGGTGGATATGCCGCCTACAGATACCCGCACCAGAAGTACAGGATTCGGACCGAAGAAAATATTGCCGGGCAGGGATGCCGCTGTGGTTTTCGTGATGCTTCAACGCAGATGGGAGGACGCGGACGGCAATCTGCATGCGGCACGTGTTGCAACCGGTGGCGAGCATTTCAAGGACAGCACTCCGTGGAAAAACGGCTACAAGGTACCCCTCGTGTATGGCGATGTATCCTCCAACCCCAATTACAACTGGCTCGGGCTGCGCAACGGCAAGGATTCTTACTATGCCCGCAACTCAAAAGGGCAGCTTGTGAAAGTGCAGGAAGAGATGTGGGATTCTCCTGACGCTACTCCGACCCATGCTATCGTTATGCTCAGTAGCGGCAACGGCGAGCCATTTATCGGCACCGAGGGGCTGACTTTCTATGTCGACAACGTGGCATTCGGATTCTGAGGCGGACCGGCGCGGTTGCAAATTGCTCCACCTGAAATACCCTTGGCTTTATTCAGTAATTTAGCGGAAAGGGGTAACCGGAACTTCTTTTTAAGTTGTCGCAGGTCATGGCGCAATGAATCCATGGATTGCGGAATATTCCTTATTGTTCCTGTATCCGCTTTCTTCATTTCAACCGGCTCTGCATCGGTTTCATCCGGCTGAGTTTTTTCATCATCACATGATTTGCTTGCTGATTCCAGACTACATATCCGGTCGAAGTCATCTATATCTGTTGATTTCATGATGGGTCCGAAGCCTCTTAAAGAATCGAAGTAATCCATGGGATCATACCCATAATCCGAATAGTCCTCGTAATCATCATCTTCCTCATCCTCGTCATCCTCGTAGTCCTCGTAGTCCTCGTAGTCCTCATCATCCTCGTAGTCTTCATACATATCGTCGCAGGTGCTACTTAGCTCGTTGGAATAAGCCTTTTTCATGGGTTCTTTTTCTTCCGACTCAAAGCATGCAGGAGATAATGCAGGTTCACTTTGCTTCGAAGGGATAGAGACCTGTGCGGAAGCATTTTCGCTCGCGACATGGTTAGCATCTATCTCCGTGCGTATAAAATCGAATGCTATTTGTGCACGAGGGTCATTCAGCGTGGGTAAACTACCTGTAGCGGCATATTTTATGACTGCTGCAAAAACTTCCTGCTGCAAAGAAACTGGATAATTGCTAAGGGCATCATACCAAAGCAAATTGAAATTTAATTGATTGTTTGTTCTCATAATGGTGTGTTGTATTAGTAAGATTATTGAATTATCTGTGGCAAAGTTACAACTTAATATTGTAA
>CAMWQE010000197.1 GCA_947176335.1 uncultured Porphyromonadaceae bacterium | reverse complement strand
ATCAGAACAATCCGCTATTGAAACGTCAAGTGCTCCAAGCATAAAGAGATAAGACTTTTTCATTGTTTTGTAGTTTTTAGTGTTTTATGTTTCTTTTAATGTTGCTTTATAGTATAACAAATTACATGTCCAAATGGATGTCTATTTGTTGCCATGGATTTACATCTGCTGTGAAACCACCCGGTTCACCCTTGCTTTTAGGCAGCTCCACACCACTGATAATAATAGTGACATGATGAGGGTCTGGAGCATTGTGAATCTGGTCAGTAACATCAAAATCGCGATACCAGCGTGAACCGTCAGCGAGGTTGATGTAAAGAGACAAAATATCACTATGATTCCTCTGCGGTGATTCGCCGAATGTCAGGAAACTACCGTCAAGTTCATGGGACGGAGCATCCGCGTCAAGCACGAAAGGCATTGTCACATTGTCTTTTCCCGATGACTGCTGCCCGTGCATGAAGCCTTCAGCCATCCCGGATAATATTGCGTCCACTTTAGTGCCGTTCAGGCTGTCGATGTTTTCCACATCGAGAACCTTGACAGTGTAATGGCACACAGCTTCTTCCGGATAAAGAGTCAGCACTTTTTTAGTGTTGTAGTCTGCTGAGGAAAGCTGAAAACCGTCCACTCTGTCGCTCCATAACATTCCCGGAGTCTCGACAATCTTAGTGGTTTCGTCATCATCTTCCGCCCTGCTGACATGAGCGCTGTATGTGCTGCCCGCAACAACCGGATGAACCTCGTGGGTGATAGTTTCAAAGTTGTCAATATCGCCTGTATTTGTATCGTATGCCCAGTCGGTATCATCGGCATTCATGGCTATGGAATTATACTTTCCGTACGGCAAACGTATTGTTCCGCCATCACGTCCTGAGAATACAAATCTTATAGGTGCCGCACCTTTTTCTTCAAACATATAGAGCACCATGGACTCAGGGTTTGCGTCCGGAGCATTACGCCAGTCAAACACCACTTCGATTTCCTGGTAACTCAACTCTTCTTCATACAAATCCTTGTGGTGCCACGATGTGCTCAGCATTGCCACTAATCCGGCAGCCAAAATTCCTTTTAAAGCAGAGTATTTCATTTTCTACATCCTTTCATGCGATTGTAATTGTCATGTCCGAGCAACCATACGAGTGAAACCTCGACTTTTGTTGGACCGAACCATCTCAGATTCTTGGTTGCCTTCCACACATAAAAATCATGGTCAGGCACATACTTGATATACTTGCCTCCAAGATATCCCAGCCCGATTGTAAAATCTATATTGATATGCTTGCTCACCGGAAGCGAGTAACCATACTCTATTCCACCCATGAAATTGCATCTGTCCCAAAGTGTACGTCCGGGCAGTCCTCCCATATAACCGGTACCACCCATTTCAAAGTCGTATGTGATTGCGCCGGCATAGATTCCAAGGTGATGTCCTGTCAACGGTTTCTCCTCCGCCGCACGTCCAAACCATTTTCTCACTGCAATATCGCCTCCATAGGCTCTCCAGTAGCGGTGGCTGTTGTCATTGTCCCACCAACCGTAAATCCAGTTGCCTGCAATCGACCAGTTTTTACCAAGGTAAAATTCCGCTCCGATGTTAGGTAACGCAAGAGCGTCATAAAGCATATTGGTACTAAGTGACATATAGAATGGCTTACGCTCTCTTTTCGGAGCAAATGCAACAGGATTTACAACTCCTACCACTGCCGGCTCTAACTCAAACGCTGTTGCTCCGGGAATGTAGTCAAGCATTCTCCTGATGCTGTAAATAGCATATATCTTTGAAGCGCGGAGTGCTGGGAACATTTTTGTATACATATATCTGTAAGGCACACCGCCGTGCAATGCTTTCAGTTTAGCCAAAGTGACCGGGGTATCGGCTCCATTCTCCGAAATCGAAGTACCGATTTCACCAAGCAATGACAGAACATCCTCACGATATGGCAATTCATTATCGGCGAGTGCCATATTGTAAAGTCCGTTCCAGTCACGTCCCACCCACTCGTAATCCGTGAGTGAATCAGGTAACTGCGCACGCAATGAAATATAATGAAACAGGCTGTCGGCGCGACGCTGCGACAAACTTCGGTTGATTCTTACAGAACCTTCGGGAGATGCAGCCCCGACAACGAGAATCTTTTCCAACGTCATATCACTCTTGCTGCTGTTCATTTTTGCGACAATGCTGTCAAGCGCAGCCTTGTTGCCGCTCAGACCAGGCTCAACCATCGATTTGCCTTGACGGAAATAGATTCGTGCCGAATCCTGAACCTCCTGTCCAAGAGTCTCAAAACTTGCGGAACTGCAAGCAAGGAGTGTAAGTATGAGTAAGAAGTGTTTCATTTTAATTGTGCAGTTTGTGACAAATAATAAGGGAAACCGGCTCACAAACAGTATAGTTGCTCTATAGCGTATACATATATTGACGGTGCGTCAAATCTCTCTCATCTGACTTTCTAACAAGGCTAATCAAAAAATAGTTTAAAAAATATTTTACGAACAAAATGCCAGGATGTGTGTTTTACTGCACAAAAAAATTGGAGGCGGTAATGCTCCTGCCTCCAATTTATAATAATTTTATGAAAAAATTACATATCCACTGTCATGGACTCAGCTTCTTCTGTCTCTGCTGAACTCTTGATGTTCGGTTTTTCTAGACCATAGTTATGCTTGGAGTTAAGCACCTTAAGCCAAATAGCGAAGATAAGCGCTGCAACGCCGAATCCTGCAAACATAAGCATCGGGTTAGTGTAATTGTAATCCATCGGGTCAACCCCTACGTTTGACGCCTCAAGGATTTTACCGAAAAGGATAGGCACACCGAACAGCCCTATGTTCTGCACCCAGAAAATGAGGGAATACGCGCTACCCAGATATCGGGAATCCATCACCTTAGGCACGGAAGGCCAAAGTGCTGCGGGCACAAGCGAGAATGACACACCGAGAACAATAATTGTTGCAAGAGCAAGTCCCTGGCTCGGAACGGACGGAAGCACAAGTGCAAACACAAGGTGGCAGCAAATAAGAAGGATTGAGCCGATTATAAGCATTGTGGCACCTTTGCCCACTTTATCAAGAAAAAAACCGAGCGGAGGAGTGAGTACGAGAGCACCGATAGGGAACCAACGCAGTATATCAGCTGCGGTAACATCGTTGATGTGGAGATTGCACTGAAGCATATTTGTGCCGAAACGCTGGAATGGGAAAATCGCAGAATAATAAAGCACGCAAAGAAGAGCGATAATCCAGAAAAGCTTGCTCTTAAGCAGGTTGCTTACATCGCTCACCTTGAATTCATCTTCACCTCCTGCTGCTTTCTGGTCAGCACCGGTCTGTTTGTCAAGGCAGGTGTCCATGAATGTGAACACAATATAATTAATGAGTCCTATGAAAAGGAGGGCTGTGCAGAATGCAACCGGAGGAACAACCGACGGGTCATTTGCACCCCACCACTCCGATAGACGGGGAGAGATAGAAAGCACAGCAAACACACCTAGACGGGCTATTGCCATTTCAATACCCATTGCGAGCGCCATTTCCTTACCCTCAAACCATTTAGCTATCGCTTTGCTGACTGTGATACCTGCCATTTCGCAACCACAGCCAAAAATCATGAAACCGAATGCGGCGAGTTTAGCGCTACCAGGCATTGCTGTCCACCC
>CAMWQE010000196.1 GCA_947176335.1 uncultured Porphyromonadaceae bacterium | reverse complement strand
GTTTCACCGTATTTGTTCATCCACTGCCCGATTTCCTTTAATCTTTCAACAGCGGCTTCAGGAAGGTTTCCGTCAGGTTGCGGACCGATGTTCAACAGCAGGTTAGCACCCATTCCCGCCGCTTTAACAAGATAAGCGATGAGTTCGGGAGTCGACTTGTAGTCCTGGTCCTTGATTTTATAGCCCCACATTCCGTTCATTGTCTGGCATGTTTCAAGCGGCAGGCGCGAAATAGCCTGTCCTGAAAGTCCTGCGGTGTTTTCTCCGGGAAGGTCACGCTCAAAAATCTGGATATCCTCACCTTCATTGGGCACCTGGTGGTGGTTGTTGCCGATGAGGCACTGCGGCTGGAGCTTGTGGATAAGCGCATATTGCTCCGGAAGCTGCCAGTTGAAAGGCACACTGTCTTCATCATGGTCCCACCAGCCGTCAAACCAGATAGCTCCTACTTTGCCGTAGTTGGTAAGGAGTTCGGTGAGTTGCTTGTTCATGAAATCATAGTATGCAGGCCAGTTTCTGAGAGTAGTGTCCCTGCCGGTATTCAGTCCGGTTCTTCCGCTCGGATAGTCGGGGCGTGTCCAGTCAATGTGTGAATAATACAGGTGTAGTTTGATGCCCTGCTTCTCGCATTCGTCTGCAAGTTCTTTAAGTATATCGCGCTTGAACGGAGTAGCGTCCACAATATTGTAGTCGCTCTGGTCGGTATCCCACATAGAAAATCCGTCGTGATGACGTGTTGTAAAAGTGATATACTTCGCGCCTGAGTCTTTGATGGCACTCACCCATTTTGCCGCATCGAAATTGGCGGGATAAAAACCGCCCGCAGCTTTGGCATATTCTTTAGCAGAAATGTTGTCATGGTTAAGGTACCATTCACCTTGGGCAAACATGCTGTATATGCCCCAATGTAGGAAAATTCCGAAACCGTTGTCGGCAAACTCCTGACGCGCCTGAAGGTTTTCGGCGGTGGGAATATAAGCCGGGGTCTCGTCGGCAAAGGCTCCAAAAGCGATTGAAGCCGCTGCAAGACTGCAAATTAGTTTTTTCATACAGATATTATATTTAAGTAGTTTTTCAATCTTTGATTGTGAAATAGCCAGAGTATTATTATAAGGTGAAAGGAACTCGCACAACGGTGTGGTTCCTTTCAGTTCATTATAGCAATCCCTGGCGGGATGCACGGTATATGCCTGTTTTAAAAAGGCAGGTCATCATTATCGTTTGGTGCAGGAGGAGGGGGAGGCACATTGTCCATCGGAGGAATTGAACCGGGATATGCGGGTGCGGCTGCAGCAGCTTTTTCAGCTTTCCAACCACGGATGCTTGTGTACCATCTTCCATTGAACTCTCTGCTCTCTATATCAAAGAATAGGGTGATTTCGTCACCGGCCTGCAAGGGGTACTGGTCAGCGCGGTCACCAAAAAAGTCGAAATGAATCTTGCGAGGGAAGCTGTCATGAGTTTCAAGCACATATTCTCTTTTCTTCCAGGAATTTCCTTTCTGAGAAGTGCCTGTCTGTTCGGGCAGTGCCAATATAACTTTGCCTTTAATTTCCATTATTTTTTATTTATGATTTGGGTATCTTTCTTGCAAAATTAGTCAGCAGACGCGTAAGTGCCAAATTAAAAGTTCTAAAAAAAGCGCATCAAGCGGTATTTTTGAATAACTTTACAGCATTGAAACAAAAAGAGATAAATTATGGCTGAATGGTGGACGGCGCCCGCAGAGGGCAATGATGGCAGGCTTGTGATGGTTACAGGCAGGCGCGACGTAAAGAAATTCCGTGAAAACCCCCGCTTTGACAAACGAGTGGAGGTGAGCTGGAAATATGAATCGGGACCGGACGGAATGCCGAACCGCGAGGATTCGGAGATGATGGATGAGGTGCAGCAACGCCTGACAGAGTGCTTTGAAAAAGATCCGGTTGCGGTGCTTACCGGAATTTATACCGGAGACGGTGAGCGTAACTGGGTATTTTACACCCTCAGCACTAATATTTTCGGCAGGAAACTGAATGATGCGCTTGAAACCCTACCGGTGCTACCGCTTGAAATATATGCCGAAAACGATCCGGATTGGAACGAGTACGACGAGATGTGCGAGTGTGAGATAAATATAGACTGATACCTCAGGGTCAGAACGCTTCTCCGATAGCAAATACGAATCCGCAGGTATGCCTGCCTATTCCGAAATCAATTCGGGCATTCACATTGTGCTTGAACTCGAACCTCAGACCCAATCCGCCGTTTGGCAGCCACTCAGGTCTTATTTTCTTATCTTTCAGGTCCCTGAGCGAAGAAAATACGGTTGCGCCTCCCAGCCATGCGGTTGCGCCTAAGCGTCCCCATATATGTTGCCTCAACTCCGCCTGTACTGCAATCTGGCTGTTGTCAATATAGGAGCCCATGTAATATCCGCGCATTCTTATGCCGTCAGCGGCAACCATCTCCCTCATGCTCCATGGCGCTTTTGCGCTGTTGAGCTTCGCATAAAGGTCAAATGCGAGGAGTCCCCCTGTCCAAAGCCCTGCATAAAGGTTGCCGATAAAATTATGGCTGTGGAAAAAAGATGGCGCGCTCCCCAGGCACTTCGGATATGCCATTGCCGTGTAAGCGAGATGCAAGCCTCTCGTAGGTGTTATGATACTGTTGCGTGAATCTATTTCTACAGACACACCGAATCCGGTCACGTATATGTTTCTCCTTTCCCCGAGAAGATATTCCGGATTCGCCATATTGTAAGCATCCGTGTAGTCTGCCTGCAAATGCGCACCCACATAAAGGTTGCGGGTTGTGCGGTACACATAATCGGCTTTTAAGCCTATGTTTCGTCGGTCGTAGACCGATTTGCTGTTTCTTGCGGTCTCTTCTGAGTTTATACCCCAGAAATCAAGGTGTTTCCTGTACAGGTCGAGCCTGTAGCTCAATCTGGACCTGTTATCAGGGAAAAGGGTGTTCCCTCTGAGGAAAAACACATAAAAACCGTTTAACGAGGCGTTCAGGCACGCAACTATATCGCTTGGTTGCGGCAATGTGTCATTCCTGTTTACGCGGTAAAGCCCCGTGCATATTGCCCCAATGCCGAAAGATGCCTCCCTTGTGTAGGAAGGAGATGCGCCGAAACTGATATCGAATGCTTTTTCCCTCGTGCGGTCGACATTACCCTGAATCAGTGAATTGAGATATTTTTTCGCCCATACCGGAGCTTTGTTCAGAAGTGGAATCGAATCTATGAACGCGAGGGAATCCCTACGGATATGATTGTCCGTCTGCTCCTGTGCAAAAGCATGTGCAGCGAAAAGAAACAAGAAAACAGTAAGTATTGCCGCTATTTTTCTCAAAAGTCCCTGTTCTATTTTCCTGCAAAGTTAAGCGAATAAGAAACCGTATAAAAGAAAAAGATTAACAAAATGCTAACCTTTTTCAATTATCCGTTTATTCTTTTCCTTCATCAGCCGGTTTGTCGGCAGGAGGGTTGGGAGTGTCCTCCTCTTCCTGAGTAGGAGCGGGGAGTCCCTTGAAAGGTGGGGGTGTCTCTATCGAAGGCACAGGCACCGGGTTGGATTCATCCGTCTTGGTTTCGCCGGGTTTCTCTGTTATTGCTAGCATCTCCTGAGTGCGTGATGTGCAGGGGCGTTGGGCGAATTGGTTATGAAGCTGAGCGGTGAAA
>CAMWQE010000195.1 GCA_947176335.1 uncultured Porphyromonadaceae bacterium | reverse complement strand
ACAAGGTAGTCGGCTCCGCTTTTAATCTGGTAATCGAGCAGCTTTGCAAGAGCGTCGTAGTCAATTGATTTATCTTTTTTGAACGGGGTGATAAGAGCCACTCCCATTCCTCTTAGGTCAAATCGCGCCATATTAGGTGGTGTTATGCGCTACAAAATTAGCTAAAAAATCAGTAGTTTTAGAAAATAGGTTGCTAAAATGTGAATTCTCCGCCGCGGCGAGGGGCGCGAATCAAACTATCAGGGGTGCTCAGGCGTTAATATTGAAAAGAAAATCAATAACAACTAAAACATAAAAGTCATGAGCGAATTTAACGACATTATCAAAGAAACAAAACCCACTCTCGTAGATTTCTTCGCAACATGGTGCGGACCGTGCAAAATGCAGGCACCTATCCTTGAAGAAGTAAAGAAGAAACTGGGTGATTCAGTAAACATTCTTAAAGTTGATGTTGACCAGAACCCTGAACTCTCAGCACAGTTCAGCATCCGTTCAGTGCCGACCCTCATCCTGTTCAAGGACGGCGAGGCTGTGTGGCGTGGCTACGGTCTTCATCAGGCAGATATGCTTGAAACCAAGCTCCGCGAGCACATCCCCACCAAATCAGACGAATAAGAATAAAATGAAAGGAGACAATTATCTATGGCAACTATCAATGACTTGATTTCCGGTGTAAAACCGGTACTTATAATGTTTTATACTCCCGGCTGCAGCCGATGCGAGGCTATGGCTCCGGTAGTGGAGAAACTCAAGAAGGAAACTGCAGGGAAGGCAGAAATCCATCAGGTGGATTTGAGCGCCGACCCCGAGCTGAAGAAGCGTTTCCGCATCCCTACCTGTCCGGGTTGGGTTCTCTTCAAGGACGGACAGGAGGTTTGGGTAGATGGAGGCGAGAAGCCTTATTCTGAACTCAAGGACATGATTGACCGCTTTATTTAAGGCATCAGGCATAAAAAATGGCTCTGGGGCTTATCGGAATTGACCGGTAAACCCCAGAGCGCGTGTTTATGAAAAAAGATATGTGGGTTGCTACATCAGGCACAATATGAGTCCCTGAGCCGCTACGACTCGGAGGAACATTGTGAGCGGGTAAACGGTTGAGTAGGCTACTGCCGGAGCATCGCTGCCTGTGCTGCCGTTGGCGTAAGCAAGTGCCGGGGGATCGGTATATCCGCCGGAGAAGAGTCCCATGATAGTGAGGAAATTGATTTTGTACACTCCGCGGGCAATGCATCCAACAATAGCAAGGGGCAGGAAGGTGATTATGAATCCCCATATTACCCACCACATACCGGTGATGTTGAATACGGTTTCGGCGAATCCTGCGCCTGAGGAGATTCCAACGGACGCGAGGAAGAGACAGATGCCGAGTTCCCTCATGAGCAGCGACGCGCTGGATGAAGTGTATGTGACGAGCTTGAATTTGTAGCCGAAGCGGCTGAGCAGGATTGCCACTACAAGGGGACCACCCGCAAGACCGAGCTTCATGCCGAAGCCCACATTGATTGAGCCCACGATGATACCGAAGAGTATTCCTACGAATATGGTAATCATGTTTGGCTCGTTGAGGCGCTTCATGGAGTTGCCGAGTTTCTCACCGAGGCGGCTGATGTCGTTGAGGTCGCCTACAACTGTGATGCGGTCGCCCATCTGGAGACGCAGACCGGGCGAAGCGAGAAGATCGACTCCGGAGCGGTTCACGCGGGTTGCATTCACCTTATAAGCGGTGTGCAGGCGGAGTGCGCCGAGGGCAACGCCGTTGTACTCGCTCTTTGTGATGACGATTCGGCGGGAAACAACCTCACGCTGCGCGGCTTCCCAGTCCATGTCGACCTGCGGGCCTACAACGGTTTCAAACCTCTCCACATCCTGGGTGGAGATAACGACATATATCTTATCGCCGGTATGCACCTGTGTGGATGACACTGGTATCACCACCTTTCCGTCATCGCCGATAAGTCGTGAAATCACGAAGTCGCACTGTATGATGTCGTGAATCTGGCGGAGGGTCTTGCCGTTGATAAGCGGGTTGGTAACCTCTACGGAAATGATGTCCGGCTTGAGCTGCGAGTTGTCGTTCTGCCTTTCGAGGTCTTTGATTTCCTCATCGGTCTTTACCTTGAAGATAGCCTTGATAAGGAACATGGCGCCGATGATGCCGCACACACCGAGGGGATATGCTGCCGCATAGCCCATTGACATGGTGTTGATTGCGTCCGGATTGCCTGCCGCCTGCTGGGCTGCCGCCAGACCGGGGGTGTTTGTCACGGCTCCGCTCATCACACCTACGAGTGCCGCAATATTGGTGTTGCCGTCAATGAAATAGATGGCAAGCACTATGGCAACGTTGAGCGCGATACCGAGCACTGCAAGCCCGTTGAGCCTCATACCCCCTTTCTTGAAGGAGCTGAAGAAACCGGGGCCTACCTGCAAGCCGATAGAGAAGATGAACAGAATTAGACCGAATTCCCTGATGAAATGAAGCACTTCGCCGTCCACGATGTAGCCGAAGTGGCCCATCAGGATGCCTACAAACAGCACGAAGGTCACACCGAGGCTCACCCCTGCGATTTTGAGCTTGCCGAGGTACACGCCCGCGGCAATCACAAAGGAGTAGAGCGCCAGAGTGCTCGCAAGGCTGGTGTTTCCCGGACCGATAATGTTGGTCAACCAAGTAAAATCCATATATGCAAGTAGATAACGTTGAAATTTATTCTGTGATGCTAATGCGGTGGCAAATTTACGCTTTTTTTGCGAGATAATGCAGCGCTGCAATTATCCAAATGCACCGGTGTGATGATTTTATTGCATATTTTTTGCGTTATTCGTACCTTTGCCCTCATTATTGAGAAAAATATCAGTGCATGAATATTTCATACAATTGGCTAAAGCAGTATATCGACTTTGACCTTACTCCCGGCGAGCTTGCGGATGCCCTCACATCCATAGGGCTTGAAACCGGCTCGGTGGAGGAAGTGGAATCCATCAGGGGCGGGCTCAAAGGCATAGTGACCGGCAAGGTGCTCACATGTGTCGAGCATCCGGACAGCGACCACCTTCATATCACTACAGTTGACCTCGGCGACGGAGTGCCTGTGCAGATTGTGTGTGGCGCGCCTAATGTTGCGGCAGGGCAGAGCGTTATTGTCGCTACCGTTGGCACAACCCTTTACGACGGTGACAAGGAATTCCAGATAAAGAAATCGAAAATACGCGGTGCGGAGTCCTTCGGCATGATTTGCGCCGAGGATGAAATAGGAGTGGGAACATCCCACGCCGGCATTATTGTCCTCGACCCGTCGGTGAAACCCGGCATCCCCGCTGCGGAATATTACGGTCTCACAAGCGACTATGTGCTTGAGGTTGACCTTACCCCCAACCGCGTTGACGCGGCAAGCCATTTCGGTGTTGCCCGTGACCTCAGCGCATGGCTCAGCCGTCACGCCAACGCTTCCGCCGTCAAGAAGCCGGACCCCGCCGGTTTCAAGGTTGATTCAGCGGAAGGCGCTGTGAGCGTAGAGGTGGAGAACACCCAGGCTTGTCCACGCTACACAGGCATAACAATCCGTGGCGTCAAGGTGGGCGAAAGCCCGAAGTGGTTGCGCGACCGCCTCTCTGTAATCGGCCAGCGCCCCATCAACAATATCGTCGATATCACCAATTATATCCTGCATGGC
>CAMWQE010000194.1 GCA_947176335.1 uncultured Porphyromonadaceae bacterium | reverse complement strand
CTTGCTGAAAACAAGTTCGGCATAAACCTTGAACAGCTTGACGAGGTGATTGACCGTTGCCTGGAGCTGCCATCCGTAGAATTTATAGGTCTTCATTTCCATATCGGTTCCCAGATTACCGACAACACTCCGTTTGCAATCCTCAGCGAGCGAATCAACAAGTTGCAGGAGCAGATTGAAGAAAAAGGCATTACCTTGCAATCCATTAATGTCGGCGGCGGACTTGGCATAGACTATGAGGAGCCGGATGCAAATCCGATTCCCGATTTCAAGAGTTATTTCGAAGTATTTGAAAAGAACCTGAAGCTCCGCCCCGGACAGGAACTGCATTTTGAACTTGGCAGGGCGATAGTGGCACAGTGCGGCTCTCTAATCACAAAAGTGCTTTATGTGAAGAAAGGCACTACCAAGCAGTTTGCGATTGTTGACGCCGGCATGACAGATCTTATCCGTCCTGCCCTTTATCAGGCATACCATAAGATTGACAACATCACTTCTGACGGCGAAGCAGAGAAATATGATGTTGTAGGTCCAATCTGCGAGTCAAGTGATGTTTTTGAAGAGGATGCGGTGCTTCCGCTTGTGAAGCGGGGCGACCTGCTTGCCCTGCGGAGTGCAGGAGCTTACGGCGAGATAATGGCCTCGCGCTACAACCTCAGGCGGTTGCCCGGGTCTCTGGCACGATAAAAAACGAAAAAACGGTTTATCAGTCGATAAACCGTTTTGTTATTTCTGTATATGCGTCGATGCGCCGGTCCCGTAGGAAGGGCCACCATCGGCGCACATTTTCACTGCGCTCCATATCAAGCTCGACTATTTCGATCGCTTCTCTGTCATCAGGCGCCTTGTACAGGAACTCTCCCTGAGGTCCGGCAACAAAACTTGTGCCCCAGAACTGTATTCCTCCGGTGGCTCCGCTTGGGTCAGCTTCGTGTCCCACACGGTTTACAGTCACCACAGGTAGCCCGTTTGCAACCGCATGCCCTCTCTGTACTGTAATCCATGCCTCGCGCTGGCGCGCTTTCTCTTCGGGAGTGTCGGATGATTCCCAGCCGATTGCTGTAGGGTAAATAAGTACTTCCGCGCCTTTCAGCGCCATAAGCCTTGCAGCTTCGGGATACCACTGGTCCCAGCACACGAGCACCCCGAGTTTGCCTACGGATGTGGCGATAGGTTCAAAACCTATGTCTCCCGGAGTGAAATAGAACTTCTCGTAATATGCCGGATCGTCCGGGATGTGCATTTTGCGGTATTTGCCCGCAACAGAGCCGTCGGTTTCAAAAACCACAGCTGTGTTATGGTAAAGCCCCGGAGCGCGTCGCTCGAAAAGCGATGTCACAAGCACTACTCCAAGCTCCTTTGCAAGCCGGGAATAAAAACCGGTTGCCTCCGCAACAACATCCGTTGCAAGGTCAAATGCGTTGGTGTCTTCTGTCTGACAGAAGTAAAGGGAATCGTGAAGTTCCTGGTTTACAATTAATTTCGCGCCATCTGCTGCAAGGCGGCGTGCGGCATCGGCAAGGCGTGCCCTGTTGCTATGTATATCGGCAGTCTTATGCTGCTGTATTATGCCTACCGGCAAAGATTTTTTCAAAGACATATCGCTTCTTTTGGAATCTGCATGGTTGCGCAATGGAGCGAGCCATGCTGTTTAATCAATGGTGTGCAGTCAACCGTTACCACATCCCTTTCAAACACGGCGGCGAGGATTCCCCGGGCGGTCATGTCGTTCAGCGGCTGGTTGTAGGAGGGCATGAAAACAGCCTCCGGTGTTACAAGATAATTGGCATAAGTTGCCGGAAGCCGGTTTCCATCCTCATCATAAACAGGAGAGGGGAGAGGAAGCTCCACAAGGTTGAATTTTGTGCCGCGCGATGTGGTGAGGTGATGCAATTCCTCCTTCATGGCATTGAGCTCGGCATAATGCGAGTCGTTTTTGTCCTGGCATCCGGTATATATTATGGTGTCATACGGAGCTATGCGGGCAAGAGTGTCGATATGGCTGTCCGTGTCGTCTCCTTCCAGAGCACCGTGTTCAAGCCACAACACCCTTTCGGCTCCAAGCCATTCATGCAACCTCTCCTCAATCTCTTTTCTTGTGAGATCGCCGTTTGGGTTTGGTGATTGAAGGCAGCTTGCAGTGGTGAGTATGGTACCGTTGCCGTCGCTTTCCACCGACCCCCCTTCAAGCACAAATCCGAGACGGTTGTCTCTCGAAGCGGTTATGAGCTTTGCGGAGCACATTTTCATGGTGACAAGATTATCGAAACAAGCGGCAAACTTCAATCCCCAGCCGTTGAATTTGAAATCCTGCACCCTCATGCAACCGTCCTTTTCAACTGTAAGCGGGCCGAAATCGCGGGTCCATGTATCATTGGTCTCGACATCGAAGTAAATTATCTTTGACTGGTCAATATCTGCGAGAAGTGGGCGCACAATCTTTGTTTCAGGAGCTACAACAATGGTTGTAAGTCCTTTTGACGCGAATGCTTTTATAAGATTCACATAGCATCCGGTCACTTCATCGAGCATGTATGCCCAGTCTGTGCCGGAATGTGGCATTGATACAAGAACCGCACATTCTTTTTCCCATTCGGCGGGAAACCTAACATTATTCATCGAAGTCATTCAAAGTATTCCAAACATCGTTCTGGGAGTCCAGATATTCTTCCGCATAGTCAGTGAACCCACGATGTTCGGAACTGCCGACATTGTGGCACCACTCGCGGTACGCCTTCCGGAGTTCAGAATCCTCATGGAGATTTTTCTTGAATTCCGATTCGGCGATGTCGATGCTGTCGTACTGGCTAAGGTACTGATTAAAAATTTCAACTATGTCAGTCATAGTGACAAAAGGCAAGGTAAGTGCTAATAATTAGATTTATGTTGTGCCAAAATTAAGACATTAATGGCATTCAGGCAAATATTCGGTATAAATTAGTATTTTTTAGAAAGTTCCGTAAAAATTCCTTTTGATGCGGCGGAAAGAACTATCTTTATGCCCGTTTCGTTAAATATTATTATGATACGCAAGATAAACAGACGTTTTTTAATGCTTGTGGCTGTAATTGCCGCAGCAGTGGCAAGCTGCCACGCATGGGAGAAAGACATACTCGGAGGAGGATATGAAATGCGGTATGTGGAGCAACCGCGGGATTACAGCGGCGATGTGCGGTGCACTCTCGTTCGGCTGATGAGCCAATGCGCGGCTGAGCGTGAACCGGTTAGGGGAGTGCTGTATATCCACGGATTCAATGACTATTTCTTCCAGAAAGAATTGGGAGAGGAATTCGCCTCGCACTGCTATGATTTCTATGCTGTGGATTTGCGCAAGTATGGCAGGTCGATAGAGCCCGGACAGAAGAAATTCCAGGCACGAAGCATGAAAGAATATTTTGCAGACATCGATTCGGCACTTGCAAGCATGAAGCGTGCCGGGATTGAGGATATAGTACTGATGGGGCACTCCACAGGCGGATTGCTTGCCGCATATTATATGCAGATGAATCCCGGCGCTCCGGTTAAAGCACTTGTGCTTAACAGTCCTTTTCTTGACTGGAACCTCGGTAAGATGGAGAAATTCGTGCCGCTTGTGTCCGCCCTCGGTGCTGTTTTCCCGAATTTCCGCATAAAGCAGGGTGCGAGTACGACATACAGCGAGAGCCTTGACAAGGCGCACCACGGCGAGTGGGA
>CAMWQE010000193.1 GCA_947176335.1 uncultured Porphyromonadaceae bacterium | reverse complement strand
GTTTCAGCGTCACCGGACTTAACTTCGGGGTGAAGAGCAAGAACCCTATGCCGTGGGACCCGGCTAACTTCACCGTAAACTTCTCATTCAACAAACAGGCGAAGAGCGACCCGACCACCGAGTACGAGAACGCAAATGATTACCGAGGCAGCTTCCAGTACTCATACTCCCCGAGGATAAAGGGGCTTAAGCCATTCTCACGAATCAAATCCAAAGCGAAGAATCTCAAATTCTTCAAGGAATGGGAAATAAACTGGCTGCCTAACTCCATCTCGTTCCTCACCACAATGTCGCGCTACTACTACGAGCAGCAGACACGGAGCGAAATTGACAATGGGTTCACCCTTCCGGTGCAGGTGAGCAAAAATTTCTTATGGGACAGGCAGCTCAACCTTTCATGGGCTATCACCAAATCGCTTAATGTAAACTTCAACTCCAATACTTCAGCGAGAATAGAGGAACCGGTCGGAGCTGTAAACAAGAAGCTGTTTCCTGAACGCTACAAGGAGTGGAAAGACACTGTGATGCAGTCGATACTCCACCTCGGCACTCCGTGGGGATATAACCAGACATTTTCAGCATCATATAAAGCGCCGTTCAACCGCATTCCGGCAGTGGATTTCCTAAACGGGTCTGTCAGCTACAACTCATCTTACCGTTGGGCTCGCGGTGCGACTGTCGATGGCGTGAATATGGGCAACTCCATTGCAAACCAGGGAGCTTGGAGCGCTGACGGTTCGATAAACTTCGAGAACTTCTACAATAAAATCCCCTGGTTCAAAAAAGTAAACGGGAGATTCTCATCTGCGCCGCAGCGTCCCGGCACACGCAACAGTTCCACCCGGGCAAAAAGGTTTATCCGGGCGTATCCGCTACGTGAAGACACCACTCTGACTGTAACCCATAACCTGAAGACAAAAAAAGTGAATATCACGGTGGCTGATGCCGCGACCGGAAGAAAACTGAACGCGAGGACAAGGATTATTGATGACAACAATATTGAAATCCTCACTAAAGGGAAAAGCAACGTCAATGTGACAGTCACGGAAATCCGCAAGGAGCATCATGGTTTCTGGAGCGATGTGGCACAGTTTGCCACCCGATTCGCAATGTCGCCCCGCAATGCATCGGTTAAATGGCGAAAAGTGCAGTCCCTCAGCCTTCCGCTCTTCCGTCCCGGAATCGGGAATGCTTTCGGTCAGAGCCGCGCCTACGGTCCGATGTCTCCCGGACTCGATTTCGCATTCGGATTCACTGACGAAAGCTATATTGAAAGAGCAAAAAAGAGAGGTTGGCTTATGCTTGACGACGGACAGACCTCCCCGGCTATATACTCGCGCACTAATGAAGTGACATTTGAACTGAGCCTCGAACCCATAAAGGGGCTGCGCATAAGCCTGATGACAAACCGCACTGACAATCGCAGCAACTCAGTGCAGTTCATGTACGCCAATATGCCGACATCGCTCAGCGGAAGCTACACCAAAACACACTGCGCGATTGCAACCGCCCTCCGCTCAAGCAACGCTGACAACGGTTATGCCAACTCAGCGTTCACCGACTTCCTAAACGCAATTCCCGTTATAGCCGCAAGAGTCAACGCGCAGTATGCCGGAACCCGCTATCCGGAAACAGGCTTCATGAGCGGTCACACTCTTGCCGGGCAACCATACAGCAGCGAAGTGTGCGCCCCGAGCATCACCGGAAGCGACGTGCTAATACCTGCATTCATCGCAGCATATACCGGACGCTCACCACGCAAGCAATACCTCAATCCGTTCCCCGGACTTGCCGCCGCGCTCCCGAACTGGCGCATTTCCTACGACGGTCTCGGCAGAATCGCCGCACTGCAGAATATATTCAAGACAATTGTGCTTAACCACTCATACCAATGCACCTACTCCGTAGGCTCATACAGCTCTTACCTGAACTGGATAAGCGTGGACGGCGGCACAACCGGATTTACTCTCAACGAACTGACCGGGCAGCCGATGCCATCATCACCGTACAACATCTCCTCGGTAGCAATCACAGAGAGATTCGCGCCGCTTATCGGCATAGCGGGAACGCTGAAAAACGACCTTACAATAAATGCCGAGTGGCGAAACAGCCGCACATTGACGCTAAATACCTCCGCGGGACAAGTGGTTGAATCTACAACTACAGGCATCACCGCCGGAATAGGCTACAAAATAGTAGGCTTCAATTCCGTGCTCAAGCTCAAAGGCTCCCAGCAGGGAATAAGCAATGACCTGACTGTGAACAGCGACTTCTCCTACCAGGTAAACCAAGCGCTCATCCGCAGGATAGAGACCGCATACACCCAGGCTACATCCGGCACACGCACAATAGGGATAAACCTCACGGCAAACTACGTCCTGTCACGAAGACTGACGGTAGGAATGTTCTTCGAGCACCATATCAACACCCCGATAGTCAGCTCAAATGCCTATCCGGTCACTGACACCGCCTACGGTCTCAGTTTCAACCTTTCACTCGCCCGCTGATTCCTCAGTGCCTCAGAGGGACTTGAGTGGGTCGGCGGGAATTGTGGAGGCATTGCCGTCACGTCCCGCATAATAGTGGGGTGACATTATCTCTACTCCCGCTTCATTGAAGATGTCCTGTATGTTCTGGTGCAAATCGGTCATTATCTGCGACAGTTTGTCCGCATCTTTTATATAGGCGTTTATCTGGTAGCAGGGATAATAATCCTGAAGTTCTGTTTCAAGAACAAAAGGTTTGGGATGCTCAAGCACTCCGGGAGTGCTTCGAGCCGCATCTATAAGCAACTGGTGTACCTGACGCCACGGCACATCGTAGCCGATTGTGACAGTGGTATGGATTATCAGACCGTACTTGCGCGCTGATGCGCTGTAGTTAACCGTGTGCGATGACATTATGAATGAATTGGGAATTGTCACCACTTCATTTTTCGGTGTGCGCAGACGGGTGACAAATGGAGTTTTTTCCACAACGTTGCCGACAGTGTCATTCAACTTGATTTTATCCCCGATTTTGAACGGACGCATATAGGTGATGACAAGCCCTGCTATGATGTTGCCGATAACTGTACTGGAGCCGAGCGAAATTATCAAGCCCACAAACACTGAAATGCCTTGGAACACTCCGGAATTTGACCCCGGAAGATAGGGATAAATCATCGCTATCATAAAGGCATAGAGGAGGAAACGGACAATATTGAATGTAGGCTGCGCCCAATCGGGATAGAAACCGGATATCCTGAGCTTCTTGCTCTCGATTTCGTTTGCAATGTACCGCAATCCCTTGATGATATACTTGATGCAGTACCAGATAACAAGGATTATGAAGAGATTCGGTATATATTCACCTATTGATTTAAGAACCATTTTGACAGGCTCCAATATATATTGGAATATCGTCATGGCGAGTTTTTCTGTCTGCGGAAAAATGGCAAACAGTATAGGCACACTGAACATGAGCTGAATCAGCAGCACAAGATAGCGCAGGATGTTGCTGAAAAATATCAGCATGCGCCCGAGGCGGTGGGTGTTCAGCAACTCATAATCACGGATTATCACAGGCTTGAGCCTCTGCTGCTTGAAGCGGATAATTTTGCGGCGCAGCTTGCGGAAAAGGTAATTAGTGAGTCTGAAAAGCAGATATTGCACACCAAGCACCAGAATGAAAAGAGCCACACGTTTTGCTATTTGCAGGAAACTGTTGT
>CAMWQE010000192.1 GCA_947176335.1 uncultured Porphyromonadaceae bacterium | reverse complement strand
GAGTATAGCAGGCGGATATCGGCACCGTCAGCTTTAGCCCTCAGGAGCGAGCCCCGGTTACCCGGAACACGCATCATGTCGCCGAATGAACAGAATATCACATCCGGGCGCATTGCCAGTCCAATCGCGGCATCAATGGTTTCCGCCGGAGTGACGCATACGGGGCATCCGGGACCATGAACCATTCTGATACAGGAAGGCAGCAGTTCTTCAAACCGGTATCTTGAGAGGGTGAAAGTCTGTCCACCGCACACCTCCATTATGTTCCATGGACGGGTCGCGGTCGCTTTTATGCGTTCAAGGAGTGAGCGCATGACCTTGGAGTCACGCCATAATGATGCGTCTGTCAGCAGGCGCGCGTCATATTTCTCCAAAGTTGTCATCACGGTATTGCGCCATCTTTTCAAGGTCGGCTATAGTCTGCCGGGCGCACTCCTCATCCATAACCGATATTGCCACTCCGGCATGTGCAATCACATAGTCGCCGGTGTGCGCGTCCTCGACAGTGTCAACGCTCACAGGGCGCTTGACACCGCAAAAGTCGACTTCCGCCATCTTAAAGAGTCCGTCGTCTGTAATGCTGAGTATTTTTCCGGGTACTGCCAGACACATGATATGTGCAAAGATAATAACAAAATTAAATATTTTGAATGCGGCGTGAATAAAATTTTGCATAATTGGCGCGTTGTGATTACTTTTGTTGGAGGGCTTTAACAGCCTTGCAAGAACCAAGTTTAATCCGGCTGGCTTTGTCGTTTTATAAGCCGCCAAATAATTATATCTATGTGTGTGGAGGTCAGTTTAAACCATATTCCGGTTATTAATTTTTCAATGCAGCAGAATCATGTGCCGGTTATCAGGGAAATAATACTGAAGAATACAGGTGATGATGATTTGACGGATATTGATATTTCCATATCTTTTGATCCGGAATTTGCGGAGGCAATCACGCATCATATAGATCGAATTCCGGCAGGAAACAGTATCCGTATGCCGGATATTCCGGTGCATATCTCCACCTCATATCTCTCCAATCTCACCGAGCGTATATCTGGGCTTATAAAATTAGAGGTAAAGTCGGGTAATGAAGTTCTTGTATCGCAGTCCTACGATATTTCAGTGCTTGCTTTTGACCAATGGGGAGGCATTGCAGTTTTACCCGCTATGCTTGCGGCTTTCGTCACACCAAATCATCCCGAAATCGCACCTATAATAAAACGCGCATCGGAAATATTAGGCAAATGGACCGGTTCACCTTCGTTTGACGAATACCAGACCCGTGACCCGAACAGGGTAAAATTGCAGATGGCTGCTATTTATGAGGCAATCGCGGAGCATCAGATTGCTTACTGCACGGTGCCGGCGAGCTTCGAGGATTACGGACAGCGGATAAGGCTTTACAGCGATATACTTTCTTCAAAACTCGGCACTTGCCTTGACATGACTCTGCTATACGCGGGATGCCTTGAGGCGGTTGGAATCCACCCCCTGATAATTGTTGTGCAGGGTCATGCTTTTGCCGGCGCATGGCTCATTCAGGAATCATTTCCGGACAGCGTCAATGATGATGTTTCACTTCTCAGCAAGCGTATAGCGGACGGCATTAACGAGATTCTTTTGGTTGAGACAACCTGCATGAACGCGGGCGGCAGTTTTTCATTTGACGATGCAGTCAATTCGGCAAACGACAAGCTTAAGGATACCGATAAATTCCAACTTTTCATCGACGTGCTCCGTGCCAGGAACGCACAGATAAGACCGTTGCCGCAAAGAGTGCTTCGTGATGGCTCTTTTGAGATAGAGGATGAGGTGATTGAGCGCAATGCCGATGCACCGACTGCTGTTTCAGCCACTCATACCGTAACTGAAGTTGACCATATAAATATTGGCAAGCAGATGATATGGGAGCGTAAGCTGCTTGACCTTTCGCTCCGCAATAGCTTGCTCAATACTCGTATAACTAAAAATACATTGCAGCTCATATCTGTAAATGTAAACGAGCTTGAAGATGCTCTTGCGGCAGGGGCGGAATTTCAGATTCTTGAGAAACCGAAGGATTGGGATAATCCGTTGATGAGTGCAGGCATTTACCAGTCGCTTAATGCGTCAAATCCTATCGTGGAGATGATAAAAGGTGAGCTTAAGCAGAAACGGCTGTACTCTTACCTGACTGACGAGGCTCTGCAGAAATCGATGACCTACCTTTATCGCTCCTCGCGTTTGTCACTTGAGGAGAACGGTGCAAACACCCTCTATCTTGCGGTAGGATTTTTGAAATGGTTTGAAACACCGTCAAGCACCCGCCCGCGGTTCGCCCCCATACTATTGCTGCCTATCGAAATAATACGCAGGTCGGCGGCCAAAGGATACATTATACGTAGCCGTGACGAGGACACCACTCTGAACATCACCCTGCTGGAAATGCTCCGGCAGGATTTCGGCATAGGAATAGGAGGTCTTGACCCTCTGCCTGTTGACGGCAGCGGTGTGGATGTCACCCAAATATTCAACGTGTTCAGGCGTGCAATCATGTCCCAGACAGGGTGGGATGTGGAAGAACAGGCAATCATCGGCAATTTCTCGTTCAATAAGTTTATAATGTGGAACGATATCCACAACAACGCGGACAAGCTGAGCCGAAATAAAATAGTGGCAAGCCTAATCTCGGGAAAAGCGGAATGGTCAGTCCCGGAAAATGAAGGGGAGGAGGTTGACCTGGACGAATCCTATCCTCCCGGCTCGGTTGCACTGCCTGTCAGCGCGGACTCATCGCAGTTCGAGGCAATTTGTGAAGCGGTAGACGGAAAAAGTTTCATATTGCACGGGCCTCCCGGCACCGGTAAATCCCAGACGATAACGAATATTATCGCCAATGCGCTTTATAACGGCAAAAAGGTGCTGTTCGTAGCAGAGAAAATGGCTGCGCTGCAGGTTGTGGAGCGCCGTCTCGCGGCAATAGGGCTCGCTCCTTTCTGCCTTGAGTTGCACTCTAATAAAACCAAGAAATCCGCGATACTCGAGCAACTGAAAAGCACCACCGAGGTTGTGAAATTTAAATCAAGCGAGGCATTCCGAATCAAAGCGAACCAGATAAAGGAGCTGCGCAGCGAATTGAACGGGTATGTCCATGCACTCCATAAAGTATATCCGGCAGGATTATCATTATATGATTGCTTTGCCGGATATGCCGTGGCTCCTTATGGCGGTGAACTCGTTAAAATATCGAAGGAAACCGCTGCCGGTCTAACGTCTGCATCGCGGGAAGAAGCAGCCGGTGTGATTACCGAATTTCAAGCTATAGCACAGTTCTGTGGCGTACTGTCAGCCCATCCTTTGTCCGGGATATGTTTGCGTAAGTATAATGCGTTGGTGAAAAATGAAGCATATGAACTTTTGATTACGCTATCTGAGGAAATCAATGGTTACCGGACCGCTTTGCAGGAACTTTCAGCCATTTTGGATTATGATTTTGATGATATTTCCAATCCTCAGCAGGTGACGCTTAATGAGATTTTGCATGTGCTGCTTGAAGCTGCGGCTATTCCGTTAGGTCTGTTGAAAGAATCCGGTAACCAGGCTTTGTTTGCAGAAATTGAAAGTGCGGTGGGTCATGGTAAGGCAAGAGACGCGGCAAGGGAAATCTTGCTCAACGATTTCACGGATGGTTTTATGTCCTGGGATTTCCGTCCGTGGGAAAGCAGTTGGCGTGAAAGTTCAGGAAAAT
>CAMWQE010000191.1 GCA_947176335.1 uncultured Porphyromonadaceae bacterium | reverse complement strand
GTCCTTAGCCATCTCTTCATTTAGAGCGGTGTGCACAACGTTGCCGTTATAGTCGGTCATGTATTCCGATGAACCTTTCTTAAGAGGAATCGGAGCGCCTTTCCCGCTACCTATACCTATAACGTCAACCTCTATTCCTGAATCGGCTGCAAGTTTTGCCACTTCGGTAGCGTTGTCTTCAAAGTTCTCGCCGTCTGTGATAAGCACGATAGCCTTTTTGAAGTCTGAGTCGGGTGTGAACGAGTTTATAGCCATTTCGAGTGCGGCACCGATTGCCGTGCCCTGCGTGGGCACCATTTCAGTGTTTATATCGTTCAGGAACATCTTTGCCGAAATATAGTCGGAAGTGATGGGCAACTGTGTATAGGCATCTCCTGCAAACACAATCAACCCCACCTTGTCATCATTCATCTTGTCTATGAGCTTTTCAAGAATCAGTTTTGCCCTTTGCAGGCGGCTGACACCACCCGGGTCATCGGTTGAGGACGCAAGCATGGAGTTTGACACATCGACGCAGAGCATCACTTCAATGCCTCGCGCAACCTGCTCCTCCTCGGTTTTAGTGTCGCCCGACGGAGTGTAAGGGCGGGCGAGCGCGATGATAATGAATGTCATTGCGCACAGGGCAAGTATTGTCTTTACCCAGCCCATGTATTTGGATGCGTCCGGCATAAGATGTGCCAGCACAGGTATCTTTCCAAACTTTTCAAGTGAACGCTTCCTCCACAACCGGCTCAATGCATACAGGATTGCCAGGCAGGGAACCAACAGCAGGAGGTATAACAGATGCGGATATGCAAAACTAATCATAATCAGAATCTTTTGGTGTCAAATGTCTACGGCCGGGTGCGTAAAACCGTATTCCTCATCACAAGTTCAAAAACAAGCAGGGCAAAAGCGAGCCAAGCCCAAGGCATATAATCATCCTCGGTGTGGGAATAGTTTTTCACATCGAGAACACTCTTTTCAAGTGAATCAATCTCCTCGAATATTTCAGCGAGCACGTTATTGCCGGTAGCACGGAAATACTTGCCGCCGGTGGTCGAGGCGATGGTCTGCAACGTAGCTTCATCGATTACAACAGGCATGTTGACGTACTCGATTCTGCCAAATGCGTTTTCTGTAGGATAGGGGGCCATGCCGTTTCTGCCGATACCGATAGTATACACCTTGATGCCTAATTTTTTTGCTATTTCGGCTGCGGTGAGTGGTGCGACATTGCCCGTATTGTTAGAGCCGTCGGTAAGTAGAATAATGCTCTTTGATTTAGCCTTGCCCTCCTTGATGCGGTTGATTGATGTGGCGAGTCCGTCACCAATCGCGGTATTATCCTGGAGCATACCCATCTTTATGTCATGAATATAATTGACAAGGAGCGAGCGGTCGGTGGTCATCGGCACAGCGGTGAAACTCTCTCCGGCAAAGATAACCACACCTATATTGTCATTCTCGCGTCCTGCAACAAATTGCGCCGCAACATTTTTCGCCGCTTCAAACCTGTCCGGCTTGAAATCGCGGGCAAGCATACTTGTCGAGATGTCCAGTGCAAGGATAATGTCAGTACCCTCGGTATTGGAGGTGCTCCACTTGTCCTGCACCTGCGGTCGAGCCAATATGACTATAAGGCAGGCTATGACTGCGCACCTAACCAGAAACATTGCGTGCAGCAGATAGGCACGTAACGGTCTGCCCATTTTCGCATACGGCAAAGTTGTGGAAACTGACAGTGACGCGTAGTTTTTGTTCCTGCGGAACATATACCATCCGGCATAAGGCACCAGCAGGAGCAGAAACCACAGATATGAGGGATGTGCAAACATCATGGCTTTCAATTTTTAGAATCTTTGGGTTTAGATGGTTCCGCCTGTTGCGGCTCTTCCGGCTCCGGTGCCGGTTTGGTATCCTCAACAAACTGCATTGCCGAGCGGAATGCCTCGACATTGTCATCCGGCAACGGGCGCACCTTTGCAAACTTAACGAAGTCCGCAGTTTCGAGGATAGCGCTCATATATTTTCTCGGCACTTTGGTTTCCTCGTTGGAATTCAATGCCCTTAGAATCTGAGCCGAAGTCATTTCCATGGCGTTGATGCCAAAGCGGGAGTCAAGATATGTACGGAGAATGTCAGTGAGGCGTGTATAGAATTCTTTCTCCTCGCCGCGTTCACAGAGTTTTGCAGCATGAAGCTCGTCCAACTGCTTGATAGCAAGCTCGTAGGGAGGTATAGGTTTGGGTGCCGATACCAGCGGTAGTTTCCCTTTGCGAATATAGGCGAAGTAGATGTACAGCCCGGCGGCAATAACAATCAGTGCAAGCAGAATCCACAGCCCGTAATCTGTCATCCAGTCCGGCAGGAAGTCAAAGATATGCCGCGGCGGATTGACAACATCGGCATAATCATGTACCGTAGCCATTGAATCCACATCCACAGGAATTACTTTCAGCGCCGGGCGGTTGCTCTCGGCAACCTGACCGTCTTGAACGAACAGCACAGGCGGCAGAGTGTACAATCCGGAATCAAACGCTTGGAGGATAAGTTCCTGACGCAATTCTTTCCTTCCATTTCCAAGGTCGGTTACAACAGGCTCGGAAATAGAAGCAATCTCAACGTCACGCCATAGTGTGTCAGGCACAACAATGCCACCGCTTTCGTTAAGGTTGCCTATCACCTCGACATGGAGCGGTGTCTGCCGGCCCATAATTATATATGCGGAGTCAAGCGCCACCCTTACATCTATTTTCTGTGGTGCGGCGTGTGAAAAAACTGCTGCCGGAATGCAGGCAACAGTAAGTATCAGGTGTTTGATTCTCTTGTTCATATACTGTTGTTTAGCGTGCCGCCCTCTTGCGGAAGAGCGACATGAGTGCTTTGACATAGTCCTCGTCGGTAGCGATTGAGGTGGAGTCGACGCGGCATCTGCTCATAGTTTCAGTCATAGCCTGCTGCCTCTCATACCACCATTTGCCGAGAGCTTTACGGGTGGAGGGGAGTGAGGTGTCAATCCACCGCTCTTTGCCCGTTTCAAGATCTCTGACCCTCAGCAGCCCTATGTCGGGAATCTGTGTATCGCGTTTGTCGTATATCTGGATTCCTATCAGATCATGCTTGCTGGAGGCGACAGACATCGCCGTATAATAATCCTTATCGTCAATGAAGTCGGAAATAAGGAAAGATGTGGTTCTCTTTTTCAGCGCATCGGTGAAATAGCGGAGAGCCATGGCGATATCCGTGCCCTTGTTTTCGGGGGTGAAGTCAAGAAGCTCGCGGATAATGAAAAGGATATGTTTCTTGCCCTTTTTCGGTGGGATGAACTTCTCGATTTTGTCTGAGAAAAATATCACGCCTATCTTGTCATTGTTCTGTATAGCAGAGAACGCGATTGTTGCCGCGACTTCCGCAATCATCTCACGCTTGTCCTCGCCTACGGCACCGAACATACGGCTGCCGGAAACATCCACAAGAAGCATTACGGTGAGTTCACGCTCCTCCTCATATACTTTCACATAAGGATGATTGTGACGCGCCGTAACATTCCAGTCAATATCCCTCACATCGTCGCCATACTGGTATTCCCTCACTTCCGCAAAAGTCATACCTCTTCCTTTGAAGGCAGTATGGTATTCCCCGGCGAAAATGTTTTGCGACAATCCTCGGGTCTTGATTTCTATCTTCCTGACTTTCTTTATAAGTTCTGTTGCTTCCATCTCAATTATTTATGTGGATTAATGCAACTCCATCTCTATCAGGGCA
>CAMWQE010000190.1 GCA_947176335.1 uncultured Porphyromonadaceae bacterium | reverse complement strand
CAACATCGGATTTATGATATTGGACGCCTTAGCCGAGGCGTCCAATATTTCTTTTTCCACCGACCGCTACGGCGATATCGCCCGTATGCGCCTGAAAAACAAACAGCTCGTTCTTCTCAAGCCGTCCACCTACATGAACCTGAGCGGAAATGCAGTGCGCTACTGGAAAGAGAAAGAAAATATCGATGTTGACCATATACTTGTGCTCGTTGACGACATCGCCCTGCCTTTCGGTGCAATACGCATAAAAGGGAGCGGAAGCGACGCGGGACACAACGGGCTAAAAAACATAGCCGCGATGCTCGGCACCCAGGCATATCCCCGCCTGAGGTTCGGCATAGGCAACGATTATCCGAAAGGCGCACAGATTGAATATGTGCTCGGCAGGTTCACCCCGGAGCAACGCCAGGAGCTGCCTGCACGCATAGAGGTTGCCTGCGACGCGATAAAGGCTTTCTGCCTCAGCGGAATATCATTTGCCATGTGCAACTACAACAACAAATAACAACCTGAACTATGGCTAAAAGCGAAGAGCGTATCGACAAATGGATGTGGGCTACCCGCATATTCAAAACACGCACAATATCTACCGAGGCATGTAAAAAGGGGCGAATCAGTGTAGGAGGAGTAACAGTGAAACCTTCACGCACCATAAAGCCGGGAGATGTGATTGAGGTACGCAAGCCGCCGGTGACATATTCATTCAAGGTGCTTGCACTGACTGAAAACAGGCTCGGCGCGAAACTTGTGCCGGGATACCTTGAAAACATTACCCCGCAAAGCCAGCTCGATTTGCTTGAGATTGTAAAAATCAGCGGCTTCATTGACAGACGCAAGGGACTCGGCAGACCGACCAAGCGCGAAGGGCGCGAATTATCCAAATTCACAGAACAAGCCACCGGCGACGGCTGGGACTTTGACTTCGATTTCGACGACGAGGAGGATGAGGATTAATATCCTCCCACTTACATTTCCATAAATTACACTTCACATACACCTCTCTTTTATTCCTCTCCCTATGCCGGGCTTAGCTTGCATAGGGCTTTTTATTTGACCTAAAATAGCCGGGAGATTATAAGAAGAAAAGCCCCGAACCAGATGGTCCAGGGCTTTCCCGAATTAACCTATTGATCTACTAAAACCAATTAATGTATCACACTTTTCAGAAAACCGCCACCTACAAGATGGCGATTTTCTCAGATTGTGATAAAATTCTCTTTATCCTTCATAGAGTTCCAAGGTGACAGTCCAGATTTTCTTGGTGCCGTCAGCTGCTGTAATCTCATACTGGTTAGGTTTGCTCCAGTCTCCGGGAATTCCGAGCGCCGGTGAATCACCAAGAGGCCTGATAATTGCGGCGGTGGAGATATTGAGCACAACAACAACGGTCTTCAATGAGAATTTATCCACCTGATCCTGGGGGAAGTTGCCCGGGAGGAGGTAAACAATCTCACATGTCTGCTCTTCGGTGTTAATGTCAGAACCCATGGCAAGCCTAACCTGCTGTACGTTCCCTTGACTGTCTTTATAGCGGTAGTAAATACCCTGTACGCCTGTGATATCAGCACCATCAAACTCCTTTTCAGGGTCATCAATGCCGCTTGTGAGACAGCCGGTGAGGCATACCATCGACAGGACTGCTGCGAAAAGTGAAATTATGTATCGTTTCATGTTTCTAAAATTAATATATTACCATTCGGGGTTCTGCTGGTGGTCAAGACCATAAGCTTCACGAGTATTGAGGAATCCCTGAGGAATCGGGAAGAGATAACGGCGTGTTGTGAAGTGGCGCTGCGCAGAGTTGAGGAGTGTCATCTGGTTGATGATGAATGCAGTGCGGTCGCGGTTGATCTCAATCTTGTAGACAGGACAGTCAAGATCGCGGATAATATCGCCGGGAGCGCGTCCATAGTTTGCATCACCACCGTACTTACCCCAACGGAGATAGCTGAAGTAGATATCGTTTGCCTCACAAGCCATTTCCACGCGGCGTTCACGCATATAATCGGCCCAAGCGTCCTTGAGTGTAGAAGCTGTAGATGCGGGGAGTTTGCCGTGAACAGTGCGGGTGTTATTGAACGCAGCGACAGCGTTTGCAACATCACCTTTGCAGAGATATGCCTCGGCGAGGTTGAGATAAGCCTCACCTGAACGGGCGATACAGAAATGGAAAGGCACATTCCTGCTAAGATATGCACGCGCAATGTCAGTTACGGAATTCTTACGCCAATAGTAACCGGTAGTAGTGTTATACCAGCCGCCGTCAGCTTTGTCACGCACACCCATCGAAAGGTTGCCTGCGAGATTGGTGGTGCAATACTGGTTGAGCCAATTCACTTTGTCATAAACGATGGTTCCAGCCATGCGGGCATCGCGGTTTCCGTAGATGATATCAGAAATATCCTTGTCGGAATCAGGGTCGTTGAGAGTGCCGTAGCGAACAGCAGCGGGATATGCATCATTCAACTGAAGGAAGTCCTGAATTTCAGGTATCTGACGTACTTCGCCGTTTGTACGCTCATATTTATCAATCTCACCGGGGGTAGTCACACTCAAAGGATTGTGCTCGGTAACAGCAGCCAAATACTGTGAAGTTTCCCACCAGTTCTTAGCTTCACCGGTAGCTTCATCAATAGCGAGGTACTGGTCCACAAGATCCTGAGTGGGGAAATAAATAGCCCACGCCTCAAACGGACGTCCGTCACCCTGAATAATAAAGGGGTTAGGAGACTTAGAAAGGAGAAGGTCATCGACAGAAACGTTGGGGAATGTGCGAATCATTTCCTCATAAGTCTGGATAGTAGTATTTTCTGTAAGACGATAATATCCCCAGAGGATTTCTCCTGCTGTAGCATTTGTTTCGTTAAACATTCCAGCATAATCAGAGACAAGTGCAGGACCATTTACAGTAACGTCCTTAGCATAAGTGATAGCCTTGTCAAGGTATGACGCGTCGCCGGTGTAAGCATAAGCCTGAAGACAAGCGCGGCTGGCAATAACCTCCGCAGCATATTTTGTGGGGAGTCCCGGCAATGCGGTGACAGGCATATAAGGAATCGCCGCATCAAAGTCCTCCATAACGAGCTTGTAGCTTTCCGCCACAGATGATGTCATGGGAATATCAGCCTTGAGGCTGTCTGCCTCGGTAAACACCTGACGTACAGGCACGAAACGACCCATGCTCTTTGTCTGCCAGTAGAAGATAAGACCACGCAGGAACCTGCCGTGAGCAATGAGCTCATTTTTCTCACCTTCTGTAAACGATGAGCTCTCGGTCACTTTCTCTATAATGAGGTTGCAACGGCGGAGGTTGCCGAACATGCTTATACCCATGTCGGTATTAGCACTGAGACCAAGCTCGGTAGCGACACCGTCGATACCTTCACCTACCTGGCTGCACCTGACTCCGTCGGGTGTGCGTGCCGCCCAAGCCACGCATGAGCCGCTATTTGCCATCTGGGCATTCTGAACAGTAACATTATACGTTCCCTGAATAAATGCCTCGGCAGTTGATTTGCTTCCCCACACCTGCTCCCCGGGGAAGTCTGTGGTGGGATGTGTATCGAGTGTGTCCATGCATGAGCTGAGACCCAGCAAGCCAAACCCGACAACAGGAATTGAAATGTATTTAAGTTTCATTTGATTGATGTCAGAATGTTGTGATTAAAATCCTAAGTTAAGGGTAAATGCGAGGACACGCTGAACGGGATAGCCGTAGTGCTCGGCTGATGCGGTTTCGGGGTCGATGCAGT
>CAMWQE010000189.1 GCA_947176335.1 uncultured Porphyromonadaceae bacterium | reverse complement strand
TCGGGTCGGTAGAAAGGGTGGTTTTGCCTGTGCCTGAAAGACCGAAGAAGATAGCTGTGTTTTCACCCTTCATGTCGGTGTTTGCAGAGCAGTGCATAGAAGCGATGCCGCGCTGGGGGTTGTAGTAGTTCATGATAGAGAACATACCTTTCTTCATCTCGCCGCCATACCAGGTGTTGATGATGAGCTGCATGCGCTCTGTGAGGTTGAACGCTACGCAAGTTTCGGAGTTGATGCCGAGTTCTTTCCAGTTTTCAACCTTTGCCTTTGATGCGTTGAGAACAACGAAGTCGGGCTTGAAGTCTTTGAGCTCCTCCTCGGTGGGACGGATGAACATGTTGGTAACGAAGTGTGCCTGCCATGCAACTTCCATTACGAAACGAACTGCAAGACGGGTGTCAGGGTTTGTTCCGCAGAATGCGTCAACAACATAAAGGGTCTTGTCGCTGAGCTCCTTGTCTGCGATAGCCTTGAGGGCATCCCAGGTAGCGGGAGTGATGGGCTTGTTGTCGTTCTTATATTCGTCGGAAGTCCACCAGATAGTGTCTTTAGAGGTATCGTCTTTAACAAAGAACTTGTCTTTGGGTGAGCGGCCGGTGTAAACGCCGGTCATAACGTTTACTGCGCCGAGCTCGGTGTTCTGACCTTTTTCGTAGCCGGTGAGCTCAGTGTTGGTCTCGTCAATGAAGAGCTGATCCCAGCTGGGATTGTGAATCACCTTAGCGCCGGTGATTCCGTACTGAGATAAATCGATAGTACTCATTGTTGTATAAACTTGAAAATATAAATGGTTAATTAATTAATGTGTCTAACTCACGGATAAGGGAGGTGATACGGCAAGTGCGCATTACTCTTCTTAACCAAATGCAAAGGTAAAAACTTTTTCACGGGTATACGCATCTAAATAAAGAAAAATTTCCGTATTAAATATTTTTAAGTTTTCCCCTGTCATCTCTTTTCAGCAGATAAACATTCATGCCGGTAAAAGAAGTGTGAAAGGGGGATGAAAGTATGTTAAATGTGTCGGAGAGTGGCGCATGGAGGGAGTTTATATGTACTTTTGCAGAACCAAATCCAATCGCTATGGCTATAGTGCAACTCGCTGTGATATTCGCCTTTCTTGCAATCGGAGAGCTCATTGTGTGGGCAACCGGCACTTCCGTGCCCTCCAGCATAATAGGCATGCTTCTGCTGACCCTGTGCCTCTGCCTGAGAATCATCAAACTCCGGCATGTTGAAGGGGCCGCTGATTTCCTCGTGAAAAACCTCGGCTTTTTCTTCGTTCCGGCAGGAGTGGCGCTAATGGGCTATTTCGACCTCATTGCCGACCAATGGCTGCCGATTGTGGTAGCCTCCGCGGCAAGCACCGTGATAGTGCTTGCGATTACCGGGCACCTGCACCAGTTGTCACGCAAATATTTCAACCGCCATGGAGTTTCTCGAAAATAGCTATTTCCTGCTTGCGCTCACTTTTGTGGTATTCATTGCCGCCCGTTGGCTCTTCGTACGCACAGGAGTTGCGCTTCTCAACCCTATTCTCATCTCGGTAACGGTACTTATAGGATTCCTATATTTTTGCGGCATTCCTTACGAAACCTACACCCGGGGCGGAGGCTATGTGGAGTTCTGGCTGAAACCGGCAGTTGTTGCGCTCGGAGTGCCATTGTACAGGCAATTGTCTACAATACGAAAACAGCTGCTGCCTATTCTCGTTGCGGAACTTGCCGGATGTGTTGCCGGAATAGTGTCAGTCGTGCTCATCGCCGAGCTTCTCGGCGCAACCCGCGAGGTAGTGCTCAGCCTCGCCTCGAAATCCGTAACCACACCTATAGCCATGGAGGTTACCGCGGCTGTAGGCGGAATACCCCCTCTTACTGCAGCCGTGGTAGTGTGCGTAGGCATCTTCGGCGGCATGACCGGCTTCAAGGTAATGTCCATGACAAAAGTGAACAGCCCTATGGCACAGGGGCTATCAATGGGCACAGCCGCGCACGCTCTCGGCACTTCTGCGGCTATTGACGCCGGGGGACACCGCTATGGCGCCTGGGCATCTTTGGGGCTGACTATCAACGGACTTTTCACCGCACTGCTTGCCCCGACAATCCTCAGTTTATGCGGCTATTGAGTGCCACCGAAAAAGAGCGAAAATATTTTGTGAGAAAAAGTCAACACTATTAAAATTATTTTCTATCTTTGCCCCCACAAGGAAAACATTTTTTCCTTGACAACCCAACCTAACACATTAATCATTATAGTCCGGCGGAATAGAGATTCCCATCATTCGGATAGAGCATAAAAATTTTATGAGCTAACAAGCTCTTATTCCCCCGTCTGGAAACCGCCAATACATTGTACCGTCCCGAGGAATAAAGCAGTCCCCCTCCGCCCGCATAGGCGGAACCGGGTGCATTTATTTTGAGGACGAGGCGCTTGGCGGTGCCTAAGGCAGGAGATAAGTGCGTTCCGGTTCCGCCTTTTCAAATGCCGTATGAGCGAGATTATTATTGGAAAAAAAATAGAGGAAGAACTCCGCAAGCAGGAGCGCTCCGTTGTTTGGCTCGCCGACCAGCTCAACTGCAACCGCACGAATATCTACAAGATTTTCCGCCGCGACAGCATCGACACAGACCTTCTCCTGAAAATCAGCCTGGTGCTCCATTGCAACTTCTTCGCCGACTACATAAAAAGGCTTGAATTAAACAACTAATACCTTTCAGATATATACCCATGAAGAAAAGTCACCTCTATACCGCAACAGGCGACAAAGGCACCACATCCCTCGTCGGAGGCGCCCGTGAAAGCAAAGCATCTCCCAGAATCGAAGCATACGGCACAATTGACAGCCTGAACTCACACATCGGGATGCTCCGCGCCATGACCTCACAGGATGAACTTACCACACCCATGCTTCACACAATACAATGCCGCCTGTTTGACATCGGCACCGCCCTCGCCACTCCGGGAGAACTCAGCCCGGTGCCGCCGGTTGGAGAAGCCGACATCGACACACTTGAAAACTACATCGACACGATAGATTCCAAGCTGCCGCAACTCCACAGCTTTGTGCTGCCAACAGGCACCCCGGCGTCTACGCAGGCACACATAGCACGCACCGAATGCCGCCGTGCCGAACGCCTGATTGTGGCAATGAGCCAGACTATCCCTGTACATCCCGAAACCCTCATATACATCAACCGCTTGAGCGACCTCCTGTTTGCAATTGCAAGATTTAACAATATAAATTGCGGACAGCCCGAAATTTTTTGGACTAAGGATTGTTAGAACAGTATAATTTATTACTTTTGCGCCGCTTAAGCCAAAACGGCTAAACATACAACGCTTACAAAAACAATAAAAATATAGACACATGTACTGGACACTTGAACTCGCATCAAAACTTGAAGATGCACCATGGCCCGCAACCAAGGAGGAACTGATTGACTATGCGATGCGCTCCGGCGCCCCCCTTGAAGTGATTGAAAACCTTCAGGAGATGGAAGATGAAGGCGAGACCTACGAATGCATAGAAGACATCTGGCCCGACTACCCCAGCAAAGAAGACTTCTTCTTCAACGAGGAAGAATATTGATCCTTAAAAATCCACTTAAAACACTAAAAATCAGCCATATAAACAATAATAATTTGTTTGTATGGCTGGTCTTTTATGGCCTAAAATAGCCAAATTTGTTTGTATATAATGCAATATGGTAGAGTCAACAAGCAAGTGCAAAATTAATAAAGGGAATTGAAGAACACATC
>CAMWQE010000188.1 GCA_947176335.1 uncultured Porphyromonadaceae bacterium | reverse complement strand
CCTCCGCTCAGATTAGCTATATATTTCTGCTGGTCCGCCGGTTCAAAAAGGAAACGTTTGAGAAACTGCATCGGAGTGAAATGCACGTTTCCGTTGACAACAATGTCATCCGCAAGTTCAGTAACCGCATCAATGACCTTTTTGTCCGGGTTAAGTTCAAGTCCCTCCTGGCTGTAATAGCCGAAGCGAACGGTTTCGCCGACATTCCATTCACCGCTGTCCTGCGGCAGCAGTCCCATGAGCATTTTGACAAATGTGGATTTGCCGATGCCGTTTCCTCCGACAATTCCCACTTTTTCACCTTTGGCGAAGTCGTAGGTAAATCCGTCAAGTATTACTTTATCGCCAAAACGCTTGCTGATATTCCTTGCTTCAAAAATCTTCGAGCCGATGCGTGAGGATTTCACATCAAGGTTAACATCCTTCTCTTTCGCCCCGCCGCGTGAACGCTCAACAAGCGAGTAATATGCGTCAATCCTGAATTTTGCCTTTCCGGCGCGTGCCTGTGGTTGCCGGCTCATCCAGTCCTGCTCTTTTCTCAGAGTGTTTTTCACCCTGTCAAGTTCTGCCGCAGCCGCCTGATGCCTCTCGGCGCGTCGCCGCAGGTAGTAGTCATAGTTACCGTCGTATGCAAAAAGCTCAGCCCCGTCAATTTCGAATATTCGGTTGCACACCCGGTCAAGGAAATACCTGTCGTGGGTAACCATGAAAATAGTCAGGCGTGAACGGTTCAGGTAATCCTCAAGCCATTCGGTAGCGGCAATATCAAGGTGGTTGGTCGGCTCATCAAGTATCAGCAAGTCGGGATTTTCAAGAATCGCTGCGGCAAGGGCAACCCTTTTGCGCTGCCCTCCTGAAAGGTTGTCTACAATAGCCGATGTGTCGTGGATGTCAAGCTGCGACAGCATCTGGGTGAGCTTCTGCTCATAATCCCATGCTCCGGTGGCATCCATGCTGTGCATCGCTTCGGCTATTGCGGCTTCATCACCGGAGTCAATCGCCGCGTGATATGCTTTAACAGTGTCTACCACCGGTCCGGACGAGGAGAGGCACGCTTCCAGAACGGTTGCTCCGGGTGGAAACTGCGGCAACTGTTCAAGATATCCAATCCGCAATCCGTTTCGCGGGATAATCCTGCCGCTGTCCGGTGTATCGACTCCGGCAAGAATCCTGAGCAGTGTGGTCTTGCCTGTGCCGTTACGCGCCACCAGACCGATTTTCTCACCTTCGGAGATTCCGAAGGTGAGATCACCGAAAAGCAGTCTGTCGCCGTAGCTCTTTGTAAGTTCCTCAACCTGTATTACCGGTGCAGCCATATGTCAGGATAATTATTTTCCGCCGGGAGTGTTGAGTTTTTTGTCTGAGTTGTCAGCGGGGAGGAGTCCTCTGTTGCGCAGCAGCGCGTCAACCTGAGGTTCGCGTCCACGGAATTTGATGTAAAGTTGCATCGGGTCTTCGCTTCCGCCTGCTTCAAGCACATATTTCTTGAATGCGGCAGCAGTTTCAGGATCAAAGATGCCTTTCTCCTTGAAGAGCTCGAATCCGTCAGTGTCAAGCACCTCCGCCCATAGATATGTGTAATAGCCCGATGCATAGCCGTCACTGCCGAAGATATGGCGGAAATACGGGCTACGGTAGCGGAACTGTACCTCTTCCGGCATACCGAGTTCATCAGCCACCTGTTTTTCAAATGCCATTACATCAATGTCTCCGGTCGGATTGAGTTGTCCCCATTTGAGGTCAAGAAGCGCAGCTCCGGCAAGTTCGGTTGAAGCGAAGCCCTGGTTGTGGGTCGATGCCGCTTGGAGGCGCTCGATAAGCGAATCGGGAATCACTTCACCGGTGCGGTAATTGCGGGCATAGGTGCGGAGCAGTTCAGGCTCAAGAGCCCAGTGCTCATGTATCTGCGAGGGGAGCTCAACGAAGTCGCGGTCAACATTCGTGCCTGCCTGGCTCCGGAGAGTGGCTTTGGTGAGCATTCCATGTAGACCGTGACCGAACTCGTGGAACATGGTTTCAACTTCGTCAAGTGTAAGGAGTGCGGGGGTATCGCCTGCGGGCTTGGAGAAGTTGCCTACATTGTAAACAATAGGCCGCTGTGATGAACCGTCCGGGTCAACGAAAGCACCCTGGAACTCGCTCATCCATGCGCCCTGACGCTTGGAAGCGCGGGGGAAGTAATCGGTCATGAACACTGCTACATGGTTGCCGTCGGCATCCTTCACTTCGTACACTTTCACTTCATCATAATACTTGGGCGCGTCGGGGAGTTCGGTGAAAGTAACGCCGTAGAGTTTTTCAGCCATGGTGAAGATACCTTTGCGCACACTGTCAAGAGCAAAATACTGGCGCACTTCATCCTCATCGAGGGCATATTTGTCGCGGCGCACCTTTTCTGCGAAATAGTAGTAGTCCCACGGAGCGATTTTGAAATTATTCCCCGACTTGTCGCTGAGAGCCTGCATCGCTGCTACTTCCTCATGCACTTTCTTCACTGCCGGTGCCCATATCTTCATCAGGAGGTTTTCAGCATTTGCAACATTCTTAGCCATGACATTCGCAGTCATATATGAGGCGTAGTCTTTAAAGCCGAGCAGCTCAGCCTTGCGGGCGCGTGCCCTGAGGATTTTGTTGATGACCGGAGCGTTGTCATACTCGCCGGAGGATGCGAGCCCGGTGTATGCCTTGTACATCTCCTCGCGCAACCCGCGGTCGTCAGCATACTGGAGCAGGGGGAGGCGGCTCGGTGCCTGCAAGGTAAAGAGCCATCCTTTTTTGCCGCGTGCTGTAGCCTCTTCCGCCGCAACAGCGATATTGCTTGCCGGTATGCCTTTCAGGCGGCTCTCGTCTGTAACAAGCAGCTCGTAGGCATTGGTGGCGTTCAGCAGGTTTTTGTTATAGAGCAGGTATAGGTCGGTGAGCTGTGAGTTGATATTTTTCAGTTCCTCCTTTGCGGCGTTGTCAAGGAGTGCGCCGGAACGTGTAAAATCGGTGTAGAGTTCCTCTACCGCGCGTATTTCGTTAGGTTTTAGTCCTGAGTTGTTGCGGTTGTCATAGACTTTTTTCACTCTGGCAAAAAGTTTGGGGTTCATTTTCACCTCGTCGGAGCTTTTTGACACCAGAGGATATGCAATCTCGCTTATTTCCACCATTTCCGGTGAGGAGTTGGTCTCGTCAAGGTTGGAGAACACACCCATGACCCTGTTGAGGAGTTTGCCTGACTGTTCGAGGGCAAGCACGGTGTTGGCGAATGTAGGTTCTGCGGGATTGTCTACAATAGCCTTTACATCGCGCTCCATCTCTGCGATGCCCTGTTTGATAGCGGGAAGATAATGGGCATACTGTATTTTTTCAAACGGAGGTATGTCAAACTTTGTTGCGTAGGGCGCGAGAAACGGATTTGTAGAGTCGGTTTGTGCCATAGCAGGTGCTGTTGGAGCTGCAATCGAAGTGAAGGCGATAGCGGCTGAGATTAATGTTTTGTTCATTGCGTTATGTGGGATTGTTTGTTTTGTTCTGTGATTTAGCCGGACTGTCCGGACGTTTTTTATAGCGCCGGTTATTATTTTCCGTATTATTTCCCTGAGCTTGTTTGCCGGGAGCGTTGCGGTGTGGATTCTTTTTCCACCTGCCGTTCCATTTTTTGCCGGGATTGCGTCTTGCCCGCTTGCCGGGATTGTATTCCGGCACCTCGCCGAGCTCTTCCGGCACCTGGTCTTTGCGCACCTCGTATTCAAGGAACTTTTCTATCACCCCGAATTTCCACTGCTCTTCGGCGCTTACGAATGTCACCGCCTTGCCGTCTGTTCCGGCGCGTGCGGTCCTGCCTATGCCTGTCGCTTATACCCATCACCGAGCCCACGA
>CAMWQE010000187.1 GCA_947176335.1 uncultured Porphyromonadaceae bacterium | reverse complement strand
CGAAATCGACGAGAAAGCGCGCCGGCGCGAAGCACGTCTCACCAAAAAGCCCACCAACAAAACCAAATCCCCCACTCCGACCGCCAAACAGGAAGTACCCGAAGTCATTCCCGAGAAAGAGAACCATCATCCGGAGGCGGTAGAAGAATTGTTCTCCGGCGAGCACATGCCTGACCCGGTGGCTGTCAAGCTCAAGTTCAACGTACTCGAAATATCCAGGGACCGTATCCGCGCAATCGCGCAGGACATCGTCAACGACTGGCACGCGCAGGGTAAAACTCCCGAAAATGACAACCACTACATGGTCCGTCTACGCCGCGAGCTCAACGACCGCTGCACCCGCATCCGGGAGCACCTCGCCCAGATGCCTCCGAAGCATGATATCGCCGAGGCGGAATGGCGCGAGCTCCTCAAGAGTACCGCGTAACGTAGGAAAAAGGTGATATAAAAATAAAATATCGGATATTTATTCTAATTTTGTAAAAGGTCGGGGATGTGATGTATGATGCTGAACCGATTGAACCATGAATGACATTCGATACCAATTACAAAAAAAATACCTGCCATGCGTGCGATAAAACTGCTACATATATTCATAATGTTATCAATAATTTCAGTGGCTTCCGCAGCTACTATAGAATCCGGAGTTAGCCATAAACTGGCACAACAAAGGAAAAATACCGTATCGAACGTTGTCTACAACCTGTCCCTTTCAATTGACTCCGTCAGCAGTATCAATCCGGAAGGAAACATATCTATAGCATTTGACTATCAGCCTGATAACCAACCGATACAAATTGATTTTGCAGGTGAAGGTGTCAAAAAACTCGTTGTGAACAATCATGAAATTACGTCTCCGGTGTGGCAGGACGGTCATATTGTCATCGCTCCTGACGACCTCGTTTCCGGTAGGAATACTGTTGCTGTAGAGTTCACATCTGCCGGACGTGCGTTAAACCGCAATCCCGGATATATGTACACTCTTTTTGTGCCGAACCGTGCACATTCCGTTTTCCCATGCTTTGACCAACCGGACATGAAGGCGAGCTATAATCTAACCCTGACAGTTCCCTCTCAATGGAAGGCAGTAAGCAACTCTCCGGTAATTTCATCCACAGAAAACCGGACATTACGAAACAGGACAATCAAATTCGGGTCTACTGAACCGTTGAGCACTTATCTTTTTGCCTTTGCAGCAGGAGAATTTGAGTACCGCCAGCACGCTAAGGACGGTCGCACAATCGGTGCGTATTACCGTGAAACCGACCCCTATCGCCTGGAACAACTTGATGAAATCTTCTCCCAAGTAGAAAGTTCGCTCAAACAGCTCGAGGACTACACCGGCATCCCCTACCCCTTTGCCAAATACGACCTTGTGATTCTTCCCGGATTCCAGTTCGGAGGAATGGAGCATACCGGAGCGACATTCTACAACGACAATACCATTTTTCTTGGCAAAAACGCGACAGGTGCGGAGCAACTCAGCCGCGCAAAACTGATTGCGCATGAAACCGCCCATATGTGGTTCGGCGATTATGTGACTATGGAATGGTTTGACGATGTGTGGACAAAAGAGGTATTTGCCAATTT
This sequence comes from uncultured Porphyromonadaceae bacterium, assembly GCA_947176335.1. Classification (GTDB taxonomy): domain Bacteria; phylum Bacteroidota; class Bacteroidia; order Bacteroidales; family Muribaculaceae; genus Paramuribaculum. The sequence goes on along the minus strand of CAMWQE010000187.1, from coordinate 2,325 downwards.
CTTTGCAGCGCGGCTTACCAGAGAACTTTTGCCGCAGTTCGACCATGATCTTGAATGGCTCAGGGTCTATATGTCCGCCGCTCTTGATCAGGACCGCTCCGATGGTTCAACCCCGATACGCCAGCAACTTGACAATCTCAAAAATGCCGGACTGATATACAATAATATCATATATAATAAATCTCCTCTGATGATGGGCAAGCTTGCGGAGATAACCGGTGAGGAAAATTTTAAACGCGGCATAAGAAAATATCTGTCAGACAACGCGTATGGCAATGCTACATGGGATGACCTTATATCAGCTCTGGCAGCATACACAGATACGGACATAGAACAGTTCAGCCGGGTATGGGTCTACGAGCCGGGAATGCCGGAAATCAATTTTTCAATAAATGACGGCAAACTGATAGTGCGTCAAATTGATTCTCGCGGCAGAAATATCGTGTGGCAGCAGACTTTTGATGTGGTCGTGGCAGACGGCGATAAATCTGAAACAATAACGGTTGAATTTGACGGCTCGGGTAATACTGTTGAAATACCACTAACCCTTCATTCAGACTCCCTGCTGATTCTTCCGGCGGCAGACGGACGTGCGTACGGTCTGCTCACAATCATTCCGGAACATCTGTTGCGGATTATGAAAGACGCTCTCAGTCGGGAGGGAAATGTGTCCCGACTCCGTCCCGTAGGACAACTTGCAACCCTCATGATGCTGAATGAAAACTATCTCGCCGGAAATATTGAACCCCGAGCATGGATTGATTATCTGATTAAATCAATAGAACAGACCACTGACGGCCAGATGCTTTCAGCCCTCACCCGCTATACCGGCGCCGCACTCCTTGACCTGACGGCAAACGAAGCGGCTGAATTTGAGCAACGTCTCTTTGAACTCGCTGAAACCCATCCCCTTAAACAAGGTAAAACCATGGTACTTAGGAAACTCATCTCCACTGCACGCTCCCCTCGGTCCATCGAAGCACTATATAAGATGTGGGAACAAGGCGAGTCACCGCTGCTCGGCAAAGACGATTTCAGTGATATGGCACTCCAGCTTGCAATTGCGTTGCCCGCAAAAGCCGACAGCATAATTGCCACGCAACGGAGGCGTATTGGAAGCGGAGACCGCCTGCGCAAATTTGATTATGTCAGCCGTGCCGCTGTCAGCGACACACTGGCACTCGATTCCCTATTCGCATCACTGTCTGATCCCGCGAATCGTCTTGTGGAACCGTGGACACTAAGCGTAGTGTCCCTCCTCAACCATCCGGTGCGACATGACAGAAGCGTGCGCTACATAATCCCGGCACTTGAGATGCTGCCGCAGATACAGGCAACCGGCGACATTTTCTTCCCTGCAAACTGGTCCGCCTCACTCCTTGGCAGCTACCGCTCGAAAGAAGCAACGGCACGAGTGGCACGTTTTATGGAAGAAAACAAAGACATGAATCCCCTCCTCCTCAATAAAGTGCGCCAGGCATCCGCCCGCCTCCGCCTCAACCCCCGCTGATACAATATATCGCTGCAAAAAAGACAGACCTACCTTCACAGGCAAGTCTGATGAATGTTAAAATTCTCTATATATTGCTTGAGCGGTAGACGGGACTCGAACCCGCGACCCTCGGCTTGGGAAGCCAATGCTCTACCAACTGAGCCACTACCGCGATTGGTGATGCAAAGTTACATTTTTTCTACAAGAATAAACACATTAATGAAAAAAAATCGGCGTGAAAACGATAAAGTTTCCACGCCGATAATTTTATTGTCAGTTATTAATTGAGTACTCCGGTGAGGTTGAATTTGGAAAATTCAATGTCGTTAGCAGCGCGTGCTGCGTAATCCTTGTCAAGCTTGATTGCCTGACGGAGACTTGATGTCACCATCTGTGAGTTGTTGGTGCGTGCGCCGAGCACAGCCATAAGGTAGTATGTGGTAGCATCAGGAGCGGGAATTGAAGCAAGTGTTGTTTTAGCTTTGCTGTAATCCTTGGCGAGAATCTGAGCTACAGCGGCATTGTTTGTCTTGCTGTTACCGAAAGCCCTTACAGCTGCGGAGGGATTGCCCTGCTTGAGATAGTAAACACCGAGAGCGTTACCAAGGTCCTCAAGACCGCCGGCATTGCCGAAGTAACGGTTTGCGGTAGCGTAGTCATGGTTGAGCATTGCGATAAGACCGAGGTTCATCTGCACTTCCGCATTGTTGGGCGCAAGCTTTTCAGCTTTCTGGAAGCTTGCCTGTGCGGCTGCGAAGTCTTTTTCCTGATACTGGACCGCACCGAGGTTGTTGAAACCACGGAAATCGTTGGGATAGTATTTGGTCACAGCC
>CAMWQE010000186.1 GCA_947176335.1 uncultured Porphyromonadaceae bacterium | reverse complement strand
TTCACGCTGTTGAGGTCGGCGACCTCAAGCTCATACTGAGCCTTGGCGGTGGTGCGCACCATGTGGGAGCCGGTGAAGTTTTCCTCCTCGCGCGAGAAGGGGATTTTTGGGGATTCGGAGAGCAGAATGGCTATCTCCGTGCCGTCGTGCTTTGCCAGGATGATAGACTGCGGCTCGGCTGCGAGGGCAGAGACAAACAGCGAGAAGAGTCCCGGCAACAGGAGGTATCTCTTTGATATCATAATATCTGCGCCGCGGTCATCCTCTCGTTGGCGATAGTGGTTTTACGGAAAAGCGTAGGAATCTGTATCTGTTGCCGTCCTACCTTTCGAGGCTTCTCGCATCGCCCATCAATAGTCGGACGGCAACGCAGAAGCCCACGCCAGTATATGCAACCGATGCCTCCGGCGGAGTGCCGGATACAGGAATTACACAACCAAGGGCATCTACCGTTGCTCCTCCTTGACTATTGATTGAAATTTTGCGAGAATTTCGAAAGGTCAAGAATCAGCGCGGATAAACGCTTGTTTTACTATGTCTTTGCGTCCCGCCCGCTCACCCGCGACCGAGGTCTGGCGGGGCAATGGGGACGGTCAGCACCGCAAAGATAGTTCTTTTATTTTGAAAATTAAAAATGAGGGATGAAAAAAGCTGAGATGTTGAGTCCACATGGACCGTGCGCCGGAGAGCGCACGCAGAGAGTAGCCCCTTGGAAACTCCGCAGGAGCGTTGCTGTACGAAACCCTATGCAAGCGTAGCGCAGCGTAGGGAAGACAGCGCAAAGAAACAGCGGCTTCGGAGAAGTCGCATTATTAACTCCACATCCTTTCCTCAGGCAGCGCTACGCTTGCCTGAGGCTTCGTACAGCGACGTGCCTACGGCACTTCCCTCGCCCGGCACGTACATATTAATCATTCCCCTTATCCTCGGGGTGCGCTACGCTTACCCACAAAGCTACTGTCTTGACGCGCTCTCCCGGCGCGTCCTTACCATATATCCCTCTCTGACGTACCCGTTTGGAGATGGGATTTACGGCTCGGGGGCATCATGGTAATGTTGCGCAGCTTTGAGGACGCTTTCAGCAACCTTTGCCCTAAATTCAGGTGGAGCAATGACCTCGACATGACCGCCATATCCAAGAATTAACCTCTCAAGTTCATTATTTATCACTACTTTGAGGGATAACTGTATACTTCCGTCACGGAAGCGTTGCTCTACCGTCTGGGATTTGTGAAACGGTTTAGACTCAACGTATGGTGCCTGCTGGCGGTCTACTTTGATGACAACCCTACGCGCTTTGTCGCTTATCTGCTTCGTAACGCCTATAGTATCATCAAAATAGTGCGCGGGATCAAAGTCCACGCATTTCTTAAATGGATGCTCTTTGTCGATGTGGACTGACTTTATACGGTCAAGAGCAAAAATATTTACCTGCGGGGCATGGTTGGCGGCTTTCTCACATATCAGAAACCAACGGTTGCGGTATTCTTTCAAAAGATATGGATAAACAACTATCTCCTCCGGTTGCCGCGCCTTGAAAGACTGGTATTCAATCACCAGCGTCTGCTGCTTACGCACAGCATCATAAATCTCACCTATAAATTGCGCTCCACGGTAGCCGGGCACATACTCCATATCCATCGCCGGAACGGATGAACCTGTATGGCGCGAAATCTGTTCGTTGAGTTTGCTTATTGTATCTATCGACGATGCAAGCTGCGGAAATCCCTGCAATTGCCTGAGGATATCCAAAGCGGAATTAAGCGCGTCAAGACCCTCATCGTTCAGCGGAAGGTGAGTAATGCTGAAATCAGGCTCCTCATACTCATAATACTTGTTGTCCCTCACCACAATAGGTGCATTGTACCCCAACCGGTCACTGCGCATGAGTGCAAGGTCATTCTGGAATGTGCGTCGGCTCACAGGATTGCTCCGACCTTCATATTCAGCAAGAGCATCGGTACATGCCTCTATCAGGTCATTGATGGTCCATCGGCGATAGCGGTTCTGTAGGCATCGGTCAATCGTGGAAATCCTTATTAATGTCGCTCTATTTAAAGGCATGGCAAATTTTTTCTCAAAAATAGCATTTTTTCAGCCACTGCGCAAATATGTTGCGCACACCTGCTGTCACTTTGCAGAAAAAATCAAAAATATGGACATTAAAGGCAAAACAACCACAGCGGAAATTTTCACAGACAATATTGAAGCCGCTGCACTTGAATGGGTAACAAATCTGTGCGACCATCCGGCATTTGCGGGAATACCGATAGTGCAGATGCCGGACGTACACTCCGGCACAGGATGTAATGTCGGTACAGCATATCCAATCGGCAATTATGTGAATCCCGACCATGTAGGGGTAGACATAGGCTGCACAATATCCATGCACCGCCTTTCCTGTACTGTCAAGTCTGATGATTTCGCCATACTCGACCACCGGATACGGGAAGCAATACCTACCGGAAATGAAATATGCGCAAAAAACTCGCTCAATGAAAAGGAACTTTTCAAATTCATCAATTCTCAGTACCAGAAGGCACGTTCATCAGCACCGGATTTAATCAACAAATGCCAAAGGACAGACTCACGGTTTATCAGCGATTTCTGCCGCAGGATAAAAATGCAGGAGGGAATTTTCTACAAAAGCATTGGCACACTCGGAGGGGGCAACCATTTCATAGAGTACGGCGAAGCAACCGATAATGGGGAGGGTTGGCTGACAATACATTGCGGTTCCCGCAATCTTGGAGTAAAAGTAGCCAACCACTGGCATAATATCGCAAATAATCCGAAGAGAGCGGCATATATCGGCTACCTGTGGGGAGAAGCATTGTCCGGCTACCTCTCCGACATGGTTATTGCGCAGGCATATGCCTTTTATAATCATATTATTATCCGGGACAGGATTTTTGCGATAATGAAAAAGCTGTGCAAGGCAAAATGCACAGAGTCCATTTTCACAACACATAATTATATATCAGTAAGTGAAAACCGACCGATGCTGCGGAAAGGCGCTATTGATGCATCAGCAGGGAAAAAGGTATGCATCCCATTCAATATGCGCGATGGAATCGCAATATGTATAGGAAAAGGCAATGAACAATGGCTCAACACCGCGCCACATGGAGCGGGACGCATAATGTCAAGGGCTCAGGCAAAAAAGAACATATCCCTCGATGATTTCCGGGAAACGATGTCCGGGGTATTCTCCACTTCCGTATGCACCGCTACACTTGATGAGTCACCTATGGCATACAAGCCGACCGATGAGATTCTTGAGCTTATAAAACCCACGGTAGAAGTGCTCACAACGGTTAAACCGAAACTAAACATAAAAGACAACGGAGAATGAAGAAGTACATACAGATAACGGCAGGAAGAGGACCGGTGGAGTGCGCCCGCGCGGTAGCGCTTGTCACCCAAGAGATATGCAAGGCAATACCGGGACTACAGATTGTTGACAGCGAGCCCCATAACATCGCCGCAAACTGCTATATGTCAATCATGTTAGGAAGCGAATCACCGGTCCCGACGGAAACGATTGTGGAATGGGAAGGTACAATACTATGGCGCTCCACCCGCAACCGGTACCGTCCCGGACACAAACGATGCAACTGGTTTGTGGGGGTACGGTTCATAGACCCGGTGTCACTGCCGGAAATAAAGGACAGCGACATTGTGTACGAAACCTGCCGTTCCGGCGGCAAGGGTGGGCAGAACGTAAACAAGGTTGAAACCGCGGTACGCGCCACCCACTCCCCTACCGGCATATCCGTGAAGTGCTCTGATGAACGCTCCCAAGCACAGAACAAGGCACGGGCGAAAGAGAGGCTGCTCCTTAATTTGCTTGAAATACAGGACGCGGCAAGAGACAGGGAGAAGAACAACAGATGGGCGAATCATGACGCGCTCCAG
>CAMWQE010000185.1 GCA_947176335.1 uncultured Porphyromonadaceae bacterium | reverse complement strand
GTTTTGTCACCTACAAGAGCCTGGTCGTGACTCTCCACGTATGAAATCGTCTTTTCATCGGCGCGGCGGTTGGTCAGCTCCCAGAAAATAGAGGTCGGATGCCAGTCCTCATCTTTTTTCTCCTTCAGGGTCTTAATCCAGTAGTCCGGGATACCCATAGCCATGCGGTAGTCGAACCCTATGCCGCCGTCCTTCACCGGAATAGCGAGACCGGGCATACCGCTCATCTCCTCGGCGATGGTGATTGCGTTGTGGTTCACCTCATGGATAAGCTTGTTTGCGAGGGTGAGGTATGTGATGGCGTTGGTGTCCTGCCCGCCGTTGTAGTAATCATCATAGCTTCCGAATGATTCTCCAAGCCCGTGGCTATAATACAGCATTGATGTGACTCCGTCGAAACGGAAACCGTCGAAATGGAACTCCTCAAGCCAGTATTTGCAGTTGGATAGCAGGAAGTGGAGCACTTCATTCTTGCCATAGTCGAAGCAGAGGGAATCCCATGCCGGATGCTCACGGCGCTCATCGCCGTAGAAGTACAGGTCTGGAGAACCGTCAAGGCGTCCGAGCCCCTCTACTTCATTCTTCACGGCATGGCTATGGACAATATCCATAATCACCGCAATGCCAAGCTCATGCGCACGGTCAATAAGCGATTTCAACTCCTCCGGTGTGCCGAAACGGCTTGAGGGAGCGAAGAAACTCGACACATGGTAACCGAAAGAGCCGTAGTAAGGATGCTCCTGGATAGCCATTATCTGAATCGCATTATAGCCGTCCGCATGGATTCGTGGCAGAATCAGGTCGCGGAATTCCACATAGGTGCCTACACCCTCGCGCTCCTGCGCCATGCCGATGTGGCACTCATATATAAGGAGTGGTTTTGTATCGGGTTTAAATTTCTTGACTTTCCACTTGTAGGGTTCCGGCGCCCAAACCTGGGCGGAGAACAAGTGAGTGGTTTCATCCTGCACAACTCTGGTTGCATACGCAGGAATCCTCTCTCCGTCACCACCTTGCCAACGCACAATCATTTTGTAATACTGACCATGGTGCAGAGCGTCCGCAGGCAGCTTAAGCTCCCACACCCCGCTGTCAGGAAGTCGGGTAAGTGTGTAGCGCACCTGCTCTTTCCAATCGCTGAAATCACCGATAAGGGTAACCTCAGTTGCATTCGGTGCCCATTCGCGGAACACCCAGCCCCCATCCTCAGCGCGATGAAGGCCGAAATAATTATGTGCGTTTGCGAAATCGTCAAGCGACCCGGATTCTCCGGTGAGCTCGGCTTCTTTCTTGACCGCATCCTCGTAGCGACCCAAAATTGCAGGAGCAAACGGCTCAAGCCAGGGGTCATTCTTGATAAGATTCAGAGTTTTCTTTGTCTTAGGCATAGTAAGGCAATGGTTATGATGTTATTTCCGGGCACCCGCTACCGGCTGCCGTTTCCGCAAATTTATCGAAAAATTTTGAGCTTGGCGCACTTTAACACCGAAAATAAATAAAATACTCCTCTATGAGTTGCAGCACAACCAAACAATTACTACCTTTGCATCACCGAACCATAATGCCCGGATGGCGGAATCGGTAGACGCGCCGGTCTCAAACACCGGTGGGGCGACCCATCCCGGTTCGATCCCGGGTCCGGGTACTGAACTGAGGATTCTCACTGCGAGAGTCCTCTTTTCTTTTAACGTCACATGTTAACTCGTTGGTTTGTAATGAAATGCAGTTCGAGAGTTAAAAAGCTATCCGAGGAAAATTAATTTGAGGCACATAACTTGGAGAGCCTTAGAAGTGATGCTGTAGTATGTGCCATCACTGCCGCGACATCTCCGATGCCGCAACAGCTCTATTTTCTCCCTCCCCTAAGCTGCGCTTTGCTTGCATAGGGTTTTGTATTGCAGCGCGCCCCCGGCGCTTCCATCTCTCGTCCCAATCCTTTCAATGACCATCTTATTACATTGATTTGGAAGTAGTTCTAACTTATTTTTCCGTCAAAGATAGAACCAAGCAACTTTATTTTAACCTCTACGGGTGCTTCCAATATGTACTTATCCAAATTGTTAATCAGAGATATATTAAGTAAGTCATGAAAATTAGCTTATACTATCCTTTGCGTTGTCATGGCACCCTTTTGCTTTACTCATCCGTCATTATGGAGCCCCATAACTCCGTCTTCATAAATCAAAATTTCACTCATGGCAACATCAAATTATAATATAAACTAATTTACACGACTTACTTATAGTTTAACTTTGGTTCTATGTTTCCTCGGTTCCCTGTCTCAAGCAATTCTTTACGATACAATCTCATCCTCCGTAATATAATAACCACAAAATATTTTTTTACTACTTTTGCAGTCATGGATAAGAATACGCTTGAATTTGTTACATACTGCATCAGTAAATTATCACAGACCTTGAAGCTCAGCCAAAAAGAGGTGTATACCCGATTATATAAGTCGGGGATTCTCTATGACTATATAGTACCTTCTTATGATGTACTCCACACTTTCAGTTCACGTTATCTCATGGAGGATCTCATTGACTATATGAAAGAGAAAGGAGTGTTGGCGAAATGAAACTTTATCATTCTTCAAATATATCGGTCACTCAACCCGACATTCTTTACTCCCGTAATTTTCTAGATTTCGGGAAAGGTTTCTATTTAACCTCTATCCAAGAACAAGCAATAAAGTATGCACAACGGTTTATGCGGAGGCAGCAAGAAGCATGGATAAATACCTATGAGTTGGAATTTGAACCTGCAGAATGGAAAGTGCTTAAATTTGAATCATATGATAAAAATTGGTTGGATTTTGTGTCTCGATGTCGTGCAGGGCAAGATACTTCGGACTTTGACATCGTTGTAGGAGGCATTGCCGATGACAAAGTCATCCAAACACTTGACAGGTATTTTGAGGGGGAATTATCTGAGGATGAAACATTAGGTATCCTCAGATATGAGAAACCTAACAACCAGTACTGCATCCGGTCGCAAAAAATGATAAATCAATGTCTTAAACACATTGAAAGCAAACAACTATGACAGAAGAAAGCAACACCATATTAAGGGCGACAAAGTGCGCGAATATAATAAAAAGTATATGTGAGCTATTTGGAGTCTCCCTCCAAAAGGCAACTGATATGTTCTATACATCCGCGATAGCCGGGATGATTGAGGATAAAATCGCAGATCTCCATTGCAGAAGCGACAAATATCTCGCCACCTTGATTTGGGAGGAACAGCAGGAAAATGCCGTGCCATAAATTTAGCATGAACAATTCACATCTAACCAAACGTATTTTACTACTTTTGCAGTCATGGAGCAGGAGATTTTATCAAAGGACATGATTCCGCAGCCGGAGCTGTGGCGTTGCGCTATGGAGATAGGAAGTGACCGGTTGGATGTGGCGTTATTCCCGCCGGTTGCAACAGAGAGATTGATTCACAGGACAATATTGCTCAATCCCGATGCATCGTCCCACGAAAAGGCAGTGCAGGAGGCTATATATGCCAACCCATTGCTCCTTAGCGATTTCGCCCGCATCGATGTGGTGATTGACACCCCGGATTTTGCATTGGTCCCCGCTGAAACAGCCGGCTCCACTGAGCCGGAAGCAATCTTTAAGGCAGCATCGTTTGACCTGACAGATAAAATTGTTGAGGTTTCGCAACCGGATGACTCCATATCAATTGTCTTTGCAGTCCCCGCAGCAATCGCAGGATTCATACGCCGTACTTTTTTTAACGTGCGCATCAACCATTCCCTCGCTCCGCTGATTGCAACGCGTCTCCACGCCTCGGCAATATTTGCCTCCGTCACCGACAGCAAAGTGGACATAATTGCTGCCGACGGCAATAATCTTCTACTAGCCAACAGCTTCCGTTGCGCTACTCCGGAAGATGCCACATATTATATAGT
>CAMWQE010000184.1 GCA_947176335.1 uncultured Porphyromonadaceae bacterium | reverse complement strand
AAGCACGTTAGCATCCACAGCCATACCGAGAGCGAGCACAATACCTGCGATACCGCTAAGGGTAAGCACCGCCTGGAATGAAGCGAGGATACCGAATGTGAAGAAGAGGTTGAACACAAGACCAAGGTTGGCGATAAGTCCGGGAATAACTCCGTAGAACGCCATCATGAAAATCATCAGAAGCACGAGTGCTACAATGAATGACATGAATCCGTCCTCAATAGCCTGCTGACCGAGTGAAGGACCGATAACAGTGTCGCTGATAATATCGACTTTCGCTGCCATCTTACCGCTCTTAAGCACGTTTGCAAGGTCCTGAGCCTCCTCGGTGGTAAAGTTGCCGGTGATAGAAGAACGTCCACCTTCGATAACACTGTTAACGCGGGGAGCCGAGTAAACCTGACCGTCAAGCACGATTGCAACCTGCTTTTCAATATTTGCCGCGGTGACGCGTGCCCACTGCTTGGCCGCCTCAGGCTTCATGTTCATAGAAACATAGTTGCCACCCTGGGTATTGTCGAAGTCGCTCTTGGCAGAGGTGATGACGTCACCGCTAAGAGCGGGTTTGCCGTTTGCTGTCTTAAGCGCAACGAGAGTGTAGAGCTCAAGTTTGCGTGTGCGGTGTGCGGCAGTATCGTTATATTCGGTAACAAAAGGCTTTACCTCCCATGCAAGAAGCACGTTTGAGGGAAGTATGCGCTTAGCAACCGGTGAATTGAGCACGGAGTCGATTGCAACTCGCTGTGCGCCGGTAGCAACACCTACCGCAATGGGAGAACCACCACCCTGACCGGTGAAGAGACCGAAAAAGCCTTCGCCGGTGCGGGTAGAATCGTTGCGGAGGGTATAATCAAGCTCGCCGAGAGCGTTCTGGAACTCTGCGACAGGCATTGTTTCGTAAAATTCGAGGTTTGCGGAAGACTTAAGAAGCTCACGCACACGGTCATGCTCCTTAACACCCGGAAGCTCAAGAAGAATCTGGCCGTCGTTTTCAAGCTCCTGGATATTGGGAGCTACAACACCGAACTGGTCGATACGGCTGCGGAGCACATTGGTTGAACTGCTCACACGATCCTTGACCTCCTGCTTGAGCGCGCTCTCGATAGCAGCATCATTGTCGCCACGCTTAACCTGGTCCTTGAACACCACTGAAAGGTCGCCCTGCGGGTCAAGCTTGCGGTATTCCTGGCAGAAGATGTGCACATAATCGTTGTTGCCTGTATTGCGGGCAAGAGAGTCGGTAGCCGCAAGTGCAGTTTCAAAATAAGGATTGCCTTCGGCATTCGCCATTGAGCGGAGAATGTCCGGCACAGACACCTGAAGGGTTACGTTCATACCTCCCTTAAGGTCAAGACCGAGTCCTACTCCGAGAGCCTGAACCTGATTGAAGGTGTAACCGAGGTAAACCTTTTCCTTTGAAATTGAGTCGATGTAGCTTTTGTAAGCGAGACGGTAAGTATCGGAATTGGTGCCCTCAGCACCTGCTGCCTGCACTGCATAAGCCTCAGCCTTGTCCTCGTAGTGGTTGGTAACCAGCGTGAACGAAAGGTAGAAGAGGCAAATGAGCACCAGGAATATGGCAATGATACCTGCCACAACGCTTCCTAATTTTCCTTTGCTTTGCATGTGGTTGATTGAATATGAATTGGGTTATTAATTATTTTTTCGCTTTCAGCCCGCAAATATACGATTTTATTCTGAGATAAAGCAAGCCGCGAGGGCGATTTTTATCATCCTCGCGGCTTTGTGGGTTGCAAATATGGTTTTCAGGCAAGGTTTGCCGCTATAAACTCACGCATTTCGGGAGTATGCGCCTCAACGCTCTGCAGGAGCTTGAACTGGTTGCGGGTTCTCACCAGATTATGGTCGGGATATTTTATTTTATAATAGGTGTCACCGTTGATATAATCTGTGAGGAAACGTACCGCCTGCATGTAGGGGAACAGCGCCGCAGCGTATGGCAGGTTCTCGATTTCAAGCGGTGTGAGAAATCCCTTCGCGCTTGAAAGGTAGCCTTCGGTGAATGCCTTGAAAATATCCATGTCAAACTCAACGCGGTCAATATCGGGGTCGTCCTCAGCGAGTTTGTTGGCACCTGTACGGAGGAAATCGCCGTAGTCGCTGAAAATGAAGCTTGGCATAACTGTGTCAAGGTCAATGACGCAGAGGATATTGCCGTTGTCGTCAAACATCATGTTGTTCACCTTGGTATCGCAATGGCAGATACGTTTGGGCAACTTGCCTTCGCGGAAAAGGCGCTCAGCCTTGGTCATCTCCTCGGCACGCTTTTCAAGTTCGTCAAGAAGCGGTTTAACCTCGGCTACCCTGCCCTCCGGGTCTGCTTCGACAGCATCATGGAGCTGCTTGAGGCGGAATTCCATATTGTGGAAATCAGGAATGCTCTCCTTTAGGTCAGCGTCAATGTCCACCAGCATAGCCTGGAAATTGCCGAAAGCCTTGCCCGCATTGCGGCTGCTCTCCGGGTTAACTGCCTCAAAGGTATGGGCGTTGGGAATGAATACCATGACACGCCAATAGTTTTCGCCGTCAAAGAAATAATATTTGCCATCAACATTGTTGGGCACAAACGTGAGCACCTTGCGGTCAATATCGTCCTCGCCCGCCTCCTCAAGTTTCTTGCGGATATGCGATGTCACCTCCTTGATATTTGTCATCAGGGTGTCGACGTCAGTAAAAATATTATGGTTGATGCGCTGGAGCACATAGTCAGGAGCATCGCCTTCTGTCCTTACTATATATGTGTCATTGATGAGCCCGTTGCCGAGCGGTTTGATAGAATCAATCTTGCCTTTGAGGTCAAAGTGTTTGACAACTGAATTAAGGAGTTCCTTCATGATATAAGTGTTAGTGGTTAAGTTTATTTATCGGCAAAAATACATATTTCCCGTTAAATAAATCAATCAAGGCTATCCAAAATTATAAATTTATCCGCATTTGCCATATTTCAGGCAAAAACCATAATTTTTTCCATATATTTATTTGCATATAGCAAAATAATGATTACTTTTGCACCAACATAAACCATAAACACACACCAACTATGAAAAGACATTTTGTTTTCAATACCGAATGGTACGAGATTATCCGCGACTGCTCCACTATTATTAAAGGTGAAGTTCTCACTGCCGTAATGGAATATGCGACAACCGAACAGGAGATTGCGATAAGCGATGAAGCCACCGTTATATTCAAATTCATCAAGAGGGAGATTGACCGCAGGGAGCAGCGCCGGCAAGCCGCCCGGGCAGGACGCCAGAACAAGACATTGAAACCGGCCGCAACAGAACTTCAGGAACCCGATACCGCCGCGATAAGCAATATCGGGCAACATGGAGCCGGACCATATGTCAATACATCACCTCAATCGGGCAAACAGACTCCGCTACCGGACAAACCACGCCCGGATACCAGGCACATCAAAGACAACAAGGCACAATCTCCGGCATACGGAAAAATCCACCGCCAGAAAGTGATAGCGCCGGAGAAAAAAGCAGCTATAGGACAGCTTATGACTGTCCTTTCAAACCTCGCAACAGACCGGGAATAAACTAATTACTCTTGCACGGGAATCTTGGCGATGCGGCGCTCATGGCGCCCCCCCTCGAAAGGAGTTGTAAGGTACGCATCGACAGTCTGCAAAGCAACCTCCGGGTCGATAAAACGCGCCGGAAGCACGAGGATATTGGCATTATTATGCTCACGCGCCAGTTTTGCAAGCTCAGGAGCCCAGCAGAGAGCCGCGCGGATGCCACGGTGCTTGTTTAGAGTCATAGAAATGCCGTTGCCAGTGCCGCACATGGCTATGCCGATAGCGCATTCTCCGCTTTCGATTGCAGCGGCGCAAGGATGCGCGTAATCAGGGTAATCGCATGAAGCATCGCTGTCCGTGCCGAAATCCACTACAGTGTAGCCC
>CAMWQE010000183.1 GCA_947176335.1 uncultured Porphyromonadaceae bacterium | reverse complement strand
AGGACGCAAGATTTTCATTCTTGAAAGAGGAGTTCGATTCTCCTATGGGCTACTTTTCCCCCTTTTATTTTATGGTTGAAGGATGCGCCGTGAGGCGGGGTCTTTCAGCTTTTTTTTTAATACCGCCCCATTATGATATCTAACGATATAAGATACCTTCTTGACTCGGAAGCGGCGCGAATAAACAGTCCGGAGTTTATTGCCGATGACCCGGTACAGTTCCCTTACCGTTTTGAAACCCTTCAGGATATCGAGATTGCATCGCTCCTCTCGGCTTCCATCGCCTGGGGTAACCGGAAGATGATTTGCCGCGATTGCGACAGGATGCTTGCTCTAATGGATAATGACCCTTATGCGTATATTATGGATGAGGGTTATGAGGATTTGCCTGATGAAGTCAATATCCACCGCACTTTCTTCGGACGTAACTTCAAGCACTTTCTCCGAGGACTGAGGTCTATATATAAGGAGTGCGGGTCGCTTCAGGAATTTGCAAGGAAAATCGGAGCGCAGCATTCCACTCATCCTTCATGGCATCTTGTCGCAGGCATGAATGAAAGGCTTGCCGAAGCAAATGGTGGAATCGGTGACTCAAGATGTCTGCCGCTGAACCTCGATGCAACAGCGCTCAAAAGGGTGAACATGGCATTGAGATGGCTTGTGCGTGATGACGGCATTGTGGATATGGGGGTGTGGGATGTGATTAGACCCGCTCAGCTATATATCCCGCTTGATGTGCATGTGGGCAATGTGGCGCGGTCACTCGGATTGGTTGAACGCAAGGCTAATGACCGCAAGACGGTTGAGCAACTGACCGGCTTGCTGAGGGAGATTCGCCCGCACGACCCGGTATTTTATGACTTTGCCCTGTTTGGCATCGGGATGGAGTCGAAGAAAGCGTCGGTTGAAAAATAAAACAAATCCGCGGCATGGTTTACCCACGTCGCGGATTTGTATTTTAGCGGTTGAGGCAGTACTTATTTCATGGATTTGAGTTCCTTTTCAGCTGCTTCAAATTTTTTCTTGGTGTCATCAGAAAATTTGTCCTGGTTGCTGTAAAGGTACATTGCAAATGCCATTGTGTAGCCGGCAAGCTTCATGTTGTCCTCCTGCGCAACAAATTCTTTCTGCTTCTCCTGATCATCGCCGATTTCCTTTGATTTCTCCTGGAGGAGTTTTGAGGCTGCAACGAGCTGGTCAATCATTTCGGCGTAGTCATCCTGAGTGAACTCAGTGCTGTTTTCAATCTTCTCGGCAAGATTCTGGCAAACTTCCGGGTTGTAGGATTTAGAACCTGAGCAGGAAGCGAGTACGAGTACCGCTGCAATGAATAAAAATTTAAGATACTTCATAGCTTGTTTTTGTATTGATTTGAATGATTTTTATGATGTTGGCTAAATGTGGCGCAAAGATAGCATAAAAAGATAAATATTGGAGCTTGCGGCAATTCAAATTGCAAAACCTAACATTTACATTTGCCTGTGCGTTGTTTATCAAGAATCATTTTGTAATTTTGAATCCAAACAGATAACGATACTAAATATGAAAAGAACATTAAGGCTGCTTGTCGTCCTGCTCATGGTTGCCCTTCCGGCGGTTATGAGTGCAGGAGAGCCCACGATAGTATTTGATTCCGTGTCCCACGACTTCGGCAACATAAAGTCTACAGGAGGGAATGTAACCTGCCTGTACGAGTTTACCAATACAGGCGATACGCCGCTTGTCATAGCTTCTGTCACTAACGGAGGCTGCGGTTGCACAACTCCCTCATTTCCGAAGGCACCGATTGCTCCCGGAAAGAAGGGGGTGATAAAAATCACTTTCAATCCGGCTGGCAGGAAAGGTGAGTTTAACCGTGAGGTGAAGGTGCGCACAAACGGCGAACCGAAGCGCATAAGTCTTAAATTTAAAGGAGTCGTTATACCATGAAGCGGTTTCTGTCATTTGCGGTCGGCGCGTTGGTAGCTGTCGCCGCGACGGCACAGGGATTTGTGTGGCTTGACACTGTTCACGATTTCGGTTCGTTCAGCGAGGACCTGGGACTGGTGCATTGCACTTTCCGTGCGGTGAATGTATCCGATAAGCCGATTGCGGTTGTCAGCGCGAGGGCGAATTGCGGTTGCACTCATCCCGAATATCCTAAGGCTGCAATCCAGCCGGGCGATACATTGAAAGTCTCTGTAGCGTATGATGCCAAGGGGCGCCCGGGACGGTTTGAAAAGAAAGTGTATGTAGACACCGGCGACGGTATTTCAACAACTTTGCGTGTGAAGGGCACTGTTATCGGTGCGCCGTCGTCACTCACCGGCCGTTATCCGGTTGACGCGGGAAAAGCAAGGTTCTCCACAACGGTAATCCCGTTTGGTGAAACCCTCAAAGGCAGAGTGGCGCAAGGTGTGGTGAAAGGCTATAATGGCACACCCGATACTATTGTGCCGCATGTGGAAGGACTTCCGAAATACATCGACGTGAATATCCGTCCGGAGAAAGTTCCCCCGGGCGAACAGTTCGTTGTGTCAGCTACTGTTACTACGGACCGATGCCAGCGGTGGGGATTTGTAACCGACTCTCTGTTCATCATCCCCGATGCGGGGAGTGATGTCAGGCTTCCGGTTTCGACCGTGGTGATTATCCGTGAGGATTTCTCCCGTCTTACTCCCGGGCAGAGGGCTAAGGCTCCTCATGCGGTCATAGACAACAAATCGCTTGATTTCGGACAGTTCGAAAGGACCGGTGAGCCGACTGTACAGAAGTTCACGATACGGAATAAGGGTGAGAATCCCCTCACGGTACGTGAGGTTTCATGTCCCGACAAATCGCTGAAAATTAAGGTAAGCGAAACAAAATTGAAGAAAAACAAGTCTGCGGAGGTGCAGGTGCGTTTTGACCCTGCGGCACTTGGCTCTGCCGAACTGCTGAATGCGAGAATAACAGTTATAACAAATGATCCTGACAATCCTGTCCAGATGGTGAGGGTAGTCGGGGAACCGCAATAAAGAATCACGCCATGGAGATGAATCATGTGGAAAACCAGGACTGCTACACAGGTCTGACAGTAAATAGCGGAGTGGCTCAGCCACCGTCCGTCAATCCTTACCTCACCCGACGCAAGCGCAAGCCTCTCCCTTCCGTCGCGGAAATGGTGGAAGGAATTGTAAAAGGAGATGTCACCATGCTCAGCCGTGCAGTCACTATGGTAGAGAGCCTGAGCGGCGAGCATCAGGCGATTGCGCAGGAGGTCATTGAAAAGTGCCTTCCTTACAGCGGCAACTCGCGCAGGATTGGCATAACGGGTGTGCCCGGAGCGGGAAAGAGCACGTCGATAGACGTATTCGGGCTTCATGTGCTCAAATCCGGCGGCAAACTCGCAGTGCTTGCAATAGACCCTTCGAGCGAGCGCACGAAAGGAAGCATACTCGGCGACAAGACACGAATGGAGAAGCTCTCCCTTCATCCCGGAGCATTTATCCGCCCCAGCCCGTCCGGCGGTTCGCTCGGTGGTGTGGCGCGTAAGACCCGCGAAACAATTGTGCTGTGTGAGGCGGCAGGCTACAATAATATTTTTGTGGAGACAGTTGGAGTAGGGCAGAGTGAGACAGCCGTGCATTCAATGGTAGATTTCTTCCTGCTTATTCAGCTTGCCGGCACCGGGGACGAATTGCAGGGCATAAAGCGTGGCATAATGGAGATGGCGGACGGTATTGTCATCAACAAGGCGGACGGCGACAATATTGAGCGCGCCAACCTTGCAATGACGCAGTTCAAGAGCGCCCTCAGGCTGTTTCCCACACCTGCCTCCGGCTGGTCGCCGGAAGTGCTGACATATTCCGGTTACTATGAGCTTGGCATAGAAGAAGTGTGGAAAATGATTGACAGCTACTTCGATTTTGTCAAGGCTAACGGGTATTTCGAGCTTAAACGTGCTGAGCAGAGCCGTTTCTGGATGTATT
>CAMWQE010000182.1 GCA_947176335.1 uncultured Porphyromonadaceae bacterium | reverse complement strand
AGTACGGACCGATGCTGCGGGCGTGCATCTTGTCCTCAACCATGTGACCGAGCTTAAGCATGTAAATCACACCTACAGTAGCAGGCTGGTCAAAGCGTTCTCCTGTGCCACCGTCATAAAGATAGGTCTTGCCGTAGCGGGGAAGCCCAGCCTTGTCTGTCCAAGCGTTAAGGTCATCAAGGGTAGCTCCGTCGAAAATCGGGGTTGCGAATTTCTCTCCGAGTTCCTTGCCTGCCCAACCGAGAACGGTTTCAAAAATCTGACCGAGGTTCATTCGGGAAGGCACACCGAGGGGGTTAAGCACGATGTCCACCGGAGTTCCATCTTCGAGGAACGGCATATCCTCCTGACGAACAATTCGGGAAACAATACCCTTGTTACCGTGGCGTCCCGCCATTTTGTCACCTACGCTGATTTTGCGCTTCTTTGCAACATATACCTTAGCCATCTGCATGATGCCTGAGGGGAGCTCGTCACCGATAGAGATATCGAATTTCTTACGACGGAGTTCAGCGTCAATCTCTTTTGACTTGCGGAGGTAGTTGACGATTGTAGCACGGATAAGGTCGTTGGTGTGCTCGTCAGCGGTCCAGTTGCTGAGATTGATTGTGTCGAAGTCAATGCCGCGGAGTTTTGCAGCAGTGAACGGGTCGCCTGCGGGGATAATGTCAGAACCGATGAAGTCCTTGACACCCTGGGAGGGCTTACCGTTGGTAAGGGTAAGGAGTTTCTCAACAAGAATATCCTTAAGGGCGCTGAGTTTTTCCTCATATTCCTCGTCAAGCTTGGGAAGAAGCGCGTTTGCACTCTTGGTGCGTTTCTTCTTCGCAGCTTTCGAGAAGAGGTTCCTGCCGATAATCACACCTTTAAGAGAAGGGGTCGCTTTAAGTGAAGCGTCCTTAACGTCACCAGCCTTGTCACCGAAGATGGCGCGGAGAAGTTTTTCTTCCGGGGTGGGATCGCTTTCTCCCTTAGGAGTAATCTTACCAATCATGATGTCACCGGGAACAACATGCGCTCCTACGCGGATGATACCTTGTTCATCAAGGTCTTTCGTCGCTTCCTCGCTGACGTTAGGAATATCGGAGGTGAGTTCCTCAAGACCACGTTTTGTCTCACGTACTTCAAGCGAGTATTCGTCAACGTGAACAGAGGTGAGGATGTCCTCGCGCACAACTCTTTCGTTAAGCACGATAGCGTCCTCATAGTTATATCCTTTCCAGGGCATGAACGCTACCTTGAGGTTGCGTCCGAGAGCGAGCTCGCCATTTTCTGTAGAGTAGCCTTCGGTGAGAATCATGCCTTTGTGCACTCTCTGACCTTTCGAACAGATAGGACGGAGGTCGATTGTTGTGCTCTGGTTGGTTTTACGGAATTTGGGAATGTGGTATTCCTTGACAGCATCTTCAAATGCCACAAATTCTTCCTCTTCAGTGCGGTCGTACCTGATGCGGATTACAGTAGCGTCGACAAATTCAATGGTGCCGTCGCCTTCAGCGGTAATCTGGGTACGTGAGTCGCGGATGAGCTGTCCTTCGAGACCGGTACCTACAATGGGGCTTTCGCTACGTAGGAGGGGCACAGCCTGACGCATCATGTTAGAACCCATGAGCGCGCGGTTTGCGTCATCATGCTCAAGGAAGGGGATAAGAGATGCAGCGATAGATGCAATCTGTGTGGGTGACACGTCCATGAGTTCAACCTCAGACGGCGGAACGACAGGGAAGTCCGCGTCAAGACGAGCCTTGACACGATCTCTCACGAATGTACCGTCATCGTTAAGGGGCGCATTACCCTGAGCGATAACCTTACCTTCCTCGATTTCAGCGGTGAGGTAAACGATATCGTCGTTATTGAGGTCAACTTTTGAGTTTTCAACTTTGCGGTACGGAGTTTCAATGAATCCGAGGTCATTAATCTTAGCATACACGCAGAGTGAAGATATAAGGCCGATGTTAGGTCCTTCAGGTGTTTCAATCGGGCAAAGACGTCCGTAGTGGGTGTAGTGCACGTCACGCACCTCGAATCCGGCTCTTTCTCTGGAAAGACCGCCAGGACCGAGCGCAGACATACGGCGCTTGTGAGTCATCTCGGCAAGCGGGTTTGTCTGGTCCATGAACTGTGACAGGGCGTTTGTGCCGAAGAATGTATTGATAACAGACGAAATTGTCTTTGCGTTTATAAGGTCAATCGGGGTGAATACCTCGTTGTCGCGGACGTTCATACGCTCGCGGATAGTGCGGCTCATGCGGGCCAAACCTACACCGAACTGGTTGTAGAGCTGCTCACCGACAGTGCGCACACGACGGTTGCTGAGGTGGTCGATGTCGTCAACGTCAGTTTTTGAGTTGATGAGCTCAATGAGGTATTTGATGATGGCAATGATGTCCTCTTTGGTAAGGACTTTCACGTCCATCGATGTGGAAAGGTCGAGCTTTTTGTTGATTCTGTAGCGTCCGACTTCTCCAAGGTCGTATCTTTTTTCAGAGAAGAAGAGGTTAGTGATTACTTCTCTCGCGCTTGCATCATCCGGTGGATCTGCGTTCCTGAGCTGGCGATAGATGTACTCAATAGCCTGTTTTTCAGTATTTGTCGAGTCCTTCTGGAGTGTATTGAAGATAATCGAGTAGTCGTTGGGGTTGACATCTTCCTTGTGGAGGAGGATTGTCTGTGCACCTGAGTCAAGGATTTTCTGGATGTGCTCTTCGGTGAGTTCGACTTCTCGGTCAATGACAATGTCGCTTCTTTCCATAGAAACAACTTCACCGGTGTCTTCATCCACGAAGTCCTCCATCCAGGTTTTGAGGAGGCGTGCCGCAAGCTTTCTGCCTACAGCTTTCTTGAGATTGGTTTTATTGACTTTGAGTTCCTCAGCGAGTCCGAATGTCTCGATAATATCTTTATCGCTTTCGAGTCCAATTGCCCTGAGAAGTGTGGTAACAGGGAGTTTTTTCTTACGGTCGATGTAAGCGTACATGACATTGTTGATGTCTGTAGCAAACTCAATCCATGAACCTCTGAACGGGATGATTCTCGCGGAGTAGAGCTTAGTGCCGTTTGCATGGGTGCTCTGTCCGAAGAAAACGCCGGGTGAACGGTGCAGCTGCGAAACGACAACACGTTCAGCTCCGTTTATGACGAAGGTGCCTTTTTCTGTCATATACGGAATGGGACCGAGGTACACGTCCTGTATTACGGTAGCGAAATCCTCGTGGTCAGGGTCGGTACAGTAAAGTTTTAGTTTTGCCTTGAGGGGCACACTATATGTTAGTCCTCTTTCGAGGCATTCTTCAATAGTATATCTTGGCGGGTCGATGTAGTAGTCGAGGAACTCGAGGACGAAATTGTTTCTTGTGTCCGCAATAGGGAAGTTCTCAGCAAATACTTTATACAGACCTTCGTTGTTTCTTTTTTCCGGCGGTGTGTCGAGCTGCAGGAAGTCCTGGAAAGATTTCAGCTGCACCTCGAGAAAGTCGGGATAAGGGAGGGGATTCTTAACCGACGCGAAATTAACACGGGGTTTATCTAATGAAACTGACATCTAAAAAACGTTAAAGGAACTCAAATTAAATATTAACACAAAAAGGTTAAGTATCCGCCGAATAGGCGATACTTAACCTATATACCTGAAAATCAGGCGTTATTATTTAAGTTCAACTTCAGCGCCGGCTTCTTCGAGTTCTTTCTTAAGACCTTCAGCGTCAGCTTTGGGAAGTCCTTCTTTAACAACGCTGGGTGCGCCGTCAACGAGTTCCTTAGCTTCCTTAAGTCCAAGACCGGTCTGAGCCTTAACAACTTTCACAACGTTGAGCTTGTTAGCGCCAGCGCTCTTGAGCACAACGTCGAAAGATGTCTTCTCTTCAACGGCGGGAGCTCCAGCTGCGGGACCAGCAGCAACTGCAACAGCAGCAGCGGCGGGTTCGATGCCATACTCCTCTTTGAGGATCTGAGCAAGTTCGTT
>CAMWQE010000181.1 GCA_947176335.1 uncultured Porphyromonadaceae bacterium | reverse complement strand
TGCTTTCGACACCCTTGTAGGCATGGATGAGATGAAAGCGGCTGTAAGGGCACAGATTGCTCAGGCTAAGGCGGTAAACAGCAGGGTAGTGGGAGGCAAACGTATCAGAGTGCCTTTCGACATGATTATAACAGGTGCTACCGGTACCGGCAAGACCGCTTTTGCAGAAGCGCTTGCAAAAGCTCTCAAAGAAGCCGGCATCATTTCACTCGACAAGGTTATAACGGTTGATGCCGAGGATTGGGGAAACGACAAATCGAAAAAGGCGATAGATGAATCGGTGGAAGGAGTCCTTGTAGTCGACCGTGTCAATAAGCTCCTTCCCCGCGACAAAGAGGATTATGATAAGAATGTCGTGCTTGAAAACCTCACCGAATCAATAAAGGAAGATGCCGCGGATGATTCCGTCAAGCGTGTGGTGGTGTTTACTGCCGATGATGAATTTGAGTCATACATGGCGCGACATGCAATCTATCGTGATGCTTTCACTTTCAGGTTCGAGACCGATGTGCCTACAGTGGAGGAGGTCGGGCAAATATGCTGTGCTATCCTTAAACGCGATTACAATGCTGAACTGACTCCTGAGGCAAAAGAGAAGCTTGACAGGGTGCTGATAGAGATGAAGCGTGACACCGGTTCGACTTTCGGCAATGCCCACACGGCAGTTAAGAAATCGCGTGAAATTATCCGTACAGCAGCAGCGACCGCATCTTCTGTAAATGGCGTATTGCATATTTTGCCTGAACATATTCCCGGCAAGGAATTTGTTCCGAGGTCATTTGACGAGGTGATGGGCGATTTTGATAAATTTGTCGGCGTGGATGAAATCAAGCAGACCGTTTCCGATATCGCTGCGAGGATTAGGCTTGCCAAAACATCCGGCGAGAGCTCAGCGTCCCTGTTGCAGCATTATATGTTCCTCGGAAATCCCGGCACCGGCAAGACAACTATGGCACGCCTTTTTGCAGACGCGCTCAACGCTATGGGAGTGTTGCCTGTAGGTCAGCTTGTAGAGGTTTCGCGCAGCGATCTTGTCGGTCAGTACCTGGGGCATACCGCGCCGCTTGTCAAGGCTGCATTCGATCGTGCAGAAGGTGGAGTTCTGTTCATAGACGAGGCATACGCCTTGAAAACGGATGAACGTGATCCTTTCGGGCAGGAGGCTATAAATGAAATGATAAAGCTTGCAGAGGATAGACGAGGCAGGCTCGTAATCATTCTTGCCGGATATACTAAGGAGATGGGGGAATTCTGTCAGGCGAACTCAGGCATATCTTCCCGTTTCAGCGAAATAATAAATTTCCGTGATTATAAGGCTGAGGAGCTGGAAGAAATTTTCCGTCGTCTTGTAAGTGGCAAAGGCTACAGGCTTTCGGAGGATGCAGACAGCGGTCTCCCGGTTTTCTTCAAGTCCATGTACCTCAAGCGGCCGCGTGATTTCGGCAATGCCCGCGAGGTACGCAACACATTCAACAAGGCGTTGAGCAGGCTTGCATCGCGTGTTGCCGCAGGTGGAGATGCCGACCCCAAAACTATTGTAATGGCTGATATCGAGAGTGAGGATGCCAAGCCGAAGAGTGTTGCGGAAATAATGGCTAAATTCGATGACCTTGTAGGCATGGCGGATGTCAAGGACCAGATAAAGCGCATAGCAAACCGCGTGAACTTCGACCGCAAGCGCATGGAAAGCGGCAGGGGAGATGTGACCCTGCAAAACATCCATATTGCAATCACCGGAAATCCCGGCACAGGCAAGACAACTGTGGCTAAGCGGCTCGGCGAAGTGTTCAAGGCAATGGGAGTATTGCCTACGGACAGGTTGGTGGAGCGTGAGCGCAAAACCCTTGTCACATCATACGTCAATTCCGGTGCTACCAATATGAACACGGCTGTGGATGAAGCTATGGGCGGAATCCTGTTCATAGACGAGGCGTACAATCTTTACAAACCGTCCGGGCATGACAATGACCAGTATGGGCTTGAGGCTGTGGAAGCGCTCATGTCGCGCCTGACCAACGATGCCGGAAAATTCATAACGGTAATAGCCGGTTATCCCCGCGAAATAGAATGGTTCCTTGAAAATTCCAATCCGGGAATGAAACGCAGGTTCTCGCATAGAATCCATATCGATGATTACAATGCGGAGCAGCTTGCTGAAATATTCCGCCGCTCGGCTCATGCAAAGGGTTTTGAGCTTACACCCGAAGCTGAGAAGAGGATGCTTGAGCACATGGAGTACCTTGTCGAGCACAAAGGGCCTAATTTCGGTAACGCGGGAGTTGCAAACAATGTGTTGAGCCAGACAATCGAGCGTCAGAGTGAGCGTCTCGCCGAGATTTACGGTATAGGAGATGAAATACCCGATGATTCGGTGCTGTTTACTTTTGATGCCGAGGACATCCCTAAAGAATAATGCAGAATGAATTTCAAGAAATGCCGTGCCTGCGGTGCTACTGTGCCTGAAGGCAAATATTGCGACCAGTGCGGAACAGCTTTTGCTTCCGAACAGAAGATAGGACATAGCGGAACCGGAAAAGGCAATGTCCTCCGCCTTAAACAGGTTGACGGGCGAGCCATGCTCGTTCTACGCCCTGACACCATCTTGGGTCGTGTGGAGGGTGACTATACGGACACGTTAGGTCAATTTGACTGTGTATCAGGAACTCATGCGCGGGTGACATGCAAGGACGGTCGCTGGATGATTGAGGACCTTGACTCTTCAAACGGCACATATGTCAACGATGATTGCCTTGTGCCTTTCAAGCCGCATGAATTCCGTTCCGGCGATGTGATAGATTTGGGAACATATCTCTTTGAGGTGCTATGAAGCTAAAGATTGAAGCGGTGAGCGATGTGGGAGTAGTACGCTCCAATAACGAGGATATTGCAATTGTAGGCGAAAAAAAGATTCGTGACAAAGCATTGTCCTGCGAGTGCCGCACACCTCTTCTAATTGCGGTCGCAGACGGCATGGGTGGGTACGAAGGTGGAGAGATTGCTTCGGAGCTGGTAGCGGACCAGTTGATTGATTTTTGTGATGAGGCTGATTTCTCCGCGGATTCTTTCAAAGTCTGGGCATCGGTGACAAACGATGTAGTGCTCGCAAGAGCGAAGTCATTAGGCTTCAACGATATGGGAACTACTCTCACGGGAATCCACTTTGGAGAGGATGGCAACGCGCTGATGTTCAATATCGGAGATAGCCGCGTGTACCGGTTGCGTGACGGAATTCTGAGGCAGCTCACAACGGACCACTCCATGAAAGAGCTTACCAAAAATCCGGACTATCCCTCAAATATCATTTACAATTGCTTCGGTCTTGAAAGGGATTTCTTTGCTGATGTCAAAGATGTGACAGATATGCTTCTGCCGGATGACACTGTGCTGGTGTGCTCGGATGGTCTGAGCGATATGCTGCCGGATGATGAAATCGAGTCTTTGCTCCCTTCCGGTGCGGAAGCATTGCTCTCTGCGGCTAATAATGCCGGAGGCGAGGATAATATAACCTTTATAATTGCGACTCTTTTGGATGATAATAATTAAAAACCAATCAGATATATGAAAAAGAGGATTTTGCTGTCAATTGTTGCGGTAATTGCCTTATTAGCCGGATTTGATGCATTTGCTGGCACGAATAAAATGTACAGGATAATGCATAAGGAGACGTCAATCCACACCACTCCGCGCGACAATCCCGAACAGCGAAAAGAAGATAAGACGCTTATGTCCCTTCAAAGGGGCGATACCATTTACGCCGGAGAGGATACTGAAGCCTTCCTTGCCGCTCATGCCGAGAAGGGATACCAGATGCTGCCGATAGTTTACCACGGAGTAAAAGGCTACTGCTATGCTGACGCGGTGATACCTGTTAAAACTGCTGCGGCTGATTCTATCTTCCCGATTGTTACCGACGCGCCGGAAAATATGGCGGCGTTTCAGAAGTCTCTGGTGGAGTGGAATACCTGGGC
>CAMWQE010000180.1 GCA_947176335.1 uncultured Porphyromonadaceae bacterium | reverse complement strand
TTGTCTCGTGGGCTCGTATATTTGTATAAGAGACAGGTAACTAACCGAACTATTGAAATCTCTTTAGGTAAAATATATGATTATTCGGTGAATTACAGCAAATTTGTAGAGCTCCGCAAGGAGCGCATCGAACAGCAGATGCGTGCCTACCAGAACCAGCAGAAGCAGATTGCAGATACCGAAGAATTCATAGAACGGTTCAGGTACAAGGCAACAAAGAGCGTGCAGGTTCAAAGCCGAATCAAACAGCTTGCAAAGATTGACCGCATCGAGGTTGACGAGGTCGATACCTCACATCTTAACCTGAAATTCCCGTCCGCTCCCCGCTCCGGGGACTATCTGGTGATAGCGGAGGGAGTCGGCAAGACTTATGGCGACCACAATGTATTTTCTGACGCGACTTTCACTATAAAACGCGGGGAGAAAGTGGCATTTGTCGGTAAAAACGGCGAAGGCAAATCCACCCTTGTAAAGTGCATAATGGGAGAAATACCATTTGACGGCAACCTCAAAATAGGACATAACGTAAAAATAGGATATTTCGCTCAGAACCAGGCTCAACTGCTTGACGGTGAAATATCTGTGTTTGACACCATAGACCGTGTCGCAGTCGGCGACATACGCACCAAAATAAGGGATATACTGGGTGCATTCATGTTTGGCGGAGAAGACAGCGATAAAAAAGTAAAGGTGCTGAGCGGCGGTGAAAAAACGCGCCTTGCAATGATAAGGCTACTGCTTGAGCCGGTGAACCTGCTCATTCTTGACGAGCCGACAAACCACCTTGACATGAAGACCAAGGATATTCTCAAGCAGGCGATAAAGGACTTCAACGGCACAGTGATAGTAGTGAGCCACGACCGCGAATTCCTCGACGGGCTTGTAGAAAAGGTGTATGAATTCGGTGGCGGCAAGGTCAAGGAGTGCCTTGGTGGCATATATGAGTTCCTTGAGAAAAAAAAGCTTGCTTCGCTTGCAGAACTGGAGCGCGACAAGAAGCCGGAAGCGCAGCCCAAACGCGACAACCAGACTAAAAATGAAGCTCCGACAAAAGAAACCACGCCAGAAAATCCGCGTAAACTGAGTTATGCCGACCAGAAAGAGCGGGAAAAGATTGTGAAACGCGCCCGCAAAAAAGTAAGTGATGCCGAAAATTCAATTACCGAGCTTGAACAGCAGATAGCTGAACTTGAAGCAAAGTTTGCCGAGGGAGCTACCGGGGATGAATTATACGCGCAGCATGCCGACCTCAATAAAAAACTTGAGAACGCCATGAGCATGTGGGAGCTTGCGTCAATGGAATTAAACGAACTGACCGGAGAATAATTCTCCGGTTTTTTATTTCCGTATTTCGCTCTCAAAATCCAATATCCGTAATTATTATCGGAATCAATCTCAAATTTTAAATTCTGAGAGACTCTACTCCAGAGGTTCACCCCTCTGCAAATGAGCGTTATCATGCTCCACATACCATTTTATCATAGAGTAAAGCATTGACTGAAAAGGGGTAAGCATATAGCTTGGATCATCTCCAAGTATATATTCAGCGGTTATTGCCGAGGAAATGGCACCTCTATCGGCTACCGGAAGAGATTTTATCGACTTGATGACACGGCTGCTAAGAATCAAAGAATTTTCCATTTGTAATGAATTTAGATGTTTAGCGCAAAGATAAGGGGGAGGATGTGCAGCAATCGTGCACATCAAGATTAAATAATTGTTATAGACGATTCAAAAGTTATTTTTCACATGAGCAAATAAAGTTATTAACATTTTACCCGAAAAATGTTGATAATAGTGCTTTACGGAAGTAAATATCCACACTATCAGAGCAGTAAGCACACACAACGTTAAAATAAGTGAAGTTTCAAACCCAATACTGTGTTACAATTGTTTTACAATTATATAAATCCTCTTATTTATAGAGTATTACAGCAGAGGCTGGACAGATAATAATAGAAATTACATTTACATCAGTAATCACAGACATTGATTACAAATATAAACCGCAAACGATTATGTAACAGTAAACAGCTGTTTAGTTTTGCGAATTAACAAAATATTCCGCCTCGGATTTACAAAATATAATACCCAGTTCGAGATAAAGAATTGCAAATCCATAAATGCAAATCGGTTTTCAAAACCAAAAAGAAGCCATTAACATTTTTTGATTCATATACGCAAATATGCGGAAATCAATAACTTATATCCATTTGTTATAGCATTACTTTAACAATATCGCTATTAAAAGGTCCATCCATCCCAAATTTACATATTATATACAACTAATCCTGCTATATATCAAGCACTTGAGTTAAATACCTAAACTTTAACTTTAAGACAGTATATCATAGATTATAGCTGGCGTTACATTGCTGAACATAGTGATTCAAAATGTAAACTGCAAAAATAAATTCACAATTTGCATATTTAAAATTTAATGATTACATTTGCAATGTCATTGAATTTTTCAAGAATTTACAAAATGGATACTGTTTCCCGTTTGAAAACATTCATCAATCACCTGAATATTCCGGTGACACAGTTCGCGGATATGTGCAACATTCCGCGTCCTACCCTATCGCAACTCTTGAACGGACGCAATAAAAAAGTGAGCGATGAGTTTATCCGGAAACTCCACAACGAGTATCCGTCACTAAACATCACCTGGTTGCTTTTTGGCGAGGGGGATATGCTGACGAATGAAAATATTAAATTCTCAGAGCCTCAAAACACCTCTCAAATCAAATTTTCAGAGTCTCAACGCACTGATAATAAGATTATTGACGGGACATTAGACTTCGGCGAAGATTTTCAGGAAAATCCTTCAGAAAATTTTTCGGACGAAACCCATGAGATTGAAGTGCCGTTAAAGCCCGCATCCATCGCTTTTGACACTGACAAAACGAAAAAGATAGTAAATATCATCGTTTACTACAACGACAACAGTTTCGAGTCCTTCATTCCGGGCTCTCCGAAGAAATAAATCCAATACCGCATTACCAATAAAACACTGCCGACCGCGCAAGGATAATACCAGTGCACGGGCGGCAATTTATTTTTCTGCTGCAAGGCTCAAATCAGCCCTCTCAGTTCTGAAATAGAGCTGAAGCCATGACGGGAACAATACTCCTCAAGATATGTGACAATCTTATCGCATACAGCCGGGTCCACAAAGTTTGCAGTACCTACCTGCACGGCTGTCGCCCCGGCAAGAATAAACTCCATGGCATCCCTGCCGTTCATTATTCCTCCAAGCCCTACCACAGGTATTTTAACAGCCTTGACAGTCTGCCATACCATTCTCACAGCTATAGGGCGTACAGCGGGTCCTGAGAGCCCTCCTGTAATTGTTGACAGGCAAGGCTTGCGCTTCTCGACATCAATAGCCATGCCGAGAAGAGTGTTTATCAGCGAAACCGCATCAGCGCCTTCAGCTTCCACTGCACGCGCTATTTCAGTGATATCCGTTACATTCGGCGATAATTTCACTATCAGCGTGCGGTCCCACGCCTCCCTTACAGCTTTTGTGACCTGTGCAGCTCCTGCGCAAGTGGTTCCGAAAGCCATTCCGCCTTGTTTGACATTAGGACACGAGATATTGACCTCGATAGCCTCAATACTGTCTAGCGGGGCAAGACGCCGGCACACTTCCACATAATCCTCTATTTTCGCACCGCTAACATTCACAATCATCTGGGAATCAATATCACGGATACGCGGATATATCTTTTCGGCAAAATAGTCGACTCCTTTGTTCTGCAGCCCTACCGCATTGAGCATTCCGGAGGGAGTCTCCGCCATTCTAGGGTAAGGATTGCCCTCACGCGGCTCAAGAGTCGTGCCCTTGACAATGTAGCCGCCAAGACGTGACAAATCAAAGAAATCGGCAAATTCTTCGCCGTAACCAAATGTTCCGGATGCTGTGAGCACCGGATTTTTCAGATGAAGAGAACCTATGTTTACGCTTAAGTCTACCATGT
>CAMWQE010000179.1 GCA_947176335.1 uncultured Porphyromonadaceae bacterium | reverse complement strand
CGGTTGAAGAAAATCTCCGCCTCTTCTCCACCATTTACGGCATGACGTCTAAAGAAATCAGGGAAGCATCGGACAGCCTCTTCAAAGAACTTGAAATGGAGAACCTGCGCAAGAAATACGTAAACGATATTCCGGTAGGGTGGAAACAGAAACTTGCCTTCGCCACAGCAACGATACATCAACCGGAAATAGTGTTTCTGGATGAGCCAACCGGCGGAGTCGACCCGGTGACAAGGCGAAAATTCTGGGAACTGATATATAAGGCATCAGCGGACGGAATGACGGTGTTTGTCACCACCCATTACCTCGATGAAGCTGAATACTGCAACAGGGTTTCCATAATGGTGGACGGAAAAATCAGCGCCATGGATTCACCCGCGGCTCTCAAAGAAAAATATCATGCGGCAACGATGGACGAAGTTTTCAGGATTGTTGCTAAAGACGCCAAACGGGAAGAATGACATGGCAATATTCAAGTCACTTGTAAATAAAGAAGCGCTGCACATTGTCCGGGACACCCGCACAATGGTCATCACCCTGCTGATGCCTGTGGTGTTGCTTCTACTTTTCGGATTCGCTATATCGACGGAAGTAAATGATGTGAGGGTTGTTGCAATCGTTGACCGCCATACCGACATGACCCGGGAGATAACGGAACGCCTGCGGGTAAACGATTACATTACCTTCCAGGGGCTCGCCGCTCCGGGGGAGGTGGATTCACTGCTTCGTTGCGGCATTACCGATGCAGTATTGTTCCTGAGAAGCGACAACGGCAAAATCTCATCACAAGTGGTGGTGGATGCCGCCAATCCCATAAATGCGCAGGCTGCGACCGGGTATCTGCAAAGCATTGTGGAGGGTAATCCCGCCCATAGCCCGGCGCTGACCTACACTCTATATAATCCCCAGATGAAAAGCGCTTACAATTTTGTGCCGGGAATCCTGGGTATGATTTTCATACTTATCTGCGCCATAATGACATCGGTGTCAATTGTACGTGAAAAGGAAACCGGCACGATGGACCTGCTGCTCGTCTCTCCCATAAAACCGACTACCATAATACTCGGCAAGCTTGTGCCCTACTTCCTGCTCTCCTGCATCATGCTTGCTGCAATGCTCGTGATGTCATACACAGTTTTAGGGTTGCCGGTTTCTGCGAGCGTCATAAGCGTCGTAGCCCTCTCGCTGGTCTATATAGTGCTGTCGCTTTCCATCGGATTGCTGGTTTCGACACTTGTCGACACACAATTAACCGCCCTAATTGTTTCGGCTGTGATGTTCATGCTGCCTGTAATAATGCTTTCAGGCATGATATTTCCTATTGACAATATGCCGGCGGTACTCCAAGGATTGTCTAACATAATACCTGCCCGGTGGTACATAGAAGCTATGCGGAAACTGATGATACAACAGCTTGATTTCAGTCACATCGCCACAGAAGCTGCGGTTCTGGCATCCATGACTGCGATATTTCTTTTACTTGCCGTCAGAAAATTCACTTTATCGTCCCGGTAAAATATGAAATTACGAATACTGAGAGCACTCCTGAAGAAAGAGGTAGCACTGATGAAACGCAACCCTTTGGTTCCAAAAATAATCATTGGCATGCCTCTTATGGTGATGCTTGTGCTGCCACT
This sequence comes from uncultured Porphyromonadaceae bacterium, assembly GCA_947176335.1. Lineage (GTDB taxonomy): Bacteria > Bacteroidota > Bacteroidia > Bacteroidales > Muribaculaceae > Paramuribaculum. The sequence goes on along the minus strand of CAMWQE010000179.1, from coordinate 2,379 downwards.
TGTCGCAAACCTTGATGTGAAGAACGTGAGCGTGACTGTTGTCGATAATGATAAAAGCCAGCTATCGCGCCGCATTGTCGCTGACATTGCCGCATCGGAGTACCTTGCTGTTTCAGAAGTCGCCTCGACCCATAGCGAAGCGATTGCCGCCATGGAAAATGGCAACGCGGATGTTATTCTCACCATTCCTACAGACTATTCACGCGATATTACCGCCGGAGCGGCAGTAGACATAGAAGCAAACGGAGTGAATGCCACCAAGGGGATGCTGGGGGCAAGATATGTAGCGCTATCCGTAGCAGGGACTCTGGGCGAATTCCAAAAAGAAAACGGCATGACCGCAAGCCGGGAAGAGATGAGCATAATCAACCTTTATAATCCCACGCTTGATTTCCGCAACTACATGATTCCCGCACTCATGGTCGTACTCCTTATTATAATATGCGGATTTCTGCCGGCATTGAATCTGGTGAGCGAAAAAGAGACAGGCACCATAGAGGCAATGAACGTTACTCCGGTTAGCAGGTTTGCCTTTGTTCTTTCCAAACTGATTCCCTTCTGGATTGTAGGTCTCATTGTGGTTACGACAGGCATGACTGTGGGGTGGCTCGTGTACGGTCTGGTACCCGCCGGAAACATCGGTGCCGTTTATCTTGCAACAATACTTTTCAGCCTCGCCATGTCCGGGCTCGGGGTCACAATAGCCAACAAATCCGCCACCATGCTGCAAAGCATTTTTGTGATGTTTGCTTTCATCATGGTATTCCAGCTCATGAGCGGGCTTTTCACTCCCATAAGGTCGATGCCCCGATGGGCGCAATACATCACATACGCCATTCCTCCGCGCTACTTCATTGAAATCATGCGCTCTGTGTATCTTAAAGGAGCATCGTTTACGGATTTGTTGCCGCAGTACGCCGCAATTGCCGGATTCGCGGCTTTCACCTCGCTGCTCAGCGCGCTCACTTACCGGAAGAGGTCGTGAGGGGGTTTCTTTATCTAAGGTCGTAGTCGTGGAGGTCGATGTTGAAGAGCTGCCGCGAATCGCGCCAGAGGAATATCTGCTCCTCACGACCTTTGGTGAGGTTGCGCAGCCACAGCACTGCGCCTGCCGGTGCATCGAAGCCGATGGAGAAGCCGTCAGACATTTTCCTGCCGGCACTCTTCCAGCCATCACGACCGCTGAAGTACAGCAGCTCGTACTCCTGTGCCGGGACTACGAAGTTGTCATCATGGTGCGGAAGGTAAAAAATGCAGTTGATGTCCTCATCGCTTTCCACACGCACTATGCAGTCCTCCGCTCCGGGCTGCAGGAAGAAGCCGTAACCGTAGTCCAGTATCCGGCGGTAGCGCGCCCGTGTGGCGCTGTCACCGACAATTGACAGTGGCATGCGGTCGAGACCGAGGCTGTCGCGGCACGCAAGGAGCATCATCACCTGTGCCGGTCCCCCCTCAGGCTTGTACAGCCGAAGGTAGCGCTCCCTCACCTTGCCGCCGGTACTTATCCTGCGGAAATTGTGTTCCGGAGCACTCCCTATCACTTCAAGGTCGCGCCACGGACCGGATGCCGCAGGGGCGCACTGGACATGGACGCCGACAGCCGAGTTCAGACGGTTACGCTGGTGGAAGCGGATAGGGAACTTGCGCGTAAGGGTCATAACCTCTCTCCTCCCCTCGTCAGGCACGAAGCTGTGAACGCTACCGTCACGCCGCAGAAGGAACGGGTAGCCGCATATATTGCCGTCACGGCTCACGGGGGCGTATATCAGTTCCGGCTCGATGTCGCGGAAAACCACCGCATCACCTTTCAGCCCGCCTATGTCAACCGGCTGGAAACGCTGCCCGGCGAAAACACCGAGGTAAACGCTCCCGTCACCTTCAGGCAGCTGGTCGCGCCACACACCGACCTCGGCGCGGTTCTCACCGAAATATTCCGCCGTCACATCCTTGAGCCAGGGGTTCAGAAGCGCAGCCGGCGGATTGACAGCGTCGCGGTAGCGCCGCAGCCGGGCGAGGTCCGGGGCGAAGGTCTGACGGTACACCTTGCCGCGCCGGCGCTTGTCGTAGTGGACGCTGTCACGCGTCGGGAGGTACTCACGGTTGTCAAACATGCGGGTGCTGCCGTCAATGTTGTCCCACACAACATTCCAGGAGTGGGAGCTGCCGTTTTCAGGCGACACGAGCATCATGTCGGTAGCGGCAGGGACACCCATGGAGCGCATCGCGTAAAGGGTGCGGTCGCAGTCCTCCCGGCAATACCCCACGGGAGCCTCAAGCAGGTCAGTTGCGCGGCGGTGGGGAGTGGAGAGAGCGTCATTGTAAGGGCACGCGCCTATCCGTCCGGATATTATGCGCGCTGCATCCACCGAGCCGGAGCAA
>CAMWQE010000178.1 GCA_947176335.1 uncultured Porphyromonadaceae bacterium | reverse complement strand
CAGATAGGTTGTAATGACGCTACGGAGTGTACGGGAGTGCTTCTTGCAGTTGACACAACCCCAACGGTAATCACGGAAGCGATAAAACTTGGATGTAATCTGGTAATAACTCATCATCCCTTGCTTTTCAAGGGATTGAAGAGTATTACCGGAGCAAATCCGGTTGAACACGCAGCAATTGAGGCAATCCGCGCCGGAATCACACTATATTCTTCCCATACATCCCTTGACAGATGTGAAGGTGGTGTATCGGCGAAAATGGCAGAAATGCTCGGATTGAAAAAGGCGCGTCCGCTTGAAAATACAGATGGCGACTTCGGCTTGGGAGCCGTTGGCGAACTTGAAAAGAGTTTGTCTCCGATTGAATTTATAAAACTTGTCAAAACAGTTTTTGATTCTCCAATAGTGCGCCACACTGCTTTTGCCCCGGAAAAAGAGATAAAGACGGTTGCCCTTTGTGGGGGCAGCGGCGCCTCAATGATTCCTGATGCAATAGCGGCGGGTGCGGATGCTATGGTAACTTCTGATACGAAATATCACGACTTTGTGGACTATGCCGGCAGGATACTGATTGCGGATATCGGTCACTTTGAGAGCGAGAAATGCACTAAAAGCATTTTTCACAAGGTCATTAAAGAAAAATTTCCTAACTTTGCACACCTGTACATAGCTACGGAAAACAACCCGATAAACTATATGTAAGCGATATGGCTACAGCAGATAATAACAAAAACGAACAGAATCTTTCGGTTGAATCACGCCTGAAGTCGTTATACGAACTCCAGAGCCTTCTCTCACAAATTGACCGTATCCGCACAGTGCGCGGTGAACTTCCGCTGGAAGTTGCAGACCTTGAGGATAATATCATCGGTCTTACCACTCGCGTCGACAATTACCGCAAGGAAATTGAGGAGCTCCGCAAAAAAAGCGTTGCCGAGAAGGAGAAAATCAATGAAGCCCAGGCTAAAATTGAAAAATACAAAACCCAACTCGACAATGTGAGAAACAACCGTGAATTTGACCTTCTCACAAAGGAAATTGAATTCCAGACCCTTGAAATACAGCTCTGTGAAAAGCATATCAATGAATATGCACGAGTGATTGACAGCAAAACCAACGAAATAGCTGCGACAGAGGAACAGCTTTCTGACCAGAATCATATCCTTACTGAAAAGAAAGCCGAACTTGAAGAGATTGTGTCTGAAACAAAGCAGGATGAAGAGCGCCTGCGCGAACAGGCTAAGGCTCTTGAACCTAAAATTGACGCAAGAACTCTTGCAGCCTTCAAGCGTATTCGCAAAAATGCAAGAAACGGTCTCGGCATCGTATACATCCAGAGAAATGCCTGCGGCGGTTGCTTCAACCGTATCCCACCGCAGAAACAGGCTGAAATCAAAATGCACAAGAAAATTATCGTCTGCGAATACTGCGGTCGAATCATGATTGACCCGGAACTCGCAGGAGTGACAGAAACATCAGCGAAGTAAACGCTCTTATGTCTGCAATATAACCCGCTAAGAAAAATTTCTTGGCGGGTTATATTTTTTTAAACATTTCCCAACATGTCCGCATTATTATAATATAATCAAGACTATTTATTTATGAATGGCAAAGTGAAGGGAAACGTTGCTATGCTCGTTTCCAAAATTTTTTCGGGTTTCAATGAAAATGCCCTGCGTTATCTCCTTCCGAAGTATATGAACGCTTGCACGGGTGTATTTCTCCGTGTTGGATTTGCAGCAGCATTCTTTTGGATTCTAGGACTATTCAGAAAAAAAGACGCGACAAAAACAACAGGACGTCAGCGTCTGTATCTGTTCCTGCTGGGATTGATATGCGTATATGGCTATATGTTCTTTCTCCTTAAAGGCCTCACCTACACCACTCCTATTTCATCATCTATCTTTATAAGCTTGCAACCGGTGTGCGTTTTCATAATTTGTTTGCTCATCAAGACCGAGAAAGCCACACCGCTCAAAGTTCTCGGAATCATATTAGGAGTCGCCGGGGCGGGAGTATGTGTACTGACACAGAAAACAAGTGATGTGGCAAGCAATCCAATGCTGGGCAATATATTCTGTTTTGGTTCAACAATCGTTTATTCCCTGTACCTTATATTCTCAAAAAAACTTCTTAAAAATATTGACAGTATCACAGTTTCAAAATGGACTTTCCTTGGAGCAGCATGCGCTGCTCTGCCGGTTGCTTTGTTTACAGGATGGGATGCACCGGTACTTAAACTTGGCATTCTTTCCATCCCGATGCTCGTTCTATTATTCGTGCAGATTTTCCCGTCATCTGTAAGCTACCTTCTGATTGATGTAGGATTAAAGAATCTTACTGCCACTGTTGTTGCCCTGTATGGTTCTGTTATACTTGTTGTTGCTACCATTGCTAGTTATATTTTCGGACAAGATCATTTCTCATGGTGGCAGATTCTATCTATTGTCCTGATAATAATTTCAATGTACCTGGTGGAATCGCAGGAGCGCAAAACATTGCAGCCTGCTGCAACCAAATAATATCGCAAAGTAGGAGATTTATAAAATATTGCTGATATTTTGTGGATTTTATGCACAGATTTATAAAAATGTGCAATCTAATGCAATAGTTTTTGCCATTTTTTGTAAATTTGCACCTTGATTTAAGCGCAAAGTGCGCAACATCGGCATAGTATTTTAATTAAACCAATTATATGAAGCTACTACAGGCGAAACTTTCAAAGTACACAGCGCCTCAGGAAGCCAAAGCCGCCGGAATTTACCCTTACTTCAGGGCAATCTCAAGCGAGCAGGATCCGGAGGTTGTTATCAACGGCAAGAAGGTGCTAATGTTCGGTTCCAACTGTTATTCAGGTCTTGTAAATGACCCTCGAATCAAAGAAGCCGCTATTGAAGCTACCCGAAAATACGGCACCGGATGCGCCGGTTCTCCTTTCCTTAACGGTACTCTCGACCTTCATAAGAAACTTGAAGCTGCAATTGCAGAGTATATAGGTAAAGAAGATGTGATGATTTACTCCAGTGGATTTGAAGTAAACCTCGGGGTTGTTTCTGCACTAACCGGACGTGAAGACTATATTCTTTGGGATGAACAGGATCATGCTTCTATTATTGAGGGACGTCGCCTGTCATTCAGCCAGTCTTTGAAGTATAAACATAATGACATGGAGTCGCTTGAAAAGCAGCTTCAGAAATGCGACCCGGATAAGGTGAAACTTATCGTTACAGATGGTGTGTTCTCGATGGAAGGGGATGTTGCAAATGTCAAGGAAATAGTGAAACTTGCAAAAAAATACAATGCGACCATTATGGTAGACGAGGCACACGGTATCGGAGTATTTGGTCCCGGTGGTCGTGGTGTTTGCCATCACTATGGAGTTGCTGATGATGTGGATCTCATTATGGGTACATTCTCAAAATCATTTGCATCCCTCGGCGGCTTTATCGCTACAGACAAGGAAATAACCAATTTCCTCCGTCATCACTCACGTTCCTATATTTTCACTGCCTCAATCACTCCCGCATCTACGGCAGCCGCTTTAAAGGCAATGGAAATCATGCAGGCAGAGCCGGAAAGACAGGAACGCTTGTGGGAACTCACCCATTATGCTCTGGACGGCTTTAGGAATATGGGTTGTGAGATTGGTAATACCTCCACTCCTATTATCCCACTTTTCATCCGTGACAATTTCAAGACTTTCGCGGTCACACGCGATTTGCTTGAAGAAGGTATATTCGTAAATCCCGTTGTCTCCCCTGCTGTTGCACCACAGGACACATTGATTAGATTCAGCCTAATGGCAACACATACTAAGGATCAGGTTACAACAGCCCTCGAAAAGATTCAGAAAGTGTTTAAAGCGCATCAGATAATCTGATACAGCACCCAATCATAAACGACTAAAGCCTGGACGATTTGTCTGGGCTTTATTGTTTTAGGCAATATAATACTGGAATATGCACCTGAATTTACGTGCGGTATAAACGCAGCGAAGCCGCGGGACCCGTAATCGGGAGCCGCGGCTTCGGCA
>CAMWQE010000177.1 GCA_947176335.1 uncultured Porphyromonadaceae bacterium | reverse complement strand
CTCCTTTACCGCCTCTTTCTCTATCTGCTCCAACTCCTCATCAGTCACCTGACGGAAAACCAATGCCGCCGGGATAATCTCACCTTTTTTATTCGGTTTTGAGGGGATGAAATTGCCTGTCAGTTTCAAACCGGCATCTTCTTTGATGGCGTCAAGAAGGTATTCTCCGTAATACGTGCTCATGGAATCGGATGGGTTCATATTGTAAAGCTCAATAGCCATACGGTCTGAATCCATTTTCTTGCATTTGCCGTTAAGGGCAATCACTTTTCCCGCAATCTTCAAAGTTGCGGAATCCACGCTAAGCCCTGTCACACTGTCTATGCTCAATACTGCCTTGTTTTTCTCATCGAAAGAGCCGCTCCATTTGCCTTTGTACTCTATCAGAGGATTTGCTGCACTGTAACCGAAAGATTTTTCGCCTCTCAGACCCGGATTGAGAATGAAAGTATAGAAGAAAAGCACGGCACTGACTCCAATAAGATATAATCCGCCGACTAATCCTGTTTTTGTAACAGAGTTATAGTATACCCTATGACGCGGGGCATAATAAGCTACTGTGCTGTTGAAGGGTTCATCGTAATCCTTGAAAGCATAATGCAGTGCTTCAAGCTCACGGAACTGGTATTCCGGATTCTTTACATCAGGTTCATCATTTGCCTGCACCGGTTTTGAGGCGCGGATTGACTTGGTGAATGTAAATGCAGTTATTGCCACAAAAACAATAATTGCCAACAGAATCCACACAAGCCACGGAGCAAGGAAGCCAAAAAGAAGTTTCAAGCCAAATGTTATTGCTACTGAAACCGCAAAACCGCCAAACACTTTTCCGGAAAAACTCCAGTCGATATCGTAGACAAACAATCCGACAATAAGGACTGCCGAAATCATCATTGCTGTTTGCCAGAAGTGTCCGGTTATGGGGTTGAATGCCGGAATACCGCCGTCACAGAAACAGAATGCCGCCGCACAAGCAAGCAAGAACAGGATTATAGGCAAGAATACATATGAAACAATGGGTTTTGCAACAGTGCCTGTTTTCACCTTACGGCTTGCGTTGTCTACAATTCCGAGCGCCTCATGGTAACGTTGCGCGGGCGCATAGCCGCCGATATTGGTGTCGATGAATTCTATGTATTTTTCAAGAAGTTTCTCGTAATCAAAAGTCTGCTTCTTTTCTATAAACGGGTCCTCCTGGAAGAAAGTGGCAATCCATGCGTCCAGATGGCTATTCGGTGCGTGGAACGCATCGTAGAGTTCCTTCTTGCTATAACGTTTCAAATCCTCAAGGGAGCGGACCGGTTCATCACCCTCCTTTATTATATAGAACGGCTGCGCACCCATGCCTTTGATGCACCTGAATATCGCGAACCATATATCGAAAGGACCGGAAACTCTTGCATCATCATCCTCTTCCCCCTCCTTCTTGCAGTTCTCAATCCATTCTATGTAATCATCGTATTTGCCCTTCGATTTCAAGTACGCCTCAAGCTGATATGGTGACATAAGTTCACAGGACAAGGCAACATCCTCCGGATCCACCTCATTGATAGTCCCCATCTCGAAGATTTCTTTATTTATGGATTCAGCAATCTCGGCGGGAGTAAATACCCTTTCAGGATTTTCCGGATCACATATGAAGTTATAGCCCATGTTGGGGTCAAGGGCATAAATGACATCCCATTTATTGCCGCCGTCGGCAATAACCTTCTTTATTTTTCCGGAAAGTGCCGCATCACGTGCCGCAAGCCAATAAACGAATGATTTTTTTGTAAGATCCGTGTTATAGCCTTGATCATCTATCAATGCATCTATCAGCCCGCTGATTGTTTCAACGCTATGCCCTCTACCGACTGTGTAAGGCAACGTGGGGTCAAGGCGGTATTTTATGATGTTGAGAACCTCACCCGGCATCACCTTGTCTTTAAGAAGCCTCTTAGCTTCCTTAACAATAGCGTCACCTCCATGAGCCGAGAGATACATCAACAGACGGGAGTTTTTCTTCAACAGGTCGTCATAGTAGAAATCATAGAGATTCTTCCCTTGAACATGGTCGACATACTGCGGCGCCACATCAATCATCTCAGCAATACCTTCCTGGGTATCCGAGCTGTCCCATTTTTCTTCCGGAAGTGAGAAATCTGTTTCAGGCCCGTAAAACGGCATCTCAGGGTCAAGCAGATATAATGACGCCCAAAGCCCGGCTTCCTGGTCTTTGGGATAAATTTTCTCAACAATCTCCTCAATCGCAACCCCGTCCTCAGTCAGATCTGCTTCCTCAAGCCAACGCGCTACCCTGCCTGAATAAAGGTATTTCTTCGCCAGAGTCTGGTCAAGCAGCATGAAGCGCGCAAGCTCCGCCCGGGAATGCGCTACTTCGCCACGGGCTGAGTTGAAAGTGATTTCAATCTCCTTGTCAACGATTTCCGGTATTTCATCCGGCTGAAGGTCACCGTCAAGGTATTTGGAAACCATCGTGTTGGTCCAGCGTCTTGATACACGAGGCTCTACAAGCGCCGCTACAATTGTGGTTATGTGCTGACCCAGATTTTCAGGGATAGGCAGAATGTTTTCCTGCTTCATGCGAATCAAAGCGGGCTCAGTCATCTCCTCAAACTGCTTTTCCCCCTTAATCAAGGTGATCAGGGACATTCCAACTGAGTAGTAGTCACTCTTTATGTCTACAGTCGGACGGCGCCCGGGAACCCGGACATAAAATTCGGGGGCTGCATATATTGCAGTCCATGTGTCCGGCACCTCCTTCGATTCACCTTCCGGACAAAGGCAGGCTATGCCGAAATCGGCAAGCACAAGACGGGTATGTTCCTTATCAGCCCATAAGAAATTCTGCGGCTTGATGTCGCGGTGAAGTATGCCGGCTTCGCCACATTTCTCCACTGCATATAGCATGGTGAACATCACATCTGCAAATTCCTCTTCATCGCCGGTATAGCTTCCGGGCTCAAGAGCACCGCCCTCGCAGTACTCCATCAGCTCGTAATCCAACTCGGGACCGGTGCCGTCAGGAGACTTCCATTTGCCATGGGAATACACCTTTATGAAACAGTTGTAATTCTTGGCGATTTCCATTGCTTTGTCAAGCACCTCATGGCTCGGCGGATTCACCGGGTCATAATTGTACAGCTTGAGCACATATTTCTTTCCGTCACGCTCAACAAGTATTATATTCGCTTCACCTGTAGATGAAGATAGCAACCGGACGGTCTTGTACCTATTGCCTCCAACGGTGTAGTATTCCAGAACCTCTACCCGGCTCTTCTCTTCAGCAACATCACGGCGGTCACGACCTCTTCGCCCGCGCTGCGAGTCATCCACTACACTCTTTCCGGTACCGGACTTGCCTATTTTTGGTTCCGCCGGTTCATTCGGGTTGACCGTATTTTCATTGTTGGCATCAAGATTGCCGCTTCTGCCACGAGGTGATTCACCTGTACCTTTACGAGTTCCTGCCATTTCTATTCAGTGTTTCTAATTTCGTTTCTTCTATTACTTCTGACACATCGACTGTAATCCATGTGCCTCCATGCCACGGTTCGGCGCATTCCGACGGATTATTATGCCGGCATCCGCAGTAATTGCATACCCAACCTTTATTAATGGTTTTATTTATTACTGTAGTGTATGTTACCACTATCTTTCTTGCTGTGCAGAAATCACGTTGTTCCTCCGGGGTCATGTCCGGCGGAGGGACAATGCTGTCAAGCACAGCTTCCATCTCAGCGCGCTTCTCCTCATACATCCTTTCCGCCTCGTCAAGGGTTAGCGCATTGAAATTTATTTCCTTGCGTTGTGCCGGAGATGGTTTGACTTTAGGTGCGGAAAGCTGAACGGGTGAACAGACAGTTTCCGCAAGACTATTGAAGCTTGTTTTTCCATTGATGAAATTGTCAAGTCGCTTAAGTTCCTGAGCGATAGCCTCTGCCTTGCGATATTTCGGAGTCTCACGTTATCTTGCAATGGCTTTCTTCGCACGCGAGTTCAGAGCCGCACCGCACTTCCTACAGAAATTTCTGAAATTTAT
>CAMWQE010000176.1 GCA_947176335.1 uncultured Porphyromonadaceae bacterium | reverse complement strand
GGCTTACGGCAGTGCCACGGTTGAGGCTTACGGCAGTGCCACGGTTAGGGCTTGGGACAGCAGTTATGTGCAATCCTATTCAATAATAAAGTGCAAGCTCTCAGATAACGCCATTTACCGGGTGCGCTCCACAAACACATTGTATTTCGTTTCTGATGCAATCAAATTTGAAAAGATAAAGCCCTAACAAGCTTTATCGGGGTGCGAAAATCCGCAGACGGCTGCGGGACAGAGTTTTCCATGGGATTTAAGGTTTAACACAAAGGAGGTTCGAGTCCTCGCGCACTCACCAACAGCATTTTATTCATTTAATAAATTTACATTATGAGTTTAATTAGAAAACCATCCGAGCTGCAAGTCAAGCAGACTATGACCGCCCTGATCTACGGACAGCCCGGTCTGGGTAAATCCACGATTGCCTGTAGCGCTCCCGCTGCCGTCATGTTTGACTTCGACGGTGGCGTCGGTCGTATCAACGGAGCCCACCAAGTACCAACCGTACAAGTATCCTCATGGGAGGAGGCGCGTCAGGCTCTTACTGAGGTAAAAAATCCAAAAGAGTTTCAGACCATAGTAATTGATACCGTCGGCAAAATGCTTTCTTTCATGGAAGACTATATCAAACGCACCGACCCCAAGAAGTGTAAGGCGGACGGTTCGCTCTCGCTGCAAGGTTATGGCGTGCGAAAGCAGATGTTCATCAATTTCATCAAGGAGGCGAACATGATGGGTAAGAACGTGATATTCGTTGCTCACGAAATCGAACAGAAACGTGGTGATGAGACCATTATCCGCCCAGAGGTAGGCGGGTCATCTGCCAACGACCTCATTAAAGAACTTGATCTTGTCGGCTACATGGAAATGTACGGCAACAAACGCACCATATCTTTTAGTCCCTGCGAAAAGTATTATGCGAAAAACGCCTGTAATATGCCGGGGGTTGTCGAGGTTCCCACGATAGTAGACGAAGATGGCAACCCCATCGGTCAGAACGACTTCTTTATGACCGTACTATCACGTTATCACGAGCGCCTCAAGCACAACATCGAGCAAACAGCCGAGTTTGAAGCTTTGACAAACGAGATACGGGTTAATGCCGCTGAGATAGAAAATGCTGACGAAGCTAACAAGTTTGTGGATTGGGTGAAAACCCTGACCCATATCTATAATACTAAGGCTATTGCTCAGAGCGAGTTATGCCGTCGAGTAAAAGAGTTAGGATTGGTCTATGACAAAATCAACAAAACCTACTCCGATGCTCCCGTCGCATGACTATAGAATCTACCCCTCTTTGCTTGATAAATTCCAAGACTTGATTGACTACGAAATAGTAGCCGATGAGCCTTGGAATAAATCAGGTGACAAATACAAGCTAACCCCTGACGAGATGTATATTAGCATTGAGGCGGAGTTAATAGATATGATAAACCGTGTAGACGGCATGCCTATTGAGGCAGCCGACCGAGGCACGGCATTCAACGAGATTGTGGATTGCATCATTGAACGCTGTCCGTGTCGCCGCAATGACATGATTATCCGGAAAAGTCAACTGAGTGACACGCAGATTGTAATAGAGGCTAAAATAAATGATTTTAATTTCGTCTATGATGCGCAGTTCTGCCGTGAAGTGGCAGCCCGCTTCCCTGGATCGCTAACTCAGTATTTATGCGAGGCTCCGATGAAGACCCGGCAAGGAATAGCCCTGTTGTATGGGTACATCGATGAATGGGTAGGCAATCGGCTTTACGACATCAAAACCACAAGCTACTACAATTTCGGCAAGTTTGAACGTAAATGGCAGCGCCATTTATATCCATGGTGCGTGATAGAGAGCGGAATGGCTACCGAAATCGAATCTTTTGAATATACCGTTGTGGTATTCCCAAAAAATCAGTTAGTCCTTAGCGGCTCCGTTTACCCCGAGGTCTATACATATGACCACGAGCAATCCACAATTTTGCTACGTAATCATGTAGAAGCTTTCATTGACTGGCTCGAATACCGCCGGAAGTTTATCACCAATCCCCGCATATTCGGAGGTACACTCCCGGAAGGATATGTTGGGCACCCCGTAGATATTAATTTATTAAAATCAGCTTGAACTATGGCAAAAATCACTGGAAAGATACTTTACATCTACCCCACTCAACAAATCACCCTCAAGAATGGCAACACTTTTAATAAACGTGACTTTGTAATTGCCGTGCAGTCATTCAACCGCGATACCGGCGAGCCTACAATTGATGAAAGCAACACTCCATTGCTTTCCCTCACCAATGACCGCTGCGCCCTGCTTGACAACATCAAAACCGGGCAGATCGTGAGCGTTGATTTCTACCTGTGTGGACGTAGATACCGGGATGATAACAATAAAGAGAAAATCATTACTGACATCAACGTCACATCGGTACGTCCGATAGGAGGAACTTCTATTGCTGCTCATCCTCTCGCACCTGAACCGCTTCCCACATCAGTACAAGCGACTCCGGCAAAACAGGCGGCATCCACAGCACCACAGAACGACGATTTACCATTTTAACCTATGGCTCTGTACGACCTCTCCAACCCTCTTGACGCTGAAAACTTCAAGCTCCGGTGTAACTCCCTTTATAAAAAAGGCTGCATCGCAGAGCTTACAGAAAAGAAACCGCAGCGTACAATTAAGCAGAACCGCTACCTTCATGTAATACTCAGCTACTTCGGTTTGCGCACTGGCAACACCCTTGATTACGTCAAACGGCAATACTTCAAAGTGCATTGTAATCCGGAACTGTTCATCATCGAGAGGGAAGATGCCCTGCTTGGTAAGGTCAAGAAGCTCCGCTCATCAGCAGAACTGACAACTGAGGAAATGACTCTTGCAATAGAGCGTTTCCGCAACTGGGCGGCACTAGAGGCAGAGATTTACATTCCTACACCAGAAGACCACGAGCGGATTCAGCTGATGGAGATAGAGGTAGGCAGAGCCAAGCAATACCTTTGATATGCTGTTAGACTATGTCAGAAATACCGCTGAGCGCATAATTGCCGAGCAAGAGCGTGCCGGGAATGTTCCTGCTCGCTGTACGCTTACTGATCTTATGAAAAAGTTGCCTGAGGATATTACAGAGTGTATGCGTCAATTACATAGAGATAAAGTCTTTACAGCTTCTACTACCGTAAATAAAATTCCAATGCTAATTAGAAAACGATGAAACATCTACTAACAGATTGCGGACTGCTTGCATTCGCCATAGCTATGCTTATGGTGATTCTGAAACAGTCACATACCCTTGATATTCCCTGGTGGGTAGTCCTGGTGCCAATTGCATTACTGGCACTTCTGGTCTTATTTCTTCTCGCCAAACATTATTTAGTCCATAGCTGGAGATGAAGACATTTTTCAAAGCACCCCGTACACATGGCGATGAGGAGCATCAGCTTCAAGTCGCTTGTGTCCGGTGGTTCAATTACCAGTACCCCATGCTGCGAGGCTGCCTTATCGCTGTACCTAATGGCGGGAGGCGTGATGCTGTCACCGGAGCACGTCTCAAAGCAGAGGGTGTAACAGCCGGCGTTGCAGACCTTATACTTTTCCAAAGGCGGGGGCGATCGGGGGCATTGCTCGTGGAAATGAAAACCGCAAAAGGACGGCAGAGTCCCGAGCAAAAGCAATGGCAGACAGTGATAGAGGCGCAAGGCTACCAGTATGAGGTTTGCCGGAGCCTAAACGATTTCATGCGTATAATAAACGGATACATCACCGGTTCAAAATAACCCACATGACTTACATAGAACTGATAAACCGCTTTTGGCAGCTTGACAGAGAGCAAGAATTTAGCAGTGTAGAAACAAAGCTGTATTTCCTGCTCCTTGACACCGCAAATTCCCTGAACTGGAAGAATCCGGTGCAAATGAGTCATGCTGCACTCACAAAGCATTTTGAAGAATCAGAAGCTACAGTAAGAAGGGCGAGGGTTAAGCTCCGGGATGCAGGTTTGATAACCTTTGAAGCTGCCAAGAATAAGGCTGAACGTTCTAAGTATTTCATTACAGGTATCAATAACAAACGTGA
>CAMWQE010000175.1 GCA_947176335.1 uncultured Porphyromonadaceae bacterium | reverse complement strand
CTACGAGGGGGATGCCGAGGCACTCCGCGCAAAGCGCCGTGAAATCATTGACCAGGCAAAAGAGGAGGCAGAACGCATCATCTCCTCAAGCAACGCATCCGTAGAGCGGACAATCCGTGAGATTCGTACAGCACAGGCTGAAAAGCAGAAAACACAGGAGGCGCGAAAGAAACTGACCGAGGCAAAAGAGTCTATCAGCAAGCAGAAAGATGAGATGCATCCGCTGCTCAAAAAAGCGCCCAAGCGTAAAAAACAGAGGCCGGCTCAAGAGAGCAAGGAGCCGCAACGCCCGCTTCAGGTCGGTGATACTGTAAAGCTCGACGGTGAAGGTTCTCCCGGCAAAATACTTGAGATTAGCGGGAAGAACGCGACAGTCGCCTTCGGGGTGATGAAAACCACAGTCAAGACCGACAGGCTCGTACTCACTAACGCGAAACCGGACAATGGCGCGACAAATGTGACCTTTGTAAGCTCAGCCACCTCCGCCTCAAGCCGCGAGCGCCAGCTCAACTTCAGCACGGAAATAGATGTGCGCGGCATGAGAGTTGACGAAGCACTACAGGCTATCACCTATTTTATAGATGATGCGGTGCAGTTCTCGGCTGGAAGGGTGAGAATTCTCCACGGCACAGGCACCGGTGCTCTGCGTGAGGCAATCCGCCAGTACCTCAATACTGTGCGCGAGGTCAAATCTTACCGTGACGAGCATGTTCAGTTTGGCGGCGCGGGGATAACCGTAGTTGAGTTCGAGTAAATCATACAAGCAGCATTATGCGGTATGCGGCAAAAGCCACTACCCATGCCACTGCGGTGTTGTATAGAACCGAAAATAACCCGTATTTCCAACTTCCGGTTTCACGTACCACGGCAATAACTGTTGCCGTACATGGGCAATATAGCAAAATGAAAATCATGAAGCTCAATGCAGCAGCCGCTGTAAAGTCCGGCTCTCCTGTTACGGGATTGGGAGCTGTGAGCCGTGCGCTGAGAGAACTGTCCTCCACCTCAGTATCACCGGTGTAGAGTACCCCGAGAGTCGATACAACTATTTCCTTTGCGGGCACTCCGGCGAGAGCCGCAACCGATGCACGCCAGTGGAATCCAATCGGTTCCATTACCGGATTGACAAATTTACCCGCCATTTCAAGATAGGAATCGGAATTGATGTCAATTTTGGAATCATCTCCCACAACAGATGCAGTTTTACCGTCGGGAAGCGGCACAGCCGTCGCATCCTCGTCATGCATGGGAAAATAATCGAGCGCCCATACGATTATGCTCGCAACAAGGATTACACCACCCATTTTTTTCAGGTATTGCTCCCCTTTGCCCCACATGTGGCGCAAGGATGCTTTCATCGTAGGAATGCGGTATGGCGGAAGTTCCATTACAAACGGAGTTTCGTCAGCCTTAAACCAAAAGCTGCGCAACAATCTGGCGGTTACCATCGCAACAAGGATGCCAAGAAGATACAGACCGAGGAAAACAAGGGCGGCATGCTTCTCAAAGAATGTGCCAACAAGCAGCACATATACCGGCAGACGAGCCGAGCATGACATGAACGGGTTTATAAGTATCGTTATTATGCGACTTGAACGGCTTTCAATCGCACGGCTTGACATAATCGCCGGAACATTGCAGCCGAATCCCATTACCAGAGGTATAAATGATTTTCCATGCAGACCTATGCGGTGCATCAGCTTGTCCATGATGAATGCGGCACGCGCCATATATCCGGAATCCTCCATAAATGAGATACAGAAATAGAGGATTAGAATATTGGGTAGGAAAACAATCACACCACCTACACCGCCAATTATTCCGTCAGCAATTAGGTCTTTCAGCGGACCGTCCGGCATAACATGCTGCACAATGCCTGATATCCATCCGACAAGGCTCTCTATCCATCCCATCGGGTAGGAGCCTATTTCAAATGTAGCCCAAAATATCACAAACATTATGAGAATGAATATCGGGAAACCGAAAAGTTTGTTAGTTACAAAAGTGTCAATGATTCGGGTAGATTCATTCGTGTCTTTTTCACCCTTGACCAATGTTTCGGCAAGCGCGCCGGCAATAAAACCGTACTTTTCACCGGCAATTACCGAGGCGACATCATCATTGCAAATCTTCTCTATAGACTGTAGCTCGTTGTCACGCATCTCAAGGATTGCTTCACCCGCAGGGAGCTTGCGCACTTCCTCCTCCACCTCATTGTCATGCTCAAGGAGCTTTATAGCAAGATACCTCGGAGAGAAATGCCTGCCGATATGGTCATCTTTCTTAATTTCATCCTTAAGCACTGTAACTCCGCGCTCAATATCTTCGCCAAGAGGCACATGGATGTGGCGCACAGCATCTTCCCTACCCTCGTAAACATCTATAACGGTGTCAAACAGCTTGTCTATCCCCTCTCCCGTTTTGGAAACCGTAGGTACGACCGGCACACCTATCATTTCGCCAAGCAGCTTGTAATCAAGGGTATCTCCGCTTTTTTTCAGCTCATCATACATATTCAGGGCAATAACCATGCTCCTGTCCATGTCAATCAGCTCCGTCGTGAGATAAAGGTTACGCTCAAGGTTGGAGGCGACAACAACATTTATAATCACATCCGGAGTCTCGTCCCGGAGGTATTTGCGCACATACAGTTCTTCGGGAGAATATGATGCAAGGGAATAAGTGCCCGGCAAATCCACTATGTTGAATGTGTAGCCGCGGTGCTTGAACTTGCCCTTCTTCGCATCGACAGTCACTCCACTGTAATTTCCCACATGTTCACGAGCACCTGAAGCGATATTGAAAAGGGAGGTTTTTCCACAGTTGGGATTACCGACAAGAGCAACATTTATGGTTTTGCGCCTGTCGGAAAACTCTTTTTCAGTATGCGCGCTATCTGCCGCGTCTCCGGACTCTTCATGCTGTACCTCACGGTCAAGCGGAAGCACTTCAACAAGATGTGCCTCAGACCTGCGCAACGAAACCTCGTAGCCCATGATGCTGTACTTAATCGGGTCGCGCAAAGGCGCATGGAGAAGCACCTTGATTTCGTGGCCTTTCACAAAGCCCATCTCAATCATCCGCTTCCTGAAAGCACCATGACCCAAAATCTTGACAATCATAGCAGTCTGCCCTGTGCGTAGCTCATCTAATCTCATGTGGATATAATGAAGTAAAATTAATGATGCAAAGTTCAAAAAATAAGCCGGATTCTCCAAGAAAATCCGGCTAAATTATTTATAATGATTTTAAATAAGCGATCTTATTTTCGGGATTTGCTGCGAATTAGATATGTGCGCGATTCTGTTATGACAATATCAACAGGGATGTCATGCTCTTCTGTCTCTATTTCGTCAACAAGCTGGAAATCATATCCTACACCAACTTTCAACGCCTTTGAGTCAACCATAAGACGGTCATAGTATCCCTTGCCTCTGCCTACACGGTTGCCCATGCGGTCGTATGCAACAGCGGGCACAACCACCATTTCGATATCATCCATCGAGGTGAGTTCATCTCCCTGCGGCTCCTCAATATGGAATGCTCCGAGGCGAAGAGTGGAGCGGTCGTAGGGAAGGATGTCAAGACCGACTCCGTTGACTCTGGGCAGAAAGAAGCTTTTCCTGTCGCTCCACTTTGAAATAAAATCAACGGTTGAAAGTTCATCCGGGAGGGAGTGGTACATCAGTATCCTGTCCGACAACATGAAAGCGGCAAGCTCCTCAAGGCGTGAAAACACCCTTTCTGCCGCAGATTTTTTCTCATCCTCGGACAGAAGGCTCTTTGACGCCCTTATTTTTCTTCTGATATCCTCTTTTTTCATCTTTTTAATTTCTAACAATTCACTCCAATGATTTCCCGGTAATAGGAGCAACAGCATTACCGTCGTTAAACTCCCTGATTGCACGCAGAATTGTAGAGTCGCCTTCGTTGCTGACCTCAAAAAGCGCCGCCTGACCGAGAACATCACTTGCAATGAGCGATTTCAATTGTCTAACAATCAAATCACGCGAAATGTTTATATAGTACCATCTCGGAGGAATATTGCCTTTGTCACGCGCATAC
>CAMWQE010000174.1 GCA_947176335.1 uncultured Porphyromonadaceae bacterium | reverse complement strand
AGACTGGGAACAGCCTGCCGAGAAAATCCACAATCTCATCCGTGGCGTGTCCCCGGTTCCCGGAGCATGGACAACGCTTGCCGATGACAAAGGGGAAACGGTAATGAAAATCTTCAAGTCATCTGTGAGTGACAAGCCGGCGGTTACTCCGGGGAAAGTGCATATTTCCAATAATGAAATGTGCATTGACTGCGGTGACAAACAACTTAAAATCCTTTCCTTGCAGGTCCAGGGCAAAAAGAGAATGGAAACTGCGGATTTTCTAAGGGGAAACCGCCTTGAAAACCCGCAGTGTACATAAATTTGTTTGAATACAACTTACGCGATTCCGTCACGTTTTAGTAGAGCAGATATATCAGCATCACGACCTCTGAACCTGCGGTAAAGGACATCAGGATACTCCGAGCCACCTTTTTCCAGAATATTCTTACGGAAAGAGGTGGCTGTTTTTTTGTCATATATGCCATTCTCCTCAAATGCGGCAAAAGCATCCGCATCAAGGAGCTCAGCCCACTTATAGCTGTAATAGCCCGCAGCATATCCACCAGAGAAAATGTGGCTGAACTGGGGAGAAATCAACGAGTTGTCAATATCATCGAATATCTTTACTTTTTCAATCGCTTCCCTCTCAAAAGACTCCAAATCCTTTACCGGACCTGTCACGGTATGCCACATCATGTCAAGCATTCCGAAATTGAGCTGACGCATGCACGCATATGCCGCCCCAAACTGACGGGCACGCACAAGACGCTCAATCATTTCAGCCGGGATGGGCTCACCTGTCTGCCAATGCCGCGCAAAAGTTTCCAGAAACTCGGGATTGGTGAGGAAATTCTCATTGAACTGTGACGGAAGCTCAACAAAGTCACGGTACACATTTGTGCCAGACAAGGATGCATACTTCGTATTTGCAAGCAAGCCATGCAGAGAGTGCCCGAACTCATGGAGGAATGTACCGACCTCAGATATTGAGAGGAGAGAAGGAGTGTCACCATGAGGTTTGGTAAAATTCATCACAATCGACACATGAGGACGGTGCACATTCCCGTCAGGTTCCCTCCACATACCTCCGAAATCTGTCATCCATGCACCCGGCCTCTTGCTGTCACGAGGGAAAAAATCGGTATATAACAATCCTAAATAAGAACCGTCCTCATCCTTGACCTCAAATACTTCCACATCCGGATGGTACACATCAATATCTTTAACAGGCTCAAAGGTTATGCCATACAGCCTTGTGGCAAGTCCGAAAACTCCTTTCTTAACAGTATCAAGCGGGAAATATGGGCGGAATTGCTCTTCGTCACACTGATATTCCGCTTCCTTAACCTTGTTTGCGATGTAACTGTAATCCCACGGTTTGATTTCATCATCCATAAGACCCTTATCCTTTGCAAACGCATTGAGCTTTTCAATCTCTTGCTCCTGCGCAGGACGGTAGGCATCCGCCAATTCATCAAGCAGCTTAACAACCCTCTCCTTGGTTCCTGCCATTGTATGGCTAAGTTTCAAATCGGCGTATGTGTCAAATCCGAGAAGTCGGGCTTTTTCATGCCGTAGTTCAGCAATGCGGAGAACAACATCAATATTGGAGAATTCACCGCTTATATTCCTGCCGGTATAAAGCCTGTAGAATTTTTCCCTCAGGTCGCGCCTGTCGCTATACTTCATGAACGACATATACACCGGTTGGGACAGATTGAAACGGTATTCCCCTTCCCTGCCGGCAGCCTTAGCCTCGGAATATGCCTGGTCGACAATTCGCTGTGGCAGACCGTCCAAATCCTCTTTTTTCAAATAAATCTCATAGGTATTCAACTCTTTCAGCACATTTTGCCCGAATCTGGTAGTCAACTCCGTAAGCTCCGAATTAATTTTTTTGAGTGTTTCCCTGTCCTGAGCCTCAAGCAGAGCACCACTCCGACGGAAAGAGTCATAAGTCTCATTGAGGAGCATAGTATCTTCGGCATCCAGGTCATACTTATCCTTCTCCTCATACACCTGCTTGATTCTATTCCATAACCTCTCATTAAGAGTAATAGATGTCGAATATTCCGACAATGCAGGTGCGACCCTCATAGAAATATCCATCATTTCATCATCGGATAAAGCGGATGTGAGCGGATAGAACACATTGAGTACCCTGTCCAAATCTTTTCCGCAACGCTCCAACGCTACGATTGTGTTCTCAAAAGTAGGAGTTTCGCTATTTGAACATATCGCTTCAATCTCATCCTGTGCAATCCTAATGCCACGCTCTATTGCCGGCTCGTAATGCCGGGGCTGGATGGAGCTGAACGGAACAGCGTTGTATTTTCCTTTAAACTCAGTGTATAGCGGATTCTTTTCTTCCATATGCATTATTTTCAAATTGAATAAAGAGCTTTATCAACCACAATCTCAAGCATCACCCTGTCAATCCCTGCATTGAGAAGCACATCCATGTCTCCTGCAAGGAGACGCTGGAAATCCTCTGCCGAGGACATCTTTATGCTCCGGCAGTAATACTCCACCGCATCATTGAAGCGACCTGAGGCAAGAGCGAGATGCCCGGCATTAAGATAGTCGGATGCAGCGGGATTTCCACCCAATATTTTGCCATAATAGCGTTCTGCCTTTTCATAATCTCCAAGCAGGAAGGAGCACCAAGCCAACGGGCGATGCGATTTAGTGGAATCAGGAGCAAGGTACTCAACCTTATAAAACATTTTTAGCGCATCCTTCAAGTTACCGGTTTCCATCAAGCAATGCCCTATGGCATAAGCGATATTGAGGTCATCGGGACGCTTCTCCTCAACTTTACGGTAATATTCGAGTGCCTTTTTGTGATTTCCGAGGAGCCTGTATGCCGATGCAAGACGACGCAAAGTCCACAGGCTGTCGGGAGCAAGGAGTTCGCTACGCGAATACATATCCACCGCCGATTCGACATCTCCAAGCGCCGAATAGCAATAACCTGCTTTTTGAAGAAGTTGGTAATCGTTGGGTGATGAAGCTATAAGGGTTTTGAAATGTACTAATGCCTCATCATAATATCCTCGCTTGAAATAAAACTCCGCAACGAGACGCACATTTGCCGCATCGCCCAATGTCTCCCCGAAAATTTCCAGTGAAGCAAGATCAGGAGCAGCCTTGAAGGGGTCGGCAAACTCTCCTTTCCTACGGAAAAGCTTAAAGAACCGGTAAAGGTTCTGCACGAGCACCGCCACAATATTCTCGCCTTTCTTATCACCCGCATCCAAGGAACCTGCCCGTAGTTCAGCCTGATTCAGATTCTGCGCCTCAATCTGGTCGGCAAACATCTTGCGCTGTGCCGCCGGAATATGGTTGAAAGAGAATATCATGGAGTACTTGTCGCTGTCACATAAATAAGGGGAGGCACCTATGATTTCAGCAAGAGACCGGATATTATCAGATACAGCACCGGAAACATCATTCCTGTCCATTGAAAAAGGAACAAACCAGTTCGCCACCTCATTAAAAAAAGGGAATCCCTTGAGGTTGGAAAAAGTAGCCATCATCAAATCCGCACCGTCACTCTGCAATTCGGTCAGCTCCTTAAGTTTTTCTGTGAGACCGCTCTTGTCAAGCAATTCCTCCCATTCAGGATTATCCTCAAGCGTGGTCAAATCCATGTCGGCACTTATGTCCCCTAATTTCTGTAAATCAGGGCGCAACTTCATCATTGCCGGAAATACCTCTGTTTTAAGCTTGTTGGTAATCCTGTCAGTATCACGGGTCTTGACAAACTGCATTGCCACAAGCCTCAAGTCCTGCGACCATGTCTCCCTCTGGCGCATCAGTTCAAGCAAACCGCTCAACTTCACTCCTACAGGCACTTTCCTGTGATTCCATAGCAGTAAAGTGAAAGCAACCAAAGCTGCGAGCCTAACCCTTTTATTTTCAGTTGAAGAATATACTTTTCCAAGCAACATAAGACGCCTGCTCCGGTAATACTCCATACCTCCGAGCATCAATGCCCAAATCATCTGTTCCCTTGCATCGGCAGGAAGTGTGTCATCACACAGCATCCCTTCGATTGCGGAAATCTCTTCAGACGTAAATTCCGGCGAAGTCCAGATGCG
>CAMWQE010000173.1 GCA_947176335.1 uncultured Porphyromonadaceae bacterium | reverse complement strand
GTTTTGCCCATTGCGCCTTCAGCTCCAGCCGGAACAAATTCAGGTAAATCATAAGGACGGTCGTAACCAATCTGATCACTTATGGAATCACATATCGCTTTGACTTCATCGGTATCTATAAACGCGCACTGCACACGCTCAAGTACTCCATCCTTAGAGAAAATCATATCGCCTTTGCCTACCAACTGTTCCGCGCCCGTTCTATCCAGAATTGTACGCGAATCCACGCTTTGGATTGTGCGGAAAGCGATTCGTCCGGGAATATTTGTCTTAATGCCACCGGTAATAACATTTACCGCCGGGCGTTGTGTCGCAAGAATAAGATGTATGCCGGCAGCACGTGCTACTGCTGCAAGTCGGCTGACAGGATTCTCGACCTCCTTGCCCTGAGTCAGGATAATATCAGCGAACTCATCTATGATAAGCACTATGTAAGGCATGAACTTGTGCTTATTTGGATTAAGACGCCTTGCAACAAATTTAGCATTGTACTCTTTAATATTCCTGACGCCTGCATCTTCAAGGAGCGACAGGCGGTTACCCATCTCAATGCAGAGTGAGTTAAGCACGGCAACCACTTTGGATGTGTCGGTAATAATTGCATCCTCACCGGGAAGCGCAGCAAGATAGTGCCTCTCAAGTTTGCGGTACAAGCTGAGCTCCACTCGTTTAGGGTCAATAAGGACAAATTTGAGTTCTGCCGGATGCTTCTTATAGAGGAGTGAGGCAATGATAGCGTTCAAACCCACGGATTTACCCATGCCGGTAGCTCCGGCAACCAGCAGGTGAGGCAATTTCGCAAGGTCAGCGATATAAATTTCATTGGTGATGGTGCGTCCCATTGCAATAGGCAACTCATACTCTGACTGCTGAAATTTTTCAGATGCAAGGATGCTTTTCATACCCACAATCTGCGGGTCTTTGTTTGGCACTTCTATGCCGATTGTGCCTTTTCCAGGTATCGGTGCGATGATTCGTATGCCCAATGCTGAAAGGCTCAGGGCAAGGTCATCGCCAAGGTTCTTGATGGAGCGGATGCGTTCACCCTGCGCCGGAATAACCTCATATCGTGTGATTGTCGGTCCCACGGTTGCTTCAATATGGGAGATTTTCACACCATATGTGTTTAGAGTTTTTGTGAGTCTCTCCTTATTTTCTTCCTGCTCTGCAAGGTCAACATGGTCTGTGCGCGTCTCTCTGTTTTCAAGCAAGTCAATTGAGGGGCGGCGGAATGAAGACAATTCGGCAGTAGGATCATAGAGGTCGGTTTGGATATGGTTTGATACCTTTTCTTCTTCGGGTGCGTTTACAGTCATGGTGACATTGTCAGTAACCTCTTCTTGGGGTTCTTCATCAACCTCAACAACGGGTATTTCTGCAAGTGTGGTTTCCGCTTCCATTATGGATGGCTCAGAATCATGCTCATCCACCGGAGCTTCGTCGATCTCAGAATGAACGGTTTCCACTGTATCAGTCACGTGGGATGGTTGCTGAGGTTCGGGCTCGGGAAATGACGGTTTTTTCCATTCCTGAGGGTCGGTATCCGGAATCTCATCGAGATGCGGAGTGACGGAATTATTAGTATGTGCAGAGACGACCGGTGTAGTATCCGGCTCGTGGTGATAGGTTTCTTCTGGTGTGCGGACAGTTTTTGCAGGCGTTGGTTCGAGTGTATTGTCCGCAACAGTATTCTCCGGTTTAGTAACCTTTTCAATCTCGCTGTCGCTGAGGTTGTTTTCCGCTGTCCTACGCCGAGCCTCTGCCTCCGCTCTTTCACGGGCAAGTTTCTCTTTGTGGCGGCGTACCCGGGTGATATAGACATCCCATGCGTGCTGAATCTCTTTTAAGAATACAAGGACTACCGCACTAACTAAAAGAATATTCACACCAATCGCACCCCATATTCCCGTATGGGTAATAAGCATTTCATTCACAACCCTGCCGTGGTTTCCTCCCCAATGATTATATGAGGTGAGTTTGTAGGTGAGAAAGCCGGTGAGTACTGAAAGCACAATAGCGGTGAGAAGGCATTTGTAAGTAAGGTTCCAGAAGCTGAAATGTTTTATCTTTACCAGTGATACACCAACCGCGCCTATATAAAAAATGAGTATAAATGAGCCGATGCCGAGCCATCTTGACATAAGGATGTCAGAAAGGACAGCTCCAACAGGTCCACCTGTATTCCTTACATCCTTTGCCACTCCGGAAATATCGCTGTAGGGTGCGTTCTGTACAATGCTCTGGTCTGCGGCACCATTGGCAAAAAACGAGATAGAGACTATGAGCATATACACCGCAGCAATAATGAACAGGATGCCGGCAAACATTTTCCAACGCTCAGTACTGCCTACCGCCGGTTGCATTTTAGGTCTTTCAGCAGTCTTTGCCGCGGTAGCCTTGGATTCCGGGGCAGGGGATTGCTGCCTTTGCAGAGGTTGCTCGGGGCTTACCGGTTTCTCCTGATGTTGTGCTTTTGCAGATGCAAGCGTACTCGGATCATAGTTCTCCGATGATATCTCAAATGAGTCCATTTATAAATCGGTAGAGGGTTAAATAGTTGTTATAATCTCCTGAGTTCTGCGATAGTCGCCTCCGGATTTTTGGAAGAGAATACAAAACTGCCGGCAACAAGGATGTCCGCACCGTTTGCCGCAAGTTCAGCTCCGGTTTTCATGTTGACTCCGCCGTCAATTTCAATCACGGCATTAGAACCGCTCTGCTCGATGAGGCTGCGGGTCTGTTTTAGCTTCTTTATCGTGCCGGGTATAAATGACTGACCGCCGAATCCGGGATTAACGGACATAAGAAGAACCATGTCAATGTCATTTATGATATCTTCAAGCATTATGACCGGGGTCGCAGGATTGAGTGTCACAGCCGCCTTCATGCCGGCGCTTTTGATTTGCTGCACTACCCTGTGGAGATGTGTGCATGCTTCAACATGAACATTCATGATTTCCGCACCGCAATCACGGACCTGGCTGACATATCGCTGAGGGTCGACAATCATGAGGTGGACATCAAGGGGCTTCTGTGCGACTTTAGCAATAGACTTGATGACCGGAAATCCGAAAGAAATATTTGGCACGAAAACACCGTCCATTACATCCAGATGGATATAATCCGCCTCTGATGAGTTGAGCATCTGTATATCTTGATTCAGTTTTCCGAAATCCGCGGAAAGAACTGAAGGAGCTACTTTAACCATATATTGTCAGATATTATTCGTTTGCTTAAATGATGTTACTTGTGCTTTTTGAAAGCGTTCCACAGGATGAAACCTACGCATATTACTCCAAGTGCAATACCGCCATAGGTCAGGTAAGTATTGTATTCCTCGACTTTTGCAAGAAGGTTCTCCCTGTCAACCAGATGTCCAAGCCACATACCCATGACAGCAAGTATGCTGTTCCACACCAGTGCGCCAAGGCTTGTGAATATTGCGAATTTGCCTATGTTCATTCTGGCAAGTCCGGCAGGTATTGATATGAGCTGACGCACGGCAGGGATTAGTCTGCCTATAAATGTGGATATTGCGCCATGTTCATTGAAATATTTTTCGGCTTTGTCAACTTTAGCCCTGTCGATAAGGCACGCATGCCCGATTTTTGAGTCTGCGAACTTATAGATAATCGGGCGCCCTATCCAAACAGACAGGTAATAGTTTATCATGGCTCCTCCAAGCGCACCTGCAGTCGCTATAAGGACAACGGTAATTATATTTACCTCATGGCTGGTGGCGGCGAGATATGCTGCGGGCGGTACTATCACCTCGCTTGGAAATGGAATGAATGAGCTTTCTATAATCATCAGACCGAACACCATGAGATAAACCGTCATGGGCGCGGCATCCAGAAAGGAGTTTACTAATGCTTCGGGGCTAAATATTGCAAGTGAAATCATAAACGTATTATCAAAAAATTGCCATTATGCTTTATCTGCAAAGATACAATCTTATTTTCATCCGTAAAACATTATCCGGTGCTCAAAGCATATATTTTCTGCTGTTATTTATTGACACCGGGATAAATGACAAGGGCAGAGACCATTAAGATCTCCGCCCTCGTGATGTGGCATGAAGCAAGCCAATGTTGACGGCTTACTTTCTGATGCCGAGCTCTTTCTGTGCAATGATAGCGCGGTAGCGGTTGATGTCCTTCTTGATAAGGTAGTCAAGGAGGCGGCGACGCTTACCTACCAATGCTTTAAGAGCGCGTGCTGTGGTAT
>CAMWQE010000172.1 GCA_947176335.1 uncultured Porphyromonadaceae bacterium | reverse complement strand
GTGAAATAGAGTCTGTCAAAATGTGTCCGCCCACCATGTCGGAGAAAAGGCTGTTTGCCAGTGGAGGATTTTTCGGTTACTGGGGCTGGTTCAGCGAACCGGGAATCGGCAGATACTTCGCTTACTACGGCAAGTCATCCGACTGCTTCCTCGTCACCCTCAAATCAGGCAAAAAATATGTGCTCGGATGCGAGAATGCACCGGAAATGGTCAGCTATATTGAAAACCATCTCCACAAGAATGGAAAAGTTGGGGGAATCGCCTAAACAATGGCGGCACTCAATCAGTTATAATTAGGTACTCCCCTCACCTGCTATTCATCACTTAAAAATCAACCTATGTGGTTCATTGAAACATTCCGTCACAACCCTGCCCTTGCCGTATTCCTCACCATAGGGCTCGGCTTCCTTATCGGCAAAATAAAATTCAAAGGCTTTTCATTAGGCACAGTCACCTCAGTGCTCATTGTCGGGGTGCTGGTCGGACAGATGAACATTAATGTAGGAGGTCCGTTGAAAACCGTCTCCTTCATGATCTTCCTTTTCTGCATCGGCTATAGCGTTGGTCCTCAATTCTTCAAGTCAATGAAAGGGGAAGGATTGAAGCAAGTGCTTTTCGCCGTGGTGATGTGTGTGCTCATACTTGTAGTTGCTTGGGTAGTGGCGCTTTGGCTCGGACTTGACCCTGGACAGGCTGCAGGCATGATGGCGGGTGCATCTACAGCGTCGCCTGTTGTCGGAGCGGCGGAAGATACTGTAGCAACGCTCTCCACCACTCCGGAGCGTATCAAGGAGATGACCGATGCTATCCCGGTGTGCTACGCTATGACCTATGTGTTCGGCACACTCGGAGCGGTTTGGCTCATAGGCTATGTAGGACCATGGATGATGGGAGGTCTGGACAAAGTGAAGAAACTCACTCAGGAGTACGAAAAAAGCATCTCAGCCGCAGGTGTAAGCGATGATCCGGCATTTTTTGACGCTTGCCGCCCCGTGGCTTTCAGGGCATTCCGAACCAACGGCACATGGATGACAGTAGCGCGCACTGTGGAAGAGATACAGCAGAAATATGAGAGCGAAGGACGGCGCCTGTTGGTGGAAAGGATTAAATCGGCTGACGGCACAATCACCGATGCAGTTGCCGGCTCGGTTGTTAATCCCGGTGATATAATTGTTGTTTCAGGTCGCAGGGAATTCATTGTAAAGGACAATTCATGGCTTGGAGAAGAAGTTGCCGGAATCGGAATACTCACATTTGCGGTCGAAGATGTTCAGGTAACAGCATCCAAAACAATTCCTCAGGTCACTGTGCCTGAACTGATGGAAAACGACTACATGTACGGAGTGGAACTGAAGCGCATTCTGCGCGACGGCAAGCTTATCGTGCCGGGCAAGGATGTGGTAGTGCGTCCCGGAGACATTCTTGAGATTGTAGGTAGAAAAAAATATGTGACTGCCGCATCTGAAAACCTCGGCTATGCTGATAAACCCACACTTGCTACAGACTTCGTTTTTGTTGGTCTCGGTGTGCTGCTCGGAGGACTCCTCGGATGCCTTGCGCTGAAATTCGGCAACGTGTCAATCAGCCTCGGCACAAGCGGCGGAGCGCTGGTCATGGGTCTCATCCTCGGATGGCTCCGCTCAAAGCGCCCTGTATACGGAGCGATACCCAAGGCATCCCTGTGGGTATTCAACAACCTTGGTCTTAATCTCTACATCGCGGTTATCGGCATAGCGTCCGGACCCACATTTGTCGATGCTTTCATCGCCGTCGGACCAAAGATTTTCATTGCCGGGCTTATTGTTACACTTGTTCCGCTGTTCATTGCGCTTATACTGAGCTATAAGGTATTCAAGTTCCACCCGGCAATCGCCCTCGGTTGCTGCGCCGGAGCAAGGAAGACAACCGCAGGACTCGGTGCTATTCAGGAGCGCCTCGGCAGCTCCGTTCCCGCCGTTGGCTACACCATAACCTACGCCGTATCGAATACCCTGCTGATAATATTTGGAATAGTCCTCGTAATTCTCCTCGGATAACAGACAACAACCACTGCATCATGGACAAATTTGACATTTTAAAGCAACTTCTCGAAAATAACCGCAGCGTAAGGCGATTCGACTCCTCACGTCCTGTCGATGAATCCACTCTCATAAGACTTGTGGAGCTGACGCGCTGGTGCGCTTCCGGCAGGAACCTGCAGCCCCTCCGCTACCGAATCGTCTCTACTCCCGAAGAATTTGACAAACTTTTCCCTGCACTCGCATGGGCGGGCTACTATAAGGACTGGGACGGACCTGCTGACGGTGAAAAGCCGGTTGCATACCTTGTGCAGTGTATCGACACCGCGCTTGCATCTGACTGCCTGTGTGATGACGGATTGCAACTTGAAGCGATAACACTCGGAGCTGTTTCGTTAGGCATTGCCGGATGCATCATCAAGGCATTCAACCGGCAGAAAGTGGAAGAGGCATTGGATTTGCCCGAAAGATTCAAATCCCGCTATGTGCTCGCCCTCGGCTATCCGGCAGAGAACACCAAAATTGTTGAGCTTGCTCCGGACGGAGATATAAAATATTACCGCGATGAAAACGATACCCAGTGCGTGCCAAAGCGTCCGCTCAACGAACTTATTATTCCCCGTCCCTGAACATATGCCAAACTATTTTGAGAGAATAGAGGAACAACGTAAAGACCTCCGGAAATATTACCGGGAAAAATCTAATTTACGCTTGAAGTATTACGCTTTGGCATCAATCGGGGTGTCAATAATCCTTATGTTGGCGATGACATTTTGGCTGGCTTCCATACCAGCCACATTGTTACTGCTGATGAGAGGGTTTGCCGGATTGTTTGCGTTGATATTTGTAGTTTTGGTTACAGTCCTTGTTTATAGGGTCAACACATCATATATTAGAGGGCGAAACAAATAGACTCATGGAGTATCTGCATTTGTGGGTCAAGGAAGTATTTTGATGTCCTCGATGTTGATAAGATTGTGGAGTATGGCGAATATGGTGAGCCCTGCGGCAGAATGTATCTGCAATTTTGATGATATATTGCGGCGGTAGGTGGTGACAGTATGCACTGACAGGCATAGCGTATCGGCAATCTCTTTATTACTCATACCCTTTGCAACGCAGCAGATTATCTCTTTTTCACGCGCTGTCATACTGTCGGCCGGGGAATCGGATGTTTCTGCGTCTGCTGCCGCTGACTTATCTCTTGATGACAGTTTCAGGTCTTTTTCAAGTTTCTCTACGGCAGGAATAAACAGCTTGTTTTCAATCTCGCAATGGCTTGTGAGTTCATCACCGCATGATATTATGTCTATCAGCGCGGATGTGAGGATATCATTATCCTTTATATGGTAGTGACGTATGAATATATCTTTGAGCTCATTCAGTTTCTCCGCCATGCTGCCGTGTGACACCAGATAGTCGGTGATGCGGAAATCTTCACGGCTCTTCCCCTCTATCAGCTGCTCCGCATAGCTGAAAATATTCTCATTCTCATTGTCCATGTGGTTGCGCACCTCCTGCACATAATCATCGAAAAATTTCAACAGCAGGAAAGCTATGTCATTGATATCAGTGCAGTTCACAGCCTCGATTAGCTTCCTGCGGATAGAAGGCAGGAGAAAATCGAGGAAATAAGTGTGGGCGCGACGAAGATACGACATAAGCGACGGAAGGGAAATATCCTGTCCTGACCAGCTTTTGCCGCACACGAGATTGCACACTGCGAGAAATGACCGGCTGTCAACGCCGTCAGTAGCGCAAGCTGCGGCAACAGTCTTGTCGCCGAACCCGAATGAAATACCGAAGCGGTTAAGCACAACCAGAAGCAGCGGGTTCTCCTCTATCAGGGTGCGCAGCATATCATCCTGCGTGAAAGAATTTTTCTTTGCCATAACAAATATGTTGAAAACGAATGAGCCGTAAAACTCCATGCAAAGGTATGGACTTTATTTGATGCGTGCCATACCTATTTTTAGGTGTTTTGCGCGGCGCATAGAGAAATAAACGAACAAAATCCAGTGAAAATAGTCCCTGTTTTGGGTATTGCGCCCCCATATTTACGGCAATAATTTTGCAACCGTAAATCAACAACAACAAAGAAAACAGGAAAAAAAATTTAATATTAATACAATTTTTATGAAGAAAATCCATTCACTCCTTATCCTACCGATGCTGATGTTCGCGGCATCATGCAGCAGCGATGACAGCCCTTCTGC
>CAMWQE010000171.1 GCA_947176335.1 uncultured Porphyromonadaceae bacterium | reverse complement strand
GTGACATGAAGGAGAAGACTCTGGAAAAGGTCCGCGCATCCATTTCCGCTTTCGGCACTGACAGCACAAAACGCTTCGAGGAGATGCACGCTGAATTTTCGGGCACTTCAAACCGCTAAATGTCAGCATACTCAGCCTTCGCGTTAAAACACGGGCACGCTTTAGCTGCAAAATCACGATGGCCGAATATACGCGCCTGAGGATACCTATCCTTCAAAGATACAAGCAGGTTCCTCAATGAAACTTTCTGCTCCCGGGTGCGTGTGTCTTTCGGCTGCCCCATACCGTCCAATCCTCCTACATACACCACACCTATACTACTGGAATTATGCCCGATGCAATGCGCGCCAGCCTCCTCCACCTGCCTACCCGCGCATATTTTGCCGTCAAGCATCACAACATAATGATAGCCGATACCTTTCCACCCCAAGGATTTATGCCAACTGTCAATTTCCGCTACCGTCACTTCCCGATTAAACTTTGTCGCTGTGCAATGCACAATAATCTCCCGTATATTTCTCATATTATTTTGTGATTAAGATTAAACCTGTTGCAAATTTACCAACTATTTTCACAAAACAAAACCATCTGACGTTAATATTTGCTAAACCTATCTTCTTTCAGGAAAATCCCCGCTTGCAATAGTATTCCACTCCGATTCAGCACCCTGACTTCTCACAACGAGGAGTGCCCTCACTCCTTCCAGCCTGTCAATCATAGCGATAGCGCTGTCGGGATGCATTACCATGCAAGCTGTTGCAAGAGCATCGGCGGTCATTGCATCCGGAGCAATCACAGTGGCGCTAATAGTCACATTCTCAGCGGGACGGCAAGTCCGCGGGTCAATTGTATGCCAAATTTTTCCTTTTTCAGTCTCCCGGTAATTCCTGTAGTTTCCTGAAGTGGCTATCCCGCAACCCGTAACGGCTATCACCGCCATTTTGTCATGAACAATCTCGGTATTGCTCTCTACCGGCGCATCCACCATTATATGCCAGTCCTCCCCCATTCTGTTTTTACCGGACAGGGCTATTTCCCCGCCAATCTCCACCATATAATCAATGCTGCCGTTCCGCGCAAGCATCCTGCCGACCATATCACAACCGAAACCTTTGGTAATAGCGCTGAAATCGTATTCCATACCATGCGGACTCAATAACATTCCATCATTCATGCAGGCTTTACCGAATCCAACTAACTCCCTCACACTGTCTATCTCGCTGTCAAACGGCTCCCTGCCAAGATTCTTGTAGCCGAATCCCCAAAGATTTACCGCGGGAGCGACCGTAGGGTCAAAAGCGCCGCCGCTAAGACTCCACACCTCTTTTCCTCTCTCGAATACGGCTATGAAGAGCGAATCGCATTCAACCGTCTCACCCCGGTTTATGCGGCTTACCACCGACTGCTTGTCAAAAGGAGAAAGGCTAAGCTCAACCATGCGCATGACAGCATTTATGCTGTCATCCATATTTGCCTCGGAAAGGTAAGTGATATGAAAGGTGGTACCCCACACAGCCCCTTCGTAAGTATGCCACTGTTTCTTGCTGCAACTGCAAAACAGCATCACTGTCAAGGCTACGGCAACCGCAATCGCGCGCCTGTATATATTATATAAGGTGTACATGGTTCAAAATTTTCTTCAAAAATAGCACATATTTCAATAAAATCACTATATTTGCAGAAGAGCATCACCTAACAAAATCATTTTATTTACATTTTTAGTTACAACCATCTAAGTACCCACCACACATGAAGCACTCTTACTTATTTTTAGCACCCGGCTTTGAAGAGATTGAAGCACTTGCAACAGTCGATGTACTTCGCCGTGCCGAAATGACTGTGACAACTGTTGCTGTGACAGACGGCACAAAAACAGTGACCGGCGCTCACGGAGTGAAAGTTGAAGCAGACATCCACATCAAGGATGCGGATTTGTCCAATGCCGAATGGCTGATATGCCCCGGAGGCATGCCCGGCGCCGCAAACCTTGCCGCAAGCCCCGAAGTTACAGCCGCACTTAAGGCACAATTCAAAAAAGGAGGCAAAATCGCAGCTATCTGCGCCTCTCCGGCGCTTGTGCTTGAACCTCTCGGCATCCTTGCCGGAAGGGAAGCGACCTGCTATCCCGGCATGGAAGGCTACATTGTCACAGGCAAACCTCAGGAAGCACCTGTTGTGGCACACGATAACCTGATTACGGGCAACGGACCGGCAACCACCCTCCGTTTCGCCCTCGCTATTGTGCGCAATTCAAAGGGCGAGGATGTTGCAGAGCAAGTTGGAGCCGCAATGCTCTACTACTCGAAATCCTCAGATTTCTACTTCTGATTTTATTGCAGGGCCCCCCTGCCTACCCCACTGTCACTCCCTGAAAGATAACTTTCGGGGAGTTTTGTGTGTTATTATTTTAAAAGTGTGGAGTTGAATATAAATTCTTTTCCTAATTTTGTCGCTTGAATCAAAAAATTGCAGCCCAATGATAAAAAACCTTGTCATCGTAGAGTCCCCTGCAAAGGCTAAAACTATAGAAAAATTCCTCGGCAAAGACTACAAAGTCATGTCGAGTTACGGTCATATACGCGATTTGTCCAAAAAGAATTTCAGTGTGGAGGGTGGTGACTTCACCCCTGTGTATGAAATACCGGAGGACAAGAAAAATCTTGTGCGCGACCTGAAAAAGGCTGCTTCATCCGCACAGACCGTATGGCTTGCAAGTGATGAAGACCGCGAAGGAGAGGCTATTGCATGGCATCTTTACAAAGTGCTTGAGCTTAAGCCGGAAAACACGAAGCGCATTGTATTCCACGAAATAACCAAAGAGGCAATCCTCAACGCCATCGAGTATCCGAGAGACATCGACCTTAACCTTGTCGACGCCCAGCAGGCGCGCCGTGTGCTTGACAGGATTGTCGGATTCGAGCTATCCCCCGTGCTCTGGAAAAAAATCAAACCGGCATTGTCCGCAGGACGTGTGCAAAGTGTTGCGGTGCGCTTGATTGTTGAACGCGAAAATGAGATACGCGCCTTCCAGTCAACACCTTATTTCCGTGTCACCGCTATATTCTCGACCCCTGCCGGAGCGGAAGTCAGGGCTGAATTATCAAAAAGGCTGCCTGATGAAGAGACTGCGAGGAAATTCCTTGAAGATTGCAAAGGAGCGCTCTTCAACATTGCCGATGTAGATGTAAAACCACTCAAAAAAACTCCTGCCCCGCCTTTCACAACCTCAACCCTGCAGCAGGAAGCTTCCCGCAAACTCGGATTCACAGTCAGCCAGACAATGATGGTGGCACAAAGGCTATATGAAGCGGGACACATCACATATATGCGTACTGACTCGCTCAACCTGTCAACCCTCGCACTGAACTCGATTGCCAAGGAGGTGAAAGAGTCAATGGGAGACAATTACTACAAGCGCCGCCAATACCACACATCATCCAAAGGTGCGCAGGAAGCGCACGAGGCAATCCGTCCCACCTACATAGACCAGCACACTATTGACGGCACCGCACAGGAAAAGAAACTGTACAACCTCATTTGGAAACGCACTATCGCATCGCAGATGGCTGACGCCGTACTTGAAAAGACGGTGGTGTCTATCGCCGCATCCACACGCCCGGAGTTTTTCAACGCATTCGGCGAAGTTGTGAAGTTTGACGGATTCCTGAAAGTGTACCTCGAAAGCACAGACGACGCGCAGGACAGCGAGGACTCTTCTATCCTGCCGGAACTCAAAAAAGGCGAGGAGATGACACCTGCGAATATTGTCGCCCAAGAGAGGTTCACCCAGCATCCTCCACGCTACACCGAGGCTTCGCTCGTCAAGAAAATGGAGGATCTCGGCATCGGCAGACCATCGACATATGCTCCTACAATATCAACCATACAGCAGAGGGAATATGTGGAGAAAGGTGACCGTCCCGGAGTAAAGCGCAAATTCGTTACCCTGACCCTTAAGAACAACAAGATAACCTCATCCTCGAAAACAGAAACCACCGGAGCGGACAAAGGCAAACTGATTCCTACCGACACCGGCACTATTGTCAATGATTTCCTTACCGAATATTTCCCCAATGTGCTCGACTTCAATTTCACCGCATCGGTAGAAGCGCGGTTTGACATGATTGCCGAGGGACAGGCGGAATGGAACAAGGAAATCGGTGATTTCTATGATGTGTTCCACCCCGAGGTAACACGCGCCAACGATATGCGCTTCGAGCACAAGGTCGGTGAAAGAGTTCTTGGC
>CAMWQE010000170.1 GCA_947176335.1 uncultured Porphyromonadaceae bacterium | reverse complement strand
TTAACGAAAATTGTTATCTTTGCCAAATTAATTTTGAAGTAATGGTACAGATTGGAAAAAGAAACAAGCTGAAAGTAAGCCGCCTTGTTGATTTCGGCGCTTATCTCGAAGCTGACTACGGCAAGGAAATACTTTTGCCTAAAAGATATATTACCGCTCCGTTGAAGCCTGGTGATGAGGTGGATGTGGTAGTTTATACCGACAGTGAGGACCGTCCGGTTGCAAGTACTGAGACTCCGCTTGCCTATGTCGGCGAGTTCGCTTTTCTTGATGTGGCGGCGGTAACCAAAGTCGGTGCTTTCCTTGATTGGGGTTTGCCAAAGGATTTGCTTGTGCCGTTCAGCGAGCAGAAATCGAGAATGAAGGAGGGCGGACGCTATCTTGTATATTTATACCTTGACCATGCAACGGGGCGTGTTACAGCTTCTGCTAAGATAGAGAAATTCATCGGCAATGTGATTCCGGAGTATGTAAACGGACAGAAAGTAAATGCACTTGTGTTTGACAGGAATGAAATCGGCTATCGGTGCATTGTCGACAACCTGTACTTCGGTATTTTATATGATGATGAGGTATATGCCCCTCTGCAGAAAGGTGATTGCCTGGAGGCTTATGTAAAGCAAGTGCGTCCTGACGGCAAAATAGATCTTATGCTTGGCGGAAGGGCTGATGTGCGCACTAATACCCTTGCGGAAAGAATTTATAAGGAACTCATGGCAAAGGGCGGCAAGCTGAGAATCAGCGATAAAAGTTCTCCGGAAGAGATTAAAGCCGCTTTCCAGTGCAGCAAGAAAGACTTTAAGAAAGCAGTAGGGCATCTCCTTAAGGATGGGAAAATTGGCATTTCAGAGGACAAATCGGCACTTTTTGCACGCAAATAGGCTGAATGTGAATTTTTTTTACGAACTTTGCACGAGTAATATTTCAGTTTTAGCTAATAATATCAAGCTTTTACAGTAAAAGAATGGAATTTACAGCCAATCAGATAGCATCCATCGCCAACGGAACTGTTGAGGGGGATGGTAATGTGAAAATCAGCACATTTGCAAAGATTGAGGAAGGAAAACCGGGGGCTATTTCATTTCTCGCCAATCCTAAATATACAAGCTATATTTATTCTACCGGCAGTTCGGCTGTACTTGTCAGCAAAGACTTCGTTCCGGAAAATCCTGTTTCTGCCACTCTTATCAGGGTTGAGGATCCATACGCCACAGTTGCACAACTGCTTACTATGGTGCAGCAGATGATGAACCCGCCGAAGCGCGGCATCGAGAATCCCTCTTTCATTCATCCCGAGGCAAAAGTGGCTGAAGATGTGTATATCGGAGCGTTTGCTTATATCGGCAAAGGTGCTGTAGTTGAATCAGGAGCTCAGATTTATCCGCAGGCTTATGTGGGAGACGGTGCGAGTGTAGGGGAGAATACCATTCTTTATGCCGGAGTGAAAGTGTACCACGGTTGCCGGATTGGCAAGAATTGCATTATCCATAGCGGCGCGGTCATCGGTGCTGACGGATTCGGCTTTGCTCCGGTGGACGGAGGATACGAGAAAATACCCCAGACCGGAATTGTTGTTGTGGAGGATGATGTGGAAATCGGAGCCAACACGACAGTTGACCGTGCGATGATGGGTGCCACGAAGATAGGCAGAGGTGTCAAGCTTGACAACCTTATCCAGATTGCTCATAACTGCGCGGTGGGCGAAAGCACTGTTATGGCTGCGCAGGCAGGAGTTGCCGGCTCTACTAAAGTTGGCACGCACTGCATGATTGGTGGTCAGGTCGGTCTTGCCGGGCACATTCATATCGGTGACAATGTGGAAATTGCCGCGCAGAGTGGATTGCACCGTGATGTTCCGGCAGGAGAGAGGCTTATCGGCACCCCCGCGATGACTTTCCAGGATTTTGCCGCGCAGACCATGAACCTCCGCCGCATATCACGTATCAACGAGCGTCTTGGCAAGCTTGAGAAAGAAATAAAAAAGTAAAACTTCCAACTGATAAAAAATACAATATAAAATATGAAGCAGATTACACTCAGCGCGCCCTTTACCGTCAATGGCAAAGGACTTCACACCGGCAAGGTGATTACAGCGGAATTTCTTCCCGCACCGGCTAACCACGGATACAAGTTCCAAAGAACGGACATTGAGGGTGAACCCATTGTTGACGCTCTTGCCGAGAATGTACAGTCCACTACCAGAGGCACGGTAATAGCCAAAGGAGATGTAAGCGTAAGCACAATCGAGCATGCTATGGCTGCGCTTTATGCCGCCGGTATTGACAACTGCCTTATCAAGATAGACGGTCCGGAGATGCCTATCCTTGACGGAAGCGCTAAG
Organism: uncultured Porphyromonadaceae bacterium; assembly: GCA_947176335.1. GTDB lineage: Bacteria > Bacteroidota > Bacteroidia > Bacteroidales > Muribaculaceae > Paramuribaculum. Next base: position 1,907 of record CAMWQE010000170.1, on the reverse strand, counting down.
GAGTTCTGCGATAAGATTGCCGAAGTTGGCACAGAGGAGCAGCGTGCCGATAAGGACTTCTATATTGTCAAGCACAAAATCGAGGTACGCGACCCGGAAACCGGTGCGTCAATCGTTGTGCTTCCTGATGATGAATTCAGTGTCGATGTGATGGTGAGCTTCGACTCCCCGGTGCTCTCCAACCAGTTCGCTGCCCTTGAACATCTGGAGGACTTCCCCGCTGAGATTGCATCAAGCCGCACATTCGTGTTTGTACGCGAAATTGAGCCGCTCGTGAAGAACAACCTGATCAAAGGGGGTGATCTTGACAACGCCGTAGTGATTTATGACTCTCCGATGGAGCAGCCCGAACTAGACCGACTCGCAGACCTCATGGGGGTGCCGAGAAAACATGTCTCCGAGTTCGGCTTCATTCAGGAGCGTCCGCTCGTTGCTGAAAATGAGCCGGCACGCCACAAACTCATGGATGTGATGGGCGACCTTGCTCTTATCGGGCGTCCCCTTAAAGGCAAAGTCTTCGCAACACGTCCCGGTCACTCCATCAACACTACGTTCGCAAAAAAAATCCGCAAGGAAATCAAGCGCCAGGATGTGCAGGCACCTGTCTACGACCCCAATAAGGAGCCTCTTATGGACAATAACCGCATCCGTGAGCTCCTTCCTCACCGCTATCCCATGCTCCTTATAGACAAGGTAATTGAAATGGGTGAGAACTACATTGTCGGAGTGAAGAACATCACGGCAAACGAGCCTTTCTTCCCCGGACACTTCCCGCAGGAACCGGTTCTCCCCGGAGTGCTCCAGATTGAGGCTATGGCTCAGACCGGCGGTCTGCTCGTTCTCAGCACCGTTGACGAGCCGGAGCGCTACTCGACCTATTTCATGAAGATAGACAATGTGAAGTTCCGCCACAAAGTTGTACCGGGCGACACACTGATATTCCATATCTCATTTATGACAGAACTGCGCAGAGGTTGCGCCGTTATGAAAGGTTATGCCTTTGTCGGAGAAAAAATTGTGTCTGAATGCGAGTTCATGGCACAGATTATCAAAAACAAATAATTTTTTTAAGTATGAAACAACCTCTTGCATATATTCATCCCGCGGCAAAAATAGCGCCCAGTGTTGTTATTGACCCGTTTGTAACTATTGAAGAAAATGTAGAGATTGGAGAAGGTACTCGCATCGGCAGCAATGTCACAATCATGGCGGGTGCGCGTATTGGCAAAAACTGCACCATTTTTCCCGGAGCCGTTATTTCCGCCATACCCCAGGACCTGAAATTCAAAGGCGAGGATACAGTTGCTATAATCGGTGACAATACTGTGCTGCGTGAATGCGTGACTGTCAATCGTGGCACAGCGGCAAAAGGACGCACGGTTATTGGAAACAACTGCCTAATCATGGCTTACTGCCACGTGGCACACGACTGTGTTGTGGGAGACAATGTGATAATGAGCAATGCCACCCAGCTTGCCGGCGAAGTGGTTGTTGACAATTACGCTGTTATCGGTGGAGGTGCTCTTGTGCACCAGTTCTGCCATATCGGTCCTCATGTCATGTTGCAGGGCGGTGCGCTTGTCAACAAAGACATTCCTCCTTTTGTAAAGGCTGCCCGTGAACCTATCTCCTACGCTGGAGTAAACTCTATCGGTCTGCGCAGAAGAGGCTTTTCAAGCGAGACAATCCGCGAAATCCAGGAGATATACCGTTACCTCTACCTGAGCGGGCTGAACAACTCCGATGCGGTCGAGCGCATTGAAGCCGAACTTCCTGCAACCAAGGAGCGCGACGAAATCATCCTCTTTGTGAGGAATGCCAAGAGAGGTATTATAAAAGGTTATGTGTAATCAACACATAATCAGGTGAGTGAAATTTTATTGAAAAAATAATGCCTCAAAAGTTTG
>CAMWQE010000169.1 GCA_947176335.1 uncultured Porphyromonadaceae bacterium | reverse complement strand
TGTAACCTTCTGATCCGTAGTCAGATGCTCTATTCAGTTGAGCTAAGGAGCCATGCTCCGACAGCCTGAGCTGTGTTTGCGGATGCAAAGTTAAGGCAATTGGCGCAAACCGCAAAATTTTTTTCTATTAAAAAAGCGGGTTAAATTGCCACTAAGTCATAAATATCACATAATCAATAGTGTACCTTCTTAGCATTTATAGTATTGCCATTGCGATTTTTGCACAGCACTCGGCATCTGCCGCCGCATTATGATGATTATAGAATGGTATTCCGAGGAAATCGGCGAGGTGAGGCAGTGAAAAAGATGAGCAGATGGCGCGGGGAATGGTGCGACGCGCTTTTTCCAAGGTGCAGTAAAACGGCGGCTCGGGATAATCAATGCCATAGCAACGGCATGCGGCTTTGATGCAGCTCTCATCGAAGCGCTTGTTGTGCGCCACAAGGGGCAGGTTGCCGATGAATGCGGCGAGGTCGGCCCACACATCGCAGAACAGCCGCGCGTTCTCGGTGTCTTTCATCCCTATGCCGTGGATATTTTCGGTAAAGTGCCGGAAATAAAATTCCGGTTCCGGACGCACCAGTTCATAAAACCGGTCGGTGATGCAGCCGTTTTCCACTTTCACGGCACCGATTGCGCAGATGCTCGTGGGATAATTATTGGCGGTCTCAACATCTATTGCAACAAAATTGTCCATGACGCCGCTATTTTTCAGGAGTGATTCCGCAGATTTCAGTGACTTTAGCCTTCACATCCTCCATGAGCCAGCGCGGGGTCGATGTCGCGCCGCATATTCCTATACTTCCGGCATTTTCAATCCATTGCGGGTCAATGTCGCCGGGATTGGCAATCTGGTGGGTGCGCGGATTGACACTCGCGCACTCTGCGCACAGCACTTTGCCGTTGCTGCTCTTGGCACCGCTCACGAAGAGTACCACATCATGCGCCGCCGCGAAATCGCGCAGGCTTCCGGCTCGTCCGCTCACCTGACGGCAGATAGTGTCAAAATGCTCGAAGGGCGCATCAGGATTCTTGCGTGCGTTTATCTCCTCAATCATGTGGCTGAATCCCTGAGGTGATTTGGTAGTTTGGGAGTACAGGCTGATGCCGCGGGCAAAGTCCACTTTGTCGAGGTCGGCAACGCTCTCCGCAACAATAGCCTCGCCATTTGTCTGTCCTACAAGCCCGTTGACTTCCGCATGACCGTTTTTACCATATATGACAATCTGGGTGGAGCGGTCACTGTCGTATGTTTTCTTGATACGCTGCTGCAGTTTCAGCACCACAGGGCATGTCGCATCAATAATCTCGATATTGTTTCGCCGCGCAATTTCATAGGTGGACGGGGGCTCGCCGTGGGCACGCAAGAGCACCTTGACATCATGGAGTCTGGCAAGGTCGTCATGGGTAATGGTAATGAGGCCGCGGCTGCGCAACCGCTCCACTTCATCGCTGTTGTGTACAATGTCTCCGAGGCAGTATAGGGTGCCGCATTTGTCAAGCACCTCTTCCGCCTTGCGGATTGCCGTTACGACTCCGAAGCAAAATCCCGATTCGGCGTCAATCTCAACAGTCGCGCCCATTTATCGCTGCTTCGGTTTTGTTGAATAATTCCATGAGCCATTTCTCCTGCTCCGGCAGGCTCATGTCGGAGTTGTCAAGTTCAACAGCGTCAGGCGCTTTTCTAAGCGGGCTTTCGGCTCTGGTCTCGTCAATCCGGTCACGCTCAATCACATTTTTGAGCACATCCTCGTAGGGTGACGGTGTTCCGTTCTGTTGCAGCTCAAGGTAGCGGCGGTGTGCTCTTTTCTCGGCGGATGCGGTGACAAACACTTTCATCTCCGCGTTAGGGAATACTGTAGTGCCTATGTCGCGCCCGTCCATCACAATACCCTTTTCCGCCCCGAACCGCTGCTGCTGTGCGGTAAGAGCCTGGCGGACCGTATGGATTGCCGCAACGGGAGAAACATGGTTGCTGACTTCAAGGGAGCGGATAAGATGCTCCACATCCCTGCCGTCAAGGAGTGTGTGCTGTCCTTCCGGGGTTACCGCGAAATCAATGCGGATATTCCCTACAACAGCGCCGAGCGCCTCCGCATCCACTGTGCCGTCGGGAGCAATCATGCCGTTTTCCATAGCGTACAGGGTCACTGCGCGGTACATTGCCCCACTGTCGATATATCTGTAGCCAAGGTCTTTGGCGAGTTTTTTAGCCATAGTACTTTTGCCGGATGAAGAATATCCGTCAATCGCCACTATTATCTTTTTGTTTTCAGTCATATTCTGTTGGTTGTATTGTTATTTTCCTATCAATTCACTGATTCCCGCACTGAGGCTGACCATGAATGTTGTGGCGCCGGTGTGGGGCTGCGCGAAAGCGAGCCCTACTCCCCACGCGCCTATGTCCAGCCCGGCTCCAAGTGAGAAACCGCTGAGCAGATTGCGGTTGTATGTGCTCATGTCAGTGCGGGTCTTATAATTGTAGCCTATGCAGATGTAAAATTTGTCGGAAGGCACTATGTCGGCACCGAAAACGAGGTGCCGGAACAGGTTGGAGGCAAATGATGATTTCAGATGCGGCTTCTCTGCGGCTGTGCCGTCGCCGGTTTCGTAGTAGGGGAGGTTCCATTTCGTCAAGTTCCATGCCGTTACCGAGAATCTCACAGGCAGTCCGGGGAAAGATTGGGTCCAGCCGAGGCGCACATCTATAGGCAACCTGTCATAGCTCTCGTTGAACCTTTTGATTTGCCCGCCGAGATTGACGATTGTCGCGCTCAGCGAAAGGTCACGCTCCTCGTCATAGTAGTTTATTCCGAGGTCAACACCGATTGCAAAGGCGGTATATGAATCGTAAGAGCTGTAAAGCGCTTTTATAGCAAAGCCTCCGCGAAGCATTTCGGTGAAGTCGTGGGAGTACAGTCCGCTTATGGCAAGGTCTTTAGGGGAGAAATTACCAAGTGTAGCTCCGGTAGGGTCAGTCCTGTCCATGGAGCCGTAGCCGAAATAGCGCAGCGATGCCGCCCAGGCGCCCCGCTCTCCTGCGGCATGGGCATAGGCGAGTGATGCGAAATTGCTGTCGCCGATATATCGCATATAGCTGAGGGCAAGCTTTCCGCTATGTTCCGCTCCGAGCAGTGCGGGATTCTGCTCCGTTGATAGGATGCCTCCGTCCGTAGCGGAGATATTCACGCCTCCGAGCCCGTAAACTTTGGTTGACGGTGTAATATTCAGGAAATTGTATGCCGGGCTGCCGTCTGCGCTCCATGCGCAGGCGCATCCTGCCGCTAAAGCGGCGGCGAGTGCTATGTGTCGCAATTTCTTCATTCTTCTTGCTGGTCTCCGTTTTTCTTATAACGGCAGTGGCACGTATGCTATTATATAAGGTGTCCGGAAAAAGCCGGATAATCCCTTCTTTGCTCCTTAAATTGTCAACAAAGATAAAACAATAATAATCATTCTCAAAATAAGGGTATCCGTTTTGAAAATATCAGTGCCATGAGGTAATTTTGTATCAACCTTAGATTTATGCCTCTGAGGCTACTATAAAAGACTATTAGATTGTACACATTTCTCCATATCTCTTCCCGATTTGCACGCCTGATTGCAGCGGTGGTGATGCTTGTAGCCGTATTTGGCGCGCAAGCTCAGTTTCGCCGCGTAGTCACCTACCAGACGGTAGTTTCCGGCAACAGGCTCGTGCAGATGGAGGCTTATACATACGATTCTGTTGACGAACAGCCGCATTTTCCCGGTGGTGACGGCGCCATGACGAAATTTATCAACAGGGAGCGCCAGTACCCTCACGAAGCGTATGCCGCCGGCATACAGGGTCGCGTGCTGTGTAGCTTCATTGTCAATCCGGACGGCTCAATCAGCAATGCTGAGGTGCTCCGTGGAGAGCATGAAAGCCTTAATAAAGAGGCGCTCCGCATTATCTCGCGGATGCCCAAATGGGTTGCCGGCAAAATCGGCGACGTTGCCGTGCCGGTCTACTGTATCCTCCCCATTCCTTTCCGTCTATAAATTTCCTGATACTGCGCTTCGGCGAATAACATGTTGACGTGCCGGGAGAGCGCGTCAAGACAGTAGCCTTGTGGGTAAGCGAAGCGCACCCCCGAGGACAAGGGGAATGATTAATATGTACGTGTCGGGCGAGGGAAGTGCCGTAGGTACGTCGCTGTACGAAGCCTCTGGCAAGCGAAGCGCAGCCTGAGGGAAGAGAAATGACGTATGGACGCGCCGGGAGAGCGCGTCCGGAGAGTAGCCTTGGGGTAAGCGTAGCGCACCC
>CAMWQE010000168.1 GCA_947176335.1 uncultured Porphyromonadaceae bacterium | reverse complement strand
GAATATTCTTCTCCATCGCAATGCGAGTGGGAGTAGGATATTCGAGCTGGTTGAGTTCGTTTACAGCAAACTGGATGTCTGCGAGAAGCTGGTCTGCCATATCGCGGCTGAATACCTGCTTGCAAAGAACACGCATCACAATCATCTGCTCGATATTTGCAGGCATTGCGTATGCAGGCACCATCCAACCCTTCTGGGCGAGCTTGTCCTGAAGGTCGTAAAGAGTCCACTTTGCCGTTGCCTGGAAATCGGGCTTCATGCGCCATACGAAAATCGGGTTAGGCAACTTGCCGGGAGCGTAAGGCATAAACGGAGCCATTGCGCTTACCTGCTCCTTGAGATACTCCGCTACCATGAGCGAATTGTACTGCACATTCTTGTAACCCTCGAATCCCATGCGGATAAACTGGTAATACTGACCGAGAATCTGGGCTGCGGGACGTGAGTAGTTAAGACCTACCTGCGTTACTTCCGCACCGAGGTAATCTACTGTAAATGACATATCGTCAGGAAGATACTTCTTGTCTTTCCATACTACCCAGCCGAGGCCCGGATATACAAGACCGAACTTGTGACCTGATGTGCTTATACTGAGCACCCATTTCAAACGGAAGTCCCATTTTGTGTCCGGGAAAAGGAACGGAAGGATGAAACCGCCGGAAGCTGCGTCAATGTGGATGCAGACTTCATTGCCTGTCTCTGCATTGAATTTGTCAAGGGCAGCATCAAGAGCCTCTACATCGTCATTGAGACCGGTCCATGTAACACCCTGGATAGGAACTACGCAGATTGTGTTTTCGTCACACATCTTTATTGCCGCGTCAATATCTAGTGTAGGATGCTCAACGCTCAGCGGCACAAGACGCATTTCAATGTCCCAGAAATTACAGAATTTTTCCCAAACGACCTGATAGCCGGTCGACATCACCAGATTAGGCTTGTCGTAAGGCTTGCCGGCTGCCTGACGGCGTTTCTTCCATCTCTTGAGGGCTGCAAGACCGCCGAGCATGCAGGCTTCTGAAGAACCGATAGCAAGCGCACCGGCTTTCCACTTCGCTGTTTCAGGAGTGTTCCAGAGGTTTGCAACGATGTTGATACACTTCTGGCACATTACCGCGATACGCGGGTACTCGGTTTCGTCGATATAGTTAATGTTGATAGCCTCGTTCATCAGCTTTGTGGCATACTCATCCATGTAAGTTGTCACGAAAGTGGCGAGATTTAGGCGAGGCTGGGTCTGGGCGAATGTTTCGTCCTTTACCATCTGGTAAGCGATTTCGGGAGTGGTAGGACCATTCGGAATCTTTTCTACAGGTGCGGGCTGCAGCATGGCGTCTGAGCCGAACACATCAGTTTTTGCATCACCCTTGCGGAAGTTAGGGTCTAAGCTCTGGTCTAGCATAATAGTTAGTTTTAAAGAGTAATTGAATAAGTTAACTGATTTTACAGGATTGTGTAACGCACATGGAAAATATGCAAGTAAAACAAAGGAAAGGCCCGAAAAGTCGCACAGTTTTCCACCGAAATCGCACATTTAACAGATTTAACGTGCATTTTTAACATTTTTCCCCTGACTTTCTGACATTTGCGCAAAAAAATAGCCCGATTCCGGGTGGGATGGGAGAATCGGGCTGAGAAGGTTTAACATTTTATGGGGAATGGCTTTTTAATAACGCCAGCAAAATGCCTTCTCTTGCTTATGAAACATCCGCGCCACATAAAAAGTTTTCTTATGACGCATTTTTATCATTGTGCAACACTTTCGCAAACAAATGCGTTATGAATATATATAAATTAAGGTATATCAAACCTCGTTATGGAATCAACCGCCTGCGACCATTCATCAACCCATGCCCGGCTTAAAGCTGTATGTGCGTTCCTTGCGCGATACTCCACAACTCTTGTTGCCTGCGGAGCAACGACGCAAAGAGTCACCTTCAACGTTGTCAGGATTGCGAAAACTTATGATACACAGGTTGTGCTCACAATCCTGTCCAACCATGTGATGATTACCGTGCATGACCTTAACGGTGACCATACCTACACCTTGACACGCCGCATACGACAGGCTCCAATAGACTTCTCGCTCAATTCCGCCCTGAGCCGACTGAGCTGGAAAATAGCTGACTGCAATGTTGAGTTAGCCCACGCCCAGAGAATGTTTGACACCCTTCTGAGCCGCCATAGAATCAAAATTATTCCCCTCACATTAATGGTCGGAGCGGCAAACGCGTCATTCTGCCGTCTTTTCGGAGGAGATTTGCCTGCGATGCTCATTGTCTTCATTGCAACAATCGCCGGATTCTGGCTCAAACACATCATGACATCAAAGTGGCATTGGAGTATCTATGCGGCAACATTCATCAGCGCGTCCGTCGCGGCATTGGTATCATGCGCCCCGATGGTTTTCGGCTGGGGCAACACTCCGCAGGTAGCACTTGCAACAAGCGTGCTCTTCCTCGTGCCGGGAGTACCGTTTATCAACGGGCTCAGCGACATGATGACAGCACACTATACCTGCGGCATCGGGCGTCTGTTCAAAGCCGTGATGCTGACAGTCTGCCTTACAGGAGGGCTTATGGTCGCATTCCTGTGCATGGACATCAATATGCTTTAAACTGAAAAAGAATGGAACTTATAATCGACATACTTTCAGACGGATTTTTCGCGGCAATAGCGGCAATAGGTTTCGGCGCGATAAGCAATGTGCCCGTCAGGAGTTTCACAGGCTGTGCTATCCCCGCAGCAATCGGCCATATGTCACGCTTCGTGTTGATGACAATACTGAGCTGGAATATCATCCTCGCGTCGCTCATCGGGGCATTTGCCGGAGGCCTCTGCGCGATATGGCTATCGAAATACTACAAATGTCCGGCAGAGTCGCTCTCTATCCCGGCAATGCTTCCTATGATTCCCGGAATGTACGCTTACCATGCTGTCCAGGCGCTTGTGCTCTCCTTCTCTGAGAAATCAGAGGACGGGTTCATGCACTATTTCATGCTCTTCAATTATAACGCCGGTGTATGTACCCTCGTCATGCTTGCGCTCGTAGCAGGAGTACTGATACCTATTTATGTGTTCAACAAGCGCGCATTCACCGCTACCAGAAATGCGGAATGCCTTGATCCCTCACATCCTGACAAAATCTGAAAGCAACAATTATATACACACAGCAATAACATAAAAGGAGAAGTCCGGGTTATCTTGGACTTCTCCTCTCACGTTTCAACTATTTATTTATGAGAGCCCTAAACTCCGGTATCACTACCCGAACATAGGGACGAGGGATGTTGAAATAAAAACTGCTTCTTACTACTTATTTCTATTGTATTTCAACTTACTTACATCATTAGAACAAACGTAAACCCATAATTCCCTCCCGCACCCTACTAAAAGACTTTAAAAGATGTGAATCCCTCACCGCACAGTATTCTGTTTTGGTTTTTAGAATAAAATTCTTAAATTTGCAATACTCATATTCCAAGGTTAAAATGAGAGTCATTACCGAAGAACCGTTGAAAGAATATATTGCCAAGCATCCGGACACCAGAGTTGCTTTGCAGGATTGGCTGAAAGTTGTCAAAGCAGCGAAATGGGAGAATTTCGCCGATGTGAAAAGAAGTTTCAACAGCGTTGACAACTTCGGCAACCAACATTATGTGTTTAACATCAAAGGTAATCATCACCGGTTGGTTGTTGTCATAAAATTCACCATAAAATGGGTATATATCAGGTTTATCGGCACTCATGCAGAATATGACAGGATTGACTGCACAACAATTTGAAAGAATACAGGTTATGACACAGATAGAAAATGAAGCCCAGTACCGTTGGGCTCTTGGCAGAGTTGAGGAACTGCTGCCGCATGTCAAGGATGATACTCCTCTTGATAATCCATATAGCATGGAACTTGACCTTCTGTCAGGACTTGTTTCGGATTATTCCGAAAAATATTACGCCATTGGCGAACCCTGATTGATAGATGTAATCAAATTGAGGATGTACGAAATGGGGCTCACTCAGGCATCCCTTGCAAAATTATTAGGTGTTAGTCCTTCGCGAATATGCGATTACCTGTCTGGAAAAAGTGAACCCACCATCAGAGTTGCAAGAGAAATAAGCAGGAAATTAAACATTGACCCTGCAATAGTACTCGGAGTATAATCATTTTCAGCGAAAACTTAGTAGTGGTGCGCTCTCCCTCACTGTATCATTACTTTGAGCGCGGGACGTGTGTTCCTCTACATCGCTTCTCCGACAATGAGGCTGTCCCGGAGGGACAATACTCGGTTAACCCCGGACGCTTGTGAAGTGACCCCCAAAAGTTGGACTGGTTAAACATTAACCAGTTATTGAAAGAG
>CAMWQE010000167.1 GCA_947176335.1 uncultured Porphyromonadaceae bacterium | reverse complement strand
ATATACTACCTTATATATATATGACGCTAAAGATACTACAAACGTTACATATAACAGCAAAAAAAATCATCACCACAAAAAAACATAGAGCTATATTTGTCAATTTACAATTTTATATACTATCTTTGCAGCAATAAAAAACAAACACACCTTATATATTTACTTACAAAAATTACACACCTATGAAAACCCATTTCACTTTCTGTACCGCATGGTATGAAATCATCAAAGACTGCTCAACCCAGGTTAAAGGCGAAATATTCACCGCCGTTATGGAATATGCCCTTACCGGTGAGATCATCACTGTCTCACCGGAGGCTACAGTTATTTTCAAATTCATAAAAAGGGAGATAGACCGGCGCACCTCACGCCGCAAACCGGCACCTCAGAAAATCCAGACTGCAAAGCAAGCGCCTGCTACTGCTACTCAGCTTCCGGAGAAATACGATCCTCAGCCTGATTCTCAACAACGTGGTCATATTTCTCGTATGCCTCGACAATCCTCTGCACAAGAGCGTGGCGCACAATATCCTTCTTACCAAACTCTATGCGACCGATTCCCTCTACATTTTCCAGAATCTTCAGTGCTCGTATCAGACCGGAGGGAACGCTTCGCGGCAAGTCTATTTGTGTAGCGTCACCGGTCACAATCATCTTGGCGTTCATGCCTAATCGGGTCATGAACATCTTTATCTGGTGCGTAGTGGTGTTCTGTGCCTCGTCAAGCACAATCACCGCATCATTCAGGGTGCGTCCGCGCATGAAGGCAAGAGGAGCTATCTGTATGACATTGTTTTCCATGTACTCCTTAAGCTTCACGGCAGGAATCATGTCCTCCAATGCATCATAAAGCGGCTGGAGATATGGGTCTATCTTGTCTTTCATGTCACCGGGAAGGAAACCGAGTTTCTCTCCTGCCTCAACGGCGGGGCGTGACAGTATTATCTTCCTTACCTCCTTGTTTTTGAGCGCCTTTACAGCAAGGGCAATAGCTATGTATGTCTTGCCGGTACCCGCGGGTCCGAGGGCAAATGTCAGGTCGTTGTTGTTGAATGCTTCCACCAGGCGCTGCTGGTTCGGATTGCGCGCGCTGATAGGCTTGCCGTTTACACCGAAGATAATCACCCCGTCGCTCTTGACGCTTTTGGGAGTCTCGCCGCGCACGATATCGAGGATAACATCCTCGGACAGCTTGTTGTACTTCACGCAATAATCCTCCAGCTCGTGAATCTTCTTCTCGAACTCGGCTGTTTCATTCTCATCGCCCAAAACCTTGATGATGGTTCCGCGAGCGGCAATGCGGAGTTTAGGGAAAAGGTTGCGCACAAGCTGCATATTGCAGTTGTTGACACCATAAAAGCTCACCGGATCCACCCGGTCTATTATAACTATGCGTTCTATCATACGGTTTGTTTATCGGAAAACGCGGCAAAGATAGCTTATGTTGCCTTTACCGGGAAATATTTCTACTACTATTCAAAAAAATTTCTTACGTTTGTAATCTGAAACCATACCATGACAATATCAATTATGGACGAAGAACTGAAAAAACGCCTGTCCAACGACCCTGACGGGCTTCTTACATACGAATATATCGCCAACCACATGGGTCTATGCGACGACATCATGGATGAACTCGTGCAGAATATGATTCAGGTTGACAAAACAGGGCAATTCGTTGCAAGTGCGGCAAGATACCTCGCTGCAATAGAGCCTACCTCTTATTCGCCGCAGATTTCAACCCTTATCGCGGCTGCTATAGACAAGGACCGTGAGCGTCGCTACCTCCCGGACCTTATCTGCGGGATATGGGGCAGCGACTATGCCGAAAAAGCCGACGAGCTCAGCAAGACCGATGATAATTTCAGAAGGATATACAAACGCCTGAATCCCACCGGAGCGATATAACCCTACGCACCATTTATGAACCCTTTTAAAAAAATCACAGCGGTGTTCGCAGCGACAATACTCCTGCTTGGCGCCGCGGCAAAAGCATCTACCGACATGGCACAGACCGACACAAAGAATAAGGACGTGGTTGTTGAACTCGAAACAACACTCGGAGACATCAAGCTCCTCCTCTACGGCGACACCCCCCGCCACCTTGAGAATTTCGTGCACCTCGTAGACTCCGGGTTCTATGACGGGGTGCTTTTCCACCGCGTAATCAATGACTTCATGATTCAGACCGGCGACCCCGATTCCAAAAACGCTCCTAAAGGCAAAATGCTTGGAATGGGTGACCCCGGCTATAAAATCGATGCCGAATTCGTTTATCCCAAGCATTTCCATAAGCGCGGCGCGCTTGCTGCGGCGAGAGAGGGTGATGCTGTGAATCCCGGCAAACAGAGCAGCGGCTCACAATTCTATATCGTCACCGGCACTACTTACACCCCCGGGCAGCTTGACCAGATGAATGCCCGCCGTATCCAGCAGCAACGTCAGGAACTGTTCAACAAGCTTGCATTGGAAAACCGTGACACCATCATGGCGCTCCGCCGCGACAGGAACCAGGCCGCGCTTCAGGAACTGCAGGAAAAACTCATTGCCGAAACCGATGCAAAAGTAGCTGCGGCACCGGACACACTTACCAACGAACAGAGAGAGGTCTACTCGACCATTGGAGGTACTCCCCACCTTGACGGCTCCTATACTGTGTTCGGAGAAGTGATTTCCGGCATGGATATAGTTGACAAAATCCAGAAGGTCGAGACTGACGCTAACGACCGCCCGGTTGACGATGTCAGGATTATTTCCGCAAAAGTACTACGGAAATAAATGATTGAAACCACCTCCTTTACCCTCGGCAACGGATTGAGGGTAGTGCATCATGCCGACACCTCGACAGCCAAAGTTGCGGTTGATATCCTCTACAATGTCGGGGCGAGGGATGAAAATACGCGACTCACAGGCATGGCTCACCTGTTTGAGCACCTGATGTTCGGAGGCTCGGTGAATGTTGCCGATTTCGACAGGGAAGTGGAACTCGCCGGAGGATGGAACAATGCCTGGACAAGCAATGACTTCACAAATTTCTATACCGTTGTTCCCGGTGTAAATGCCGAGACCGCTTTCTGGGTAGAGAGCGACAGGATGCTTCGCCTTGCGTTCTCCGACAAAGCGCTTGAAGTGCAGCGGCAGGTCGTGGTGGAGGAATTCAAGCAGACAACGCTTAACCGCCCTTACGGCGATGTGGATTCGCTCATGCGCTCCCTCCTTTACACGAAGCATCCCTACCGCTGGCAGACAATCGGGCTTTCGACCGACCATATCCTTGCAGTGACGCAGGACGATGTACGGAATTTTTTCTACTCGCATTATGCTCCTAACAATGCGGTTCTCGCCGTTGCCGGGAATATAACATTGGAGCGTACCCGCGAACTTGCGGAAAAATGGTTCGGACCTATTCCACGCCGTGATATAGCACCGCGAAACTATCCTCAGGAACCGCCTGTCACATCACCGAGGACACTCACTGTTACAAGACCAGTTCCTGCCGCTCTAATTTCTGTCCTCTATCCGATGCCTGGATACTCGCATCCGCTTTTCCCTGCTGCGGACATTCTCACAGACATATTTGCCAACGGAGAATCCTCAAGGTTTCATCGTGAGCTGATAATGAAGGACACTGTTTTCACTGAAGCGGATGCCTCCATTTTAGGCAGCGAGGAGCCGGGATATCTTTTAATGGGAGGAATGCTTGTGAATGGAGACACCTCAACCGTTGACGCCGCCCGCCAACAGCTCGCACTTCAGGCGCAAAGAATCTGCGACACACCTCCTGAACGGGAGGAGCTTGAACGGGCATTGAACAAGTTTGAAAGCAATTTCGTGCGGTCTACCACCAACTATCTGGCAAAAGCGCGTAAAATCGCTGTAGCAGAGATGCACGGAGAGAATATCAACGACACACTGCTACGATATAAAACACTGTCTGCCGGAGATATACAGCTCGCCGCAAAAGAAATACTCGACCCGTCCCGCGCCTGTACCCTCATTTACCTTCCTGAAGAAAAAGCATAAATATTCACACCCCCGTGAATATTTTCTTTTTTCGTGTCCGGCATGGGATTTTTATGTAATAATTCATTACTTTTGTAACAATATCGACCAACACGGTGACCCATGAAACACGTATTGCTTCCGGACAATGCCAACCGCCCCCTGCCCTTCTATCTCGCTATGGAGGAGTGGCTCGCACGGAACTGCGACGACGAGTTTTTTTTCCCATGGCAGGTCGACCCTACGGTCATCTGCGGCAGAAACCAGATTATAGATTTGGAAGTCGATATGGACTATTGCCGCGCTCACAACATAAATATCTGCAGGAGGAAAAGCGGCGGAGGATGCGTTTTTGCCGACAGGAAAAACATAATGTTCTCATA
>CAMWQE010000166.1 GCA_947176335.1 uncultured Porphyromonadaceae bacterium | reverse complement strand
TCGGCAGCGTCAGATGTGTATAATAGACATGTTTATGAATATATTTTAAGCGCAAAACCAATCAAAAAACAAAATGAGTAAAATTAATTACGTTTTCAGAATTATGGCGGCTTCGCGAGCAAGCACGGCAGTAAAGATACTGTCTATGGCGCTGGGACTGACCATGTGTTCCTTTCTGTTTGCGCGAATAGTCCATGACAATTCGGTAGACACTTGTTTCAAAGACCCTAAAACCTTGTACCAGCTTTGGATGGAGTTTACTCTTGACGGCAAGGCTTTAGGTCCCCAGCAACAGTGCGTTTATCCTCTTGCAGGTGCTTGCGCGGAAGAGTTGCCGGACATAGTGGAGTGCGCAACCGTTTTACGGTCACGCGGCAAAGAATCCTTTGAATATGAAGGCTACGAGGCAAAGGGTTGGATGATTATCACAGATACCTTGTTTTTCAAAACTATGGGTGTAAACATCCTTGCAGGTGAAACCATGCCACAATATACTCCGGCTTCCATTTATATCAGTGACAAGCTCGCCAAAGAAGCCTTTAACGGCAAAGACCCGGTCGGCGAAGTCGTGAAGATGTATGACACCCAAATTACAATAAAAGGTGTATTCGAGTCGTGGGGCGATGAAACAACAGTACCTGCTGACATAGTCGGTTGGATCAGCGATTGGGCGCGTGTATTCCCCGGTTGGTCCGGCGGTGACAGCTGGTACGAGTACCTGCGCCTGAAAAAAGTGCCGGGAAAGGATTTCAATGAAAAAATACAGGCTGTATTGGAGAGACAATCCCCTCCGACTGAATCCCTGTCATTGAAAGCTTGGGCGCAGCCGCTTACGGACACTTACCGCAATTCAGACCGTGTGCGCCACATGACCCTGACACTTACTATCTTAGGAATAGCAATACTGTTTATCACGGCACTGAATTACGTACTGCTGAGCATTTCATCACTCAGCAAGCGCGCAAAAGCTATCGGAGTGCACAAATGCAGCGGTGCAAAGGGCGGCACAATATTCTCTATGTTTGCCATTGAAACGCTGATAATCATTCTCGGTGCAGTGGTTTTAGGACTGTTTTTCTGGTGGCTTGCCCAAAAGTTTGCCGAGGAAACAGTGTTCAACAACTTCGCAGCATATATCTCTTTAGACAGGCTTTGGATTGTAGTTGCCGTAGTAGTGCTGATATTTGCCATAGCCGGAATCATTCCCGGAAAAATATTCAGCAACGTACCTGTCAGCCAGGTTTTCCGCCGCTACACCGAGAAGAAGCACGGTTGGAAACACGCTTTGCTATTCATAGAATTTGCGGGGACGGCACTTGTGGTAGGAATGCTCGTGGTGGTGTTCACACAATACAAGGTGCTTATGACCGCCGATACCGGTTACAACGACAATAATCTGGTAATGTTGATAAATGACGGGCAGGAATCAATGGAGCATACCAATGCCAATCTTGCAGCCCTCAAATCTCTGCCATACGTACAAGGAGTAACCCTCTCAGGGTCTTCGCCGGCATGGAGCTATAGCGGTGAATTTATCAGAAACAACAGTGGCAAAGAACTCTTCTCAAGCCGTTTCGACTATGTCTCCGCCAACTATCCTGAAGTCATGGGCATGGAATTTGTTGCAGGAAAGATGGCTCCGCAGGATTCAATCAGCGCGATAATAAATGAGAAGTTCGCCGAACTTATAGGATTGACTCCAAGCAACGCCCTCGGGCAAAGGCTGAAATTCGGCAGGAACGACGTTATCATAACAGGTGTGGTAAAGAACTTCAAAATAGGAAACTACTACAGCGAGATGATGCCATACATCGCGATGACTTATGAATTCCCCAATGCCGCTTTCAATGTGCAGATAGCAGAGCCATTCGAGAAGAATTTCGCGCAGTTAGCCGATACCCTGCCGAAGATGATGAGTTCCGGCGCGGACCTGTACTTCGAGCCGATAAGGACTGTAAAGACCCGTGCATACAAGGATGTCAACGAATTCCGCATACTTGTGACAATAGCGGCAATAATCCTGCTGATTATATGCGGTATCGGCATGACGGGATACCTGAATGACGAAATGAGCCGCCGCAGCCGCGAAATAGCAGTGCGCAAGGTGAATGGCGCGACAACAGGTTCCGTAGTGCAGCTCATCTGCCGCTCGGTGCTTGTGACAGCACTCCCCGCTGTGGTCATCGGCATCCTCGCAGCATGGTATTTCAGCCTGATGTGGCTCGAACAGTTCACTGTGACTCTCAATAACCTTGCCTTGACATTCATACTTTCAGGCATAGCAACCATAATCATAATACTCGGCATTGCAATTGCGCTGACAGTGCGCCGCGCATCAGCCAATCCCGTAGAAAACCTAAGATCTGAATAAAAATTAAGAAACATGATTAAAATAAATGATTTAAAAAAGGTGTTCCGCACTTCTGAAATCGAAACCAGTGCGCTGAACGGTGTTAACATAGAAGTGAAAGACGGTGAGTTCGTTGCAATCATGGGACCTTCCGGTTGCGGCAAGTCAACCCTGCTAAATATCATAGGACTGCTGGACAATCCCACATCGGGTAGCTACGAAATCGACGGCAAGGAGGTGAGCGGACTGAAAGAGAACGAGCGCACAAGCCTGAGAAAAGGCAATATCGGCTTCGTTTTCCAAAGCTTCAACCTTATCGACGAGCTGACAGTAGCCCAGAACGTGGAGCTTCCCCTCACCTACCTGAATATTCCTTCATCAAAACGCAAGGAGTTGGTGAAAGAGGTGCTTGAAAGAGTGAACCTGAGCCATAGGGCAAAGCATTATCCGGCGCAGCTTTCCGGCGGCCAGCAGCAGAGGGTAGCAATTGCCCGCGCCGTTGTGACAAACCCGAAGATACTTCTTGCCGACGAACCTACCGGAAACCTCGACTCGACCAACGGCAAGGAGGTCATGGAGCTGCTTAACGAGCTAAACAGGGGAGGCACAACAATTGTGATGGTTACCCACTCAAGCCATGACGCATCATTCGCCGACAGGACCATAAACCTGTTTGACGGTTCAGTAGTAGCGGAGACGCATTCGTGATTCAGTCAACGCTGATACCCAATGAATCAAGCACATCAAAATCAACTTGTCTCATTCCAACCTGCTTCAAAGGCAACCCGATATTGTGATCGGTCAGGTAGATTCGCTGCGGTTCCCTGTACGCAGGGCTTACAACGCTTGCCGTTGAATCGTAAACAGCACTCCTGACCCCCGCTATAGCGAATGCGGTCTGCGCAAATGCGCTGCCGGAACTGACATTTTTCATCCTGTTGGTTTCGGCAGCGTTTATTATACCCGGATAGTCCTCTGCATAGTCCTTATTGAACCAGAGGATAAAGGGCACATGAATCTGGTAAACGCTCGGCACAGGAGATGCGTGGAGAAAGAGGTTCCTGCCGTCATCAAAAATATCCTCACCATGGTCCGCCGTATAAATCATCGCGGCGGGAAAATCAAGCGAGCCGAGTTTCTGCGAGATACGGTAAAGGAGTTCCGCCGTGAGCCACATAGTATTGTCATAAGCGTTGACAAGCTCCTTGCGGTGAGAGGGTCTTGCCTGCAGGGGGTAATCAGGTGTGAAAGCTGGTGTCATACCCTCGTAACGGTCGGCATAGCTGAAATGTGAGCCGTAAGTGTGCAGCACAATAAGCTGCTTTCCATGTCCCGCATCAATCTCCTTGTCCATATAATCCAGAAGGGCAAGGTCGCCGGGATTGGCTGAAGCCCCATCCATCTCCTTGATGAAAAGAGCGGTATCCGCCTCAAACCCGAACCTGTCTATGAAAGAGTGGTTATATCTCTGGTTGGATAAGAAAGCAGTTTTGAAACCAGCCTCCTTGAACGCGGTGATTATGCTTTTCACATAATAAATAGAGTCCTCAAAATTTTCCGCGTTGAGATGGCTAAGCAACATCGGCACGCTCTTGTGGGTGGTATTGCTCTCGCTTAATGTTTTAGGAAAGGAGATAAACGCCGAATCATCGAGCTGCGGATTGGTGGGACGGTGGTAGCCGTTGAGCTGCCAATGGTCAGCCCTGGAGGTCTCCCCTACCACGAGCACATATACCTCGCGTTCAGACCTCGCCGTATCAGCGTAAGCGTAGTGGCGGTATCCGTCATTCGAGACTTTTGCCGTCTTTATGCTCCTGCTGACAGCAAGCTTCACATTATATATCACGTTCACCGGGAAAAGGTCATTTTCCACCGCATAGCCATTGCCGGGGAAATATGCGAGAACCAGTGAGACCAGACCGGCGACAGCGACTGTGAGCGAGGGCATACGGAATCGGCGGATGAATGATTCCTTCAGACCTATTCTTTTAGCACAGGAGTAAATTGCAGCGATAATCGGAGGAAGAAACCTCACGATTACAAGGACTATAGACATT
>CAMWQE010000165.1 GCA_947176335.1 uncultured Porphyromonadaceae bacterium | reverse complement strand
GTTGCTGCAATGATTGAAGTCAAGAATATAACCAAATCGTTTGACGACAAAACGATTCTGCATAACGTAAGCGCCACTTTCGAGACCGGCAAAACCAATCTTATCATCGGTCAGAGCGGCAGTGGCAAAACAGTGCTTATGAAATCTGTCGTGGGGCTTGTAAGACCGGAAGAGGGTGAAATTCTCTTTGACGGGCGTGATTTGCTGAAAATGGATATTAACCAGACCAAGAGCCTACGTGAGGAAATAGGAATGCTTTTTCAGGGTTCTGCGCTTTTTGACTCGGAGACAGTGCTTGGAAATGTTATGTTTCCATTGACTATGTTTACTAAAATGACTCCTGCCGAGATGAAAGACCGTGCTCAGTTCTGCCTTGAGAGGGTGAACCTTAAGGGTGCTGACAAGAAGTATCCGTCCGAAATTTCAGGCGGTATGCAGAAGCGTGTGGCGATTGCAAGGGCAATTGCGCTAAACCCGAAATACCTTTTCTGTGACGAGCCTAACTCCGGACTTGACCCTCGGACGTCAATACTGATTGATGAATTACTGAGTGACATAACCCATGAGTATAACATGACAACCGTCATCAATACTCACGACATGAACTCCGTGCTCGGTATCGGAGAAAATATCATCTTCATCAAGAACGGGCAGCGTGAGTGGGTCGGCGACATGAAAGAAATCTACAGGACTTCAAATGAGGCACTGAATGAGTTTGTTTTCGCAACAAACCTCTTCCAGAAAGTGAAAGATTATGTGATTACTCATGAGAAGCCGATGCCGTAGAATCCGCCGGGGCATCAAACAGCAGTGATTGTTCAAGTTCACGATATTGTGCGCGCACTTTTTCAAAGCGGCGCGCATTTTTTTTGTCGAGCGGTGCTTTTTCAAGCGTTTCAATAAGAATTCCGGAATGATGCTGGACGGCATTTAGGGTTGAATCACCCATGAAGTTGATAATATCGTTTATCGCCTCGCTCGGATTTTTTTCAAAAGCAGCTCCGGCAAGACGGCCGCGCATATACGAATAGCCTTTGTCCAGCATATCAATCATCTTGCCGTAGGTTTCCTGCGTCAGAGTCGTGTCGGCATTTGCGGCATTGACAAGTTGAGTGGATTCATCCACATTATACTTAGGTGTACATCCTACGGCGCCAAATAGTGCTGCAACCGCAAGAATGGATGTCATAATCTTTTTCATCACGTCTGTTTTTATTAAAAAAAAAGAGCCCGAAGCCTAAATGGCAACGGGCTCCAATTATTAAACAAGTATTTTGCAGTATGGGTTTATTCCTCTGTCTGGGATTCTGCGTATTCTTTGAGCAGTTTTTCCTGAACATCGCCGGGCACAAGCTCATAGCCGGAGAACTTCATGGTGAAAGAGGAGCGTCCGCCTGTGATTGAGCTGAGCGCTGTGGAATAGCTTGACATCTCTTTCAAGGGTACCTTTGCGATAATTTTCTCAAAGCCGTTTTCACTTGACATACCCATGATGATTGCGCGGCGACCCTGCAGGTCACTCATCACATCACCCATAGCGTCAGCGGGAACCATGACTTCCACATCATATACAGGCTCAAGAATCTTCGGACCTGCATTTCGGAATGCCTCACTGAAAGCGTTTCTGCCGGCAAGGCGGAATGAAATTTCATTTGAGTCAACCGGGTGCATCTTGCCGTCATAGATGCACACCCTCACGTCACGGGCATAAGAGCCGGTGAGCGGTCCCTGCTCCATGCGGTCCATAAGACCCTTGACAATCGCAGGAATGAAACGGGTGTCAATCGCACCGCCTACAATACAGTTGCACACCACGAGCTTGCCGCCCCATTCCAACGGAATTTCCTGAGTGTCACGTACATTCATCTTGAATTCCTGATTGCCGAAACGGTATGTGTCCGGTGCGGGCATTCCTTCTGTGTAAGGCTCTACAATAATATGAACTTCGCCGAACTGTCCTGCACCACCGCTCTGCTTCTTGTGACGGTAGTCAGCGCGTGAAGCCTTAGTGATTGTTTCACGGTAAGGAATCTTAGGTTCTTCAAAGATAATCGGAAGCTTGTCATTGTTCTCAACTCTCCATTTCAAGGTGCGGAGGTGGAATTCACCCTGACCTGAAAGGATTGTCTGCTTGAGTTCTTTTGACATCTCTACTTCCCATGTGGGATCCTCCTCGTGCATGCGGGTGAGGATTGCACTGAGTTTCTCCGCATCGCTTTCAGTAACAGGACGGATAGCCCTCTGGTACTTGGGTGCGGGGTATTTGATGAAGTCAAAGAGATATTCGCAACCTTTGGCATCGAGGGTATTACCTGTGCGGGCATCTTTCAGTTTAACAGTCGCGCCTATGTCACCTGCGCAGAGTTTGTCAACCGGAGTCTTTATCTGACCGCATACGCAGAATATCTGGGCGATTCTCTCCTTACTGCCGCGGCTGACATTGTCAAGGTCAACGCCGGGAGTAAGTGTGCCGCTCATTACCTTGAAGTAGCTGACCTCACCGATATGCGGTTCAACTGTGGTCTTGAACATGTACAGGCTGAGAGGACCGTTGCTGTCGGGCTTGACCTCTTCACCGGAAGCATCTACCGGAGCGGGCATATCTTCTACGAAAGGCACTACGTTGCCAAGGAATTCCATCATGCGGCGAACACCCATGTCCTTAAGGGCGCTGACACAGAATACCGGGAATACAGAGCGGTCAACGAGCCCTTTGCGGATACCTTCGCGCATTTCATCTTCTGTGAGATGACCCTGCTCGAAGAATTTTTCCATCAATGTCTCGTCATTTTCAGCTGCCGCTTCAACGAGCTGCTGGTGCAGTTCCTGCGCACGCTCCATTTCATCTGCCGGAATATCTTCGATAGTGGGCACACCGCCTTCAGGCCCCCATGAGTATTTCTTCATGAGAAGCACGTCAATCATCGCATTGAAGCCGGGACCTGCGTTGAGGGGATACTGGATGGTAATGACCTTGTTGCCGAAAATCTCACGCATCTGTTCGATTACATTCTCATAATCAGCTTTCTCACCGTCAAGCTGGTTAAGAGCGAAGATTACAGGCTTTTTAAGGTTGGCGCAGGTACGGAAGATATTCTGTGTGCCTACCTCCACGCCGTACTGTGCATCGACAAGTATAACGCCGGTATCAGTCACATTAAGCGCAGTGATTGCATTGCCCACGAAGTCATCAGCTCCCGGGCAATCTATCACATTTAGTTTCTTGCCTAAGAATTCAGCATAGAAGATTGTTGAGAATACTGAATATCCGTATTCTTTTTCAACCGGGAAATAGTCACTTACAGTATTTTTTGCTTCAACAGTGCCGCGACGTTTTATAACTCCACACTCGAAGAGCATTGCTTCAGCGAGTGTGGTTTTACCTGAGCCCTTGCTACCTAAGAGGGCAATGTTTTTGATTTCGTTAGTCTGGTAAACCTTCATGTTATTAGAATTTAGTAATGTTTTTATTTTAATGCCGGCAGAGTAAAAGAAGAGAATTCCGCTGAACAGGGCGCAAATTAGTGATTATTATTAAATATTCAATAATACAGAAGTATGTTACACAACATATTTAGGCAAGTTTAGGCATTTAGTGCTTTTTTATTGTTTATTATGTATTAAACCCGCTTTTTGGCATTATCTTTGCATAGCTGAAAAGCAAAACAACCGAACATGAGCAAAAAAGATTCAAGCATAGTTACCTTGGGGCAGATTGACATTGACCCGAAAAAATTCGATAAAAAACCTGATTACAACGCCTTGCCGATTCTACCCACCCGCGATTTCGTACTGTTTCCGGGTGTGACTGTTCCGGTGCAACTTGGTCGGGACTCCTCTATTGCGCTTGCCAAGGCTGCGGAAAGCGACAGATTCCCTATCGGTGTAATCTGCCAGACAGACGCTTCTGTTGAGCGACCCGGTTTCGATGACCTGCATAATGAAGGAGTGATTGCGGACGTTATCAACGTTTTTGAAGTGCCGGGCACAGTTCCTACCGCAATTCTGCGTGCGCGAGGCAAATTCAGCAAAGTTGAAGCCGTACAAGTTCCTGCACCGGTACATCCGGACACCTTATATATATTAGCGAAAGCGACAAGGGAGAAAAAATACTCTGATTCAGATGAAGAGTTGCAGATAATTGCATCAGCGGTGAAAAACGCCCTCACAACTCTGATGAAGCAGAACAGCGATGTGCCCAAAGAACTCTATATCAATATCGAGAATATTGAAGACCCTACACTGGCAATAAATTTATCGGCAACCCACGCGCCTATTCCACCAAAAAGCAGACAGGAGCTCCTCGAAGAGAAGAATATAAAGGAGAGAGGCGTTCAGCTCCTTCTCAATCTCAATATGCAGAAGGAGAGAATGAAGATTGTACAGGAAATAGGCGAGCGTACACGCTCCGAACTCTCCGAGCAGCAGCGCAATGCATTCCTGCAGCAGCAGTACAA
>CAMWQE010000164.1 GCA_947176335.1 uncultured Porphyromonadaceae bacterium | reverse complement strand
CCCCAAAACCCCACCCCCCCCCCCCCCCCCCCGCGGCGCGGGGGGGGGGGTGGGGAGGGGTGGATTGCTGATGTTCCACGGGTTGCGGTCGCTAGCGCTCCCTTAACCGCGCGGCTACTCTCTGCGTGCGCTCTCCGGCGCACGGGATGATAATCATCCCTTTGGGATTCCCTTACCCCGGGCTAATTGCAGTTTGCCCGCTATACGGACCATCGCAAATCTATCTATAATCCAGGAACCTCCGGCGCATGGAATAATGGATGGGGTCAGCGGAGGATGGGGAAGGGGAAGGTTTTGAGGCGTGCACGGAGAGTGGCTTCTTCTCCGCCGCAGTAGCGGTTGCACAAGGCGTGGAAGTTTGCCGAGTGGTTCATCTCTGTGAGGTGCGCAAGTTCATGGCATACAATATAGTCACGCAATTCCTGCGGCAGGAATACAAGCGCGCTGCTGAGGGTGATAGTCTTGCCGCTGCTGCATGTGCCGAGTGTGCGCAGCCCTCTTCCGATTTGCCATTTGGCGGGTGCAATCCCTATGCTGTCCGCTATCTCTTTGGCGCGCGGCAGCAATATTCCGGGTGCATAATGGTGCGCTATGCCGCACAGCGCTTTGCTGATAGCCGCTACAGTTGTCTCGGAGTCAAGGTCAATTTCAGTGCCGACCTGTATTTTTATCTCCGGAAGCTGATGGGCTGCGATGATCATATTGGGGCGGAAGTTCTGGCGGACAATGGTGAATGTAATGCCCGGGCATACAATGCTCTGGTTCTCGCGGTAGCCGAACTGAGGCTTGCGCTCCAAGAGACGTTGCGATAACGCTTACAATGCATGCGCAATGCGGTGTTTAGGGGTGCGTGCGGGTGCGGTCAGGAGCACTTTGCCTTGTTTCCACCTTCCGCTGATTCTGGTTGCCTGGGGATTGAGCCGCACTGTGATCTGCCCGAGTGCCGGATGCTCTATAATATATGTGGAGGCTGTCATCGCGAATTGACTCCCCATAATAGCTTGCTGCGCAGCGTATCGGCAAAAGTGTGGTTGTGCAGGCGCACTACATTGGTGACAAAAGGAGCTTTGCTCAGGCGCAGTCTTGAACCCACGGGGAGTGAACGGGCGTTTCCGTCAAGGCTCAGAGTGAATGTGTTGGAGCGGGAGCGGGGCACGAGCTCGATAATTGCATCGTCACTCAGCACAAGGGGGCGCATATTGAGGGAATGTGGCGCCACAGGGGTAATGACCCAGTTTGACGCGCTGGGGGCAATTATCGGTCCGCCGACAGAGAGATTGTAGGCGGTGCTACCGGTAGGGGTGGAAATAATCAGCCCGTCCCCCATATATGTGGCAAGCTGGAAACCGTCCACAAAGGTGTCAACGGATATCATCGAGCCGGTGTCCTGACGCAGTATCGCCGCTTCATTAAGGGCAAACGGGCGGTGCTGAAGCCGGCTGGTCTTGCAGCTGGCGCTGAGCATGGTCCGGGGTTCCACGACATAGTTGCTTTCGGCAATATCCTTTACCGCGCTGTGGAAATCTCCTATAGGTGCTGCTGATAGGTAGCCGAGATGCCCGGAATTGAGCCCCATGATTGGTATCTGCTTGTCGCCGATGCGGTTCGCCGTGTGCAGGAAAGTGCCGTCGCCGCCGATGCTTAGCGCAAGATCGGCATAAAAGTCGAATCCGTCAATGACAGGCACATTGGCGAGCACTCCGGGAATAATGGAGGCAAGGTAGTCACGATAGCTGCGGTCAAAAGCCAGACGCAGGTCATCACGGTGCAGCAAATCGGTAAAAAAATCATGCAGCTGCTCCGCGTACGCTCCCTGGTAGCTGTTTCCGAATACAACAATCTCTTTCATTCCGGGGGATGCTAAACATTGAGGTGGGCAATCAGTTCGGCGATGCGGTTTGCCGTCACCTCGTCCTGCGACTCGCTGCCGGAGTCGGAGATGCCGATGCGCTCGACCTCGTAGCCGTAGCGCTCCAGTGAGCGTGCTACTGACGCCACATTGCGGTGGCTCACCCTCAGGTCCACGATTATCTCCCCGAGCTCGGTGACCTCTGAGGTGACATTGAGGTTCAGCAGGTGGGCGTTAACATCCTCCACTGCATTTGCAATACGGGATGCGGAGAAATCGCTGCGGAAACAGCGCACGCTCAACTCGCCGCACTCCTCGCACTGGGGGAAGAGCCTGGACGGATGATGCATGGTGTCAACTTCCAAATGGTTGAAATTCGGTGTTTTCCGCATTGAAATATTATCTTTTGAAGTCAAATTTTTAATATGTGATTATTTCTGACTATTTTTGTACTCGCTTTAGAGGGTGCAAAAGTAAGGAAAAAAAATCACATTTCCTTAATTTAATAACGCGCCCGGCTATAAAGTGGTTTTGGAGTATCTGAGAAATGACACAATTAAGCGTAAATATCAACAAGGTGGCGACTCTGCGCAATGCCCGCGGAGAGAATACACCCGATGTGTGCAAGTTTGCGGTCGACTGCGAGAGGTTCGGCGCAAACGGAATAACAGTGCATCCCCGTCCCGACGAGCGGCATATCCGCCGCAAGGATGTGTTTGACCTTCGTCCTCTTGTCAGGACTGAGTTCAACATCGAGGGCTATCCGTCGAAAGAGTTCATGGAGCTTGTGCTCCGCGTCAAGCCGGAACAGGTGACCCTGGTGCCTGACGCGCCCGATTCCATTACCTCAAATGCGGGATGGGATGTGGCACCTAATATGGAGTTTCTGACAGAAGTGGTCGAGAAGCTGAGAGATGCGGGCATCCGCACATCTGTTTTTGTCGGCACGGACATTGACAATATCAAGCTTGCCGCTAAAACCGGGGCTGACCGTGTGGAGCTTTTCACAAAGCCGTATGCGGACAATTACCCAAAGTCGCCTGAGGCTGCGGTAGCTCCTTTTGTTGAAGCGAGCATCGCCGCGCACAAATGCGGCCTCGGTGTCAATGCCGGGCATGATCTCAGCCTTGACAATCTTAAGTTTTTCCATGAGAAGATGCCTTACCTCGATGAGGTGTCAATCGGTCACGCGCTGATTTCCGAGGCATTGTATCTTGGCATAGAAAACACAATCAAGGCATACAAGGAGTGCCTGAAAAAATCATGAAACAGGGCATATAGCCCCGGTAAATTATCGTTTACAAATTAAAAGAGATAAAAAATGTCTGCGTTAGCTGCAATTTTCGCTCAGGTGACATCCGCACTGCCTGATTCAGCAGGGGCGGTTGCCGATACTTTTGATGCCGTTGCCTCGGTGGTAGGGGAGGAGCTTCAGTTGGCTGAAACGGTAGTGGAGACCCCTCCGGTCAAAGACCTTTCAGTGTGGGAGCTGTGCCTTGAGGGCGGCTGGGTCATGATTCCTCTTGCAATTCTCGCCATTGTTGCGATTTATGTGTTTGTGGAGAGGGCAATCGTTATCCGCCGTGCGGCTAAGGAGGATACGTCATTCATGCAGCGCATCAAGGACTATATCCATGAGGGGGAGATAGAGAGCGCGCAGAACCTTTGCCGCCAGACCGATACTCCTTACTCGCGTCTGATTGCCAAAGGTATAAGCCGTATCGGACGCCCGATGAACGATGTGCTTGTTGCTATTGAAAATACCGGAAATATCGAGGTGGCGAATCTCGGCAAGGGATTGCCATGGCTTGCCACAACCGCTGCCGGAGCTCCTATGATTGGCTTCCTCGGCACAGTTATCGGCATGGTGCAGGCATTTTACAACCTCGCCAGCGCGGGTTCAAGCGCAAACATCGATGTGCTTGCCGGAGGCATATATGAAGCGTTGGTGACAACTGTTGCCGGTCTTATGGTAGGTATCCTCGCGCTGTTCGCTTACAATTACCTTGTAGCGCGCATCAATGGAGTGATGAACAACCTTGAAGGCAAGACAATGGAATTCATGGACCTTCTCAACGAACCGGCGAAATAATCTTAACGGCAGAGAGTTATGGCACTGAAACGTCAATATGACATGACCTCCCTCTTTTCGATGGCGTCCATGACCGACGTTATCTTCCTGCTGCTGATTTTCTTCATGGTCACCTCTACTTTCGTCTTTCCCACCGCGCTTGAAATCAATTTGCCGCAAAGCTCCGAGCAGACCGCTCTCAAGCCTAAGACCCGGCTGTATATAGATAAGGAGTCGGTGATTTATGCTTCATTTAACGAAAGCGAGCCTCAGCCTATTGCCGATGAAAACCAGTTGCTCGGATTCCTTCAGCTCATACAGCAGCAGAATCCGCAGGATGTGATTGCTGTTTACGCCGATGAGGATGTGAAGTACAAACGCCTCGTGGAGGTGCTTGATATGGGGGCGAGAAACGGTCTGAAAATGGTGCTCGCAACAAAACCGGCGCCGTCATCGGCAAAACCGGTGCAGTGAACAATCGGCTATGGATTACGGGCGTAAGGCAAAGATAATTTCAGCAGTTGTAACGGCGGTTGTGACAGTCGCCGTGGTTATCCTGTTATTATTCTTATACCTGCGCTACACAGGCGACAAGCCCCGCGTGTGGCCCCCGGAAGAC
>CAMWQE010000163.1 GCA_947176335.1 uncultured Porphyromonadaceae bacterium | reverse complement strand
GTTGCGAAGCCAGATGCGGTAAATAAACCGGCTAACGAGAGCGAAATAAATGTTTCAACGGAATAAACTCCTTACATGTCGATTTTTAGCCATATAAAAAGAGCATTTGGACTCGGTGAAAATTATGAATCCGAGGAGCAGGATTTTGAAGAAAAGGAAGATGTTTCTTACAGCATTGAAGAAACCACACACCCTTTGCCTGAAATTCCGTCAAAACACGATGAATCTCTTAGCGGTGACATCTTTGAAGGTGTAATAACGCTGTTTAACCAGATTCAACCGGAATTTGTGCGTCAGTGCATGGATACTGAAGCACAGAAAACATATATTCTGGAAAATATCCAATCCTCCCTTAAAGAAAGGCTTGAAAACGAAGTTCGGGCAGCGAGATTAAGAGGTCAGCAGCTATGGGAAGAGGAAAGGCAAAGGCTCGGCAAGGAGGTGGAAACACTCAGGCATCAGAAAGAGACTCTTGAACAGAAGCGTGAGGAATCTAAAAGCCAGAGATTGAGTGCCGAGAGGCAGAAAAGAGCACTTGTTGAACGGGTGCATGATTTGGAGACACAGCTCCTTTCAGTGGAAGCAGAAAAAGAACAATATGTTCTTGAAAACCGCAGCATGCTGAATAAGCTAAGAGTTGCATCCGTTACATCCGGAGGTACATCCGACAATGCTATTGACGAAATAGAAAAGTTAAATGCACAATTGGATACCCTTCGCAAGCAACACGAAGAAAAAAGACTGGATGCGGAGCACTTTGAAGCTGTAGCGGCGGCACATATTCCTGTAATTGAGAATCTTCTGGAAACAATTGACGAACTGGTAAAAGAACTTTCCGCCAAGAGTGCCCGGATAGATGCCGGTGCGCTTTCACTCTCCCAAATTCAGCAGGAACTTACTGATGCTACAGACACCATTTCCAAGCAGAAACGGCGCATTGATTCCCTGCGTTCATCGCAGGACAGGGATGTCAGGCAGATTGCTGACTTCAACAGGCTTGTCAAAGAAAAGGATGCACTGATACATTCACTCAGAGAAGAAATCGATGAGTTGAACCGTACAATTGCCCTGAATATGGAAGATGCTGCACGGATGATGGAAAATAATGGTTTGACCGACTCAAATAATACCAAACCGCGTAAATCAAGGAAGAAAAAGCAGAAACCTCGTATCTCCGCTATTGATGAACTTCTTGACAGCACGGATTGGTTTGTTGCAGCTCCACCTCCACAAAAACAAAAAGAACCGGAGAAAGAGGATGACTTCGGATATAAAGCTCCTCCGCAACGCAAATCTCATCCCGATGATGACAAGCAGTTGTCGTTATGGTAATACAGAATAAATGTAAATCCATTATACTTATGAATAAATTATTTAAATCATTACTTGCATTAACCGTATCGGTTGCTGTCAGCAGTTTTGCCTCTGCTGCGGGACTCTCACAGTTCAAGGATATAGACAGGTTCCTTGGACCCGAGAGATATGCATCTGCACCCAGAGCATTCACCTACATGAACAACGGTGCAAATTATCTGCAACTTTCAAATGACGGCAAGAAAGTAATCAAGTACGATACCAAGACCGGCAACGAGGTCGAGACAATCCTTGATTTAACAAACACACGCGAAACATCCATAGAGCGTATATCCGGTTTTAAGATGAGCCCGGAGGAAACCAAAATTCTGGTTTGGCGCAATGGCAAATCCATCTACCGCCGCTCTTTCGACGCGGAATATTATGTTTACGAAATAAGGACACGGATATTACGTCCGCTTTCAACCGAGCATCCAAGACAGCAGGCACCCTTATTTTCACCGGACGGCAGGATGATTGCATTTGTGGCGCAAAACAACATTTACCTCAAGCAGCTTGACTTCTGGACTGAACGTGCCGTAACTACTGACGGTGCAAAGAACTCCATTATCAATGGTGTTCCCGACTGGACATACGAGGAGGAATTTACCACATCATCTTCCATGGCTTGGGCGCCGGACAATGCTACCCTTTGCTACATCAAGTACAATGAAACCAATGTGCCGATGTTTACTTTCCCCCTCTACGAAGGCGTATGCAATAAACTAACCGAGTATTCTCTCTATCCCGGTCAGTTCACATACAAGTATCCAGTTGCAGGCGAGAAAAATTCTGTAGTATCTGTGCATGCTTACGATGTGGACAACAAAAAAACAAAAACCGTAGCACTTCCGGAAAACAGTTTTGAATATATTCCTCGTATCGCATACGCATACAGTCCGGACCGTCTTGTTGTGACTACACTAAACCGTGCGCAGACAAGAATGGAATTATTCCTTGTGAATCCGAAATCAACTGTTGCGAAATCAATGCTTGTCGAAGAATACAAGGCATGGCTTACTCCTGCCACCTACGAAAATATCAAATTCTTCCCCGACTTCTTTGTAATCACATCATCCCGCACCGGCTATGACCACCTCTATCAGTATTCTTATGCCGGTACTCTCATGAAGCAGATCACTGAAGGCGATTATGACGTCCTCACATACTATGGCTATGACAAAATGTCCGCAACCCACTATTACCAGTCTACTTGCAATGGACCTGTCAACCGTGTTGTTAGTTCAATAAATGCCAAAGGGAAAATCACGGACCTATCCCCTGCAACCGGATGCGCATCCGCGACCTTCAGTCCCGACATGGCATTCTTTACTATCCGCCATTCAGACACAAAGACTCCTCCGACATACACTCTTTATGCGGCTGACAAGGTAAAGAAACTTAAGACTCTTGAGGATAATGCCACACTTAAGTCAAGGTATGCTGATGTTCCGCAAAGGGAATTTTTCACAATGACTTCGGACGGCAACACACTTAACGGATACATGGTCAAACCGGCAAATTTCAATTCATCGAAAAAATATCCGGTAGTTATGTTCCAGTACAGTGGCCCCGGTTCACAGCAGGTGCTTGACGAATGGTCAATCGGCTGGGCTAACTGGTATGCGGCGAACGGCTATATTATTATATGTGTTGACGGACGTGGAACAGGCGGACGCGGCAGGGCGTTCATGGATGTTGTTTACAAGGACCTCGGTCACTATGAGTCCATTGACCAGGTTGCGGCTGCACGCTATGCTGCTACACTTCCGTTTGTGGATGCGAACCGAATCGGTATACACGGCTGGAGCTACGGTGGCTATGAGACATTGATGGCATCATCACAGCTGGATGCTCCTTATGCGGCGGCGGTTGCGGTTGCCCCGGTTACTGACTGGAGATACTACGATACCGTTTATGCTGAGAGATATATGCTCACACCGCAAGAAAATGAGGATGGTTACCGGAACTCTGCACCCCTTAATTATGTTAAGAATGTAAAGTGTCCTCTCCTCATCATGTCCGGCACAGCTGATGACAACGTGCACTACTTTAATACCGTGCAGTACGTTTCAGCGGCAGAAGCGGCAGGAATGTGGTGCGACATGCTTGTGTTTGCAAACATGGATCACTCCATCAATGATTGCGGCGCACAAATAATTGTGTATGCCCGTATGCTTGATTATTTTAACAAGAATATGAAATAAAATATGTCACAACAGATCAAGTCAACGATAAAAGGCATTTACTTGCTATGGCTCAACTGGGTCGTAGTTGCGGGTGGCATATCGTTGCTTGTCATCCTGTCCTTGTGGCTTAATCCTATCTTAATGCCCCTTGTAGCTTTTGCGCTGCAAGGAGCATTTTATTTCTTGCTTCAGGCAAACAGAAATCGGCGGGTGCCGATTTGTTTCCTTCTGCCACACATTGGCATAAGAATCATGTTTTTCAGCGGAGTGATAATGCTTGGACTTAATTTCCTGCACTCCCGTTGGCTCATCGGTCATGTTTTAGACCCGGAAACTGTCAATTCTGAAATTCCATTTATCACTACTCTTATTGTCGCACCGGTCACTGCACTGTGCTGTTGGTACGCATTGTACAGAGGTTCCCACTACTCATTTTGCCTCAGTTGCAAAATCAAGTACGGCACCCCTGCTGAGCGAGGCTTTTTAGGACGATTGTTTACACAGGAAGGTACTACGCAGGCGCGCTTCCTCGGAGTGATGACTGGAGGTATTGCTATTGTCGCATGGGTGTACTACTTCATTGAATATGTAAATGTCAATCTGAGTGCTCCCGACCGTTTTATATTCTTTTTGGCACCTCTCGCTATTTTCTTATGTTCCATTGCATACATGGCGCTAAGATATGTGGGACTCTGGAACTACTATAGCAATTATATCGGTTCAAGTTCGCTTAAAAACGGGCCATATACATTGTTGAGGTACATAATGTTCTGGGACAATTACATTGCCGTCATCCCACCCGAAACAGATCCTGACAAAATTACCGACATGGCTCAGAACAGGTTTGATATTCCTGAGAGCATTTATATATCAGCAAGAAAGAATGTGCCGGTTGAGGATGCCCGGTCTATTTTGCAGAACAAGACTAACCTGTGGATTAGTGACATAAGGTTCATGTACTCCGTAACTTCAGGAAATGCCGATTACAATATCTTCAACTACCTCTGCTTCCTTAGCGATGATGAGAAAGAGGAACTGATGGCAGAAAAGCCTAATGTGGAGTT
>CAMWQE010000162.1 GCA_947176335.1 uncultured Porphyromonadaceae bacterium | reverse complement strand
TCCGATAGGTGATATTATAAATTTACTTATCCAAGTCTACAATTTCGTATTGCATTGAACCGAGACCGATTTTTGCAGCATGGTCTATGGTGTGGATACCGTGGCGGCTACTTATACGCTCTTTCAAAGGAGCGTTATCATTGCCTTCCGATGCTGTCATATTGAAAATGATGTCAACGCAAGCCTTGTCAAGTGCCACAGGATCTGTTGACGCGAGGATACCGTAGTCTGCTAGCTCCACTCCGGCGGGATGCGCCACACAGTCACAGTCAACCGACATATTGTTCATCACATTAATATATATGATATTGTCTCCGAAGTAATCGGCAACCCCTTGTGCTGCTGACGCCATGGACTCAAGGAAGACATCCTGGTCCGCGATATTGCTCCATAGGTCTTCTACTGTATTCTGCTTGCCTCCTGAATGGATGTAAGCCTTGCCGTCTGCCGAAGCAACCCCGATGCTCGCATTTTTAAGCACTCCGCCATATCCGCCCATCGGATGACCTTTGAAATGGGCAAGGTTCACCATATAGGTGTACCTCGGCAGATGGTTACCTACGATATCATATTTGATATGGCTGCGGTCCCGAACCGGAATACGCATCTGCCCCTCCTCATCCATGAGGTCAACCGGAGCGATTGAGTCAAATCCATGTTTGTGGATTGTATTCCAGTGGGCTTCAAAAGTGTTGCGCTTGCCTCCGTAAGCCGTGTTGCACTCAACTATAGTGCCATGAACGGTATCGACAAGGTTGCGTATCAAATCCGGTTTCAGGTAGTTCGGGTTTCCGTCCTCTCCGGTGCTGATTTTCACCGCGACTCTATGACCGTCCGCAGGTCTACCCAGAGCCTTATATATCTTCACAAGCGCTTCAGGAGAAATCTCGCGCGTCATGTAGACTTTAGACTGCGCCGATGCCGTTATGCAAAGCCCGGCAAGAAGAATGGATGTGAATATCTTTTTCATCTGCACTTATTTTTCAGGTTCAAGAGCATTATACTGCTCATCATTTACTGGTTCAAGCCACTCGTTGGATGTGTTCTCTCCGTCAGGCGACATTGCCAGATGTGCGAACCAGCTGTCTTTGGCAGCTCCATGCCAATGCTTCACATTCGCCGGGATATTGACCACATCTCCCGGATGAAGCTCACGCGCCGGTTTCCCCCATTCCTGGTACCATCCTCTGCCTGCAACGCATATAAGAAGCTGTCCTCCGCCTTTGGTTGCATGATGCACATGCCAGTTGTTGCGGCAACCGGGCTCGAAAGTCACGTTTGCAATATTCATCTGCTCGGATGAGATTGGCGCAAGGTAACTCTGACCGATGAAATACTGCGCGTATGCATCATTTGGAGCGCCGACCGGGAAAATCATCTCCTGCTCGAAAGCCTGCCGCGCATCGCTTGCGTCATTTGAATCTTTCCACACCTCAAGCGCCTGTCGGAAAGCGCCCCAAGCCTTAGGCCAACCGGCATAAAATGCCACCTGGGTAAGTATTTCGGCGATTTCAGTCCGGGTCACTCCATTTTTCTTCGCTTCCTGAAGATGATATGTGAGCGAAGAATCTATTATGCCGCTGCTGACCAGGGCGGTTACGGTAACTATGCTTCTGTCGCGGAGAGGAAGTTTGTCGGTGCGGCTCCATACCTCGCCAAAAAGCACATCATCGTTCAGTTCAGCAAATTTAGGGGCGAACTCGCCCAATGCGTTCCTTCCGGCTGTCTGTTTGACTTCAGAAGGTTTATCGGTTAATTTTGTAGGATTCTGAGAATTAGCCATAATGATTGTCAATAGTGAAGCGATAAAAAGGAGTTGTCTTTTCATCTCAGATACTCATTATAAAATCCGGCGATTTCATCAAAAGGAATTATGTCAAGTTGGTCGTATAAGTCGCAGTGGCTTGCCCCTTTCACTGTAAGAAGCTGTTTGTTGTCCCC
The DNA here is from genome assembly GCA_947176335.1 of uncultured Porphyromonadaceae bacterium. GTDB lineage: Bacteria > Bacteroidota > Bacteroidia > Bacteroidales > Muribaculaceae > Paramuribaculum. The sequence goes on along the minus strand of CAMWQE010000162.1, from coordinate 2,686 downwards.
TTTAAGTTTGTCGAATGTGTCCTTGCCGAAATAATATGAATGTGCGGCATCGCCATGCACAATCAGTACCGCGCGGTCAAGTTCATCCGCATAGTCAAAAAACTTGAAGTTGATGAACGGCATGGCCGAAGTCGCGTTCCAGCCATCGGTGGAGTTGCCGCTTCTGGGGTGGAAACCGCGCGGTGTCTTGTAATAAGCGTAATAATCCTTTACAAACTGAGGCGCATCATCCGGCAGCGGGTCAACAACACCTCCCGCACGGGTATAGGCGCCTTTGCGGTAATCATCTGTGCGCTGCGCGGCAATTGCAGCACGCTTGGCGTTGCGCTGCTCTGCGGAATTTTCACTGTCGAAGTAGCCGTTTGCGTTCACACGGGTCATGTCATACATGGTGGAGGCTACTGTAGCTTTGATGCGGGGGTCATTTATTGCTGCTTCTATGGCAATACCTCCCCAACCGCACACACCGAGAATGCCTATACGCTCTGCATCAACATCGGGCTGCACACTCAGGAAATCCACGGCAGCAGAAAAATCTTCGGTATTGATGTCCGGTGATGCGACCCTGCGGGGCATACCGCCGCTTTCACCTGTAAAAGAGGGGTCGAAAGCAATGGTCAGGAAACCGCGCTCGGCAAGCTGCTGGGCATACAATCCGCTCGACTGCTCCTTTACCGCACCGAAAGGACCGCTTACAGCAATTGCAGGCAACTTCCCTTCTGAATTTTTCGGTTTGTACATATCGGCTGCAAGAGTGATGCCGTAGCGGTTCACGAAAGTCACCTTGCTGTGCTCTACTTTATCGCTTTTAGGGAAAACCTTATCCCACTCCTGGGTCAGGTCAAGGGCCTGTACAGGAGCCAACGATGTGTCATTATTCAAATTTGCCATATTCTGAGAATTTACGTTTGATGCGCAGGCAAGCAGCGCAACTGATAATACTAATTTTGTTTTCATAAAGCAAAGTAACAAAATCTTCACCACAGCCCAATAACCCGCATTTAGGTTGTAATTACCAAAATCGTGGATACCTCCTGCACTATCATTAAAAAACATCCGGTTATTGACATAATTAAACTTTTGCGCTATATTTGCCTCAAATATCATCACATCATGAAAAAGATTCTTGCAATCGGCGCAATCGCATTAAATTCAATGTTTTGTATGGCACAGATAAGCTGGGAGACGAATCCTGTTGGGGCTGTATATGCACGTCAAGGAGGCGAAACACCATCCGGCACTTTCCGATTCACCAGCGGAGGATATGAAGTGTATACTATCGCTACCGCCGATAAGGATTTTCAGCCGGCGTCACTGTATTACGGGGAAAATAATGCCGACAAAGCAAAAGTTGACGCAATGGCGCGGGATGGAAAAGTGCCGACGGCACTCAACTGCTTTGTGGTCAAGACACCGGAGGGGTATATAATGTTTGACACCGGACTCCCGGAGGCAAAAGGAGGAAAGACCTTTGAACGCCTTGCTTCTTTGAACATTACTCCGGAAAAAATTACCGCCATATATCTTACGCACGGACATTTCGACCATATTGGCGGCTTGCTTGACAGCTCCGGTAAAGCCGCCTTCACCAACGCAACCATATATATTCCGGCTACAGAACTTGATTTTATCAGGAAAACTATGCAAGACACTACAAATCAGATAGAAACAGCATATAAAGATAAAATTGTAGCCTTTCAGACCGGAGATATTCTGCCTGACAATATTTTGCCAATCGAGGCAAAAGGACATACACCCGGACACACGGCATATCAGCTTGATTCACTGCTCTTTGTCGGAGATCTCATGCATGGCACGGCTATACAGATGCTTGACCCCACGATATGCGCCAACTACGATTCAAATCGAGAACAAGCGATTGCTACCCGCAACCGTATCCTGTCCTATGCAATCGCTAACTCCCTGACAATACTCTGCGCCCACGCCCCCCTAAACGGCATCATCCTCTGATACTGATATAGGGGTAACCACACCTATCATGTGTGCGCCAAATAGCGCATCCTTATCCCACGCACCGGAGGTGCCGTCATTTTGTTAACCGCGGACGCTTGCGTCCGTGGATTGAGGACAGACTGGCATAACAGCGCCGGAGGTGCTGAACTTACCGATGTACACCCCTTCCGGGGCTGCCTTATGAGGATACCCGCTTTTCCCGGCACGCAAGCGTACCGGGTTAACAAAATTCCGAACCTCCGGCTCGGCAATACCTGTACATCAGAAAAGCTTACCCGGCGCGTCTCTGTTCCTCATTGCTTTGAGCGCGGGACGCGCGACTCCGTGTATAACCCCTGGCAAGCGAAGCGCAGCCTGTGGGTAGGGACAGCCGGATACCCTCCTGGTCGTGAGCCTCGTAGAGGCGATGCCGTGCGTTCTTATACGTCGCTTCGCCGACAATGAGGCTTGTCCCTCTGGCTCGGCAATATCTGCATATCAAAAAAAGCTCCGCAGCAGCGTCGCAATGCAAAACCCTGCGTAAGCGCTTTGCGCGCAGCGTAGGGATAGGATGTGCATCCTGAATACGGAGCCTCGGAGAGGCGACGCTGTAAAATTTCACCACAAATATTTGCATATTTACAAAACACATATTACCTTTGCGCCAACAAAACGAACCAAACACACCAACAACTATGAAAAATTTTACATTCGCTATGAAATGGCACGAAAT
>CAMWQE010000161.1 GCA_947176335.1 uncultured Porphyromonadaceae bacterium | reverse complement strand
CTGAAATACATGGGGTTCGAACAGGGGCAGAGCCTGAAAGGCACTCCGGTGGATTATGTTTTCCTCGGAAGTTGCACAAACGGTCGCATTGAAGATTTCCGCGCTTTTGCAAGTTATGTTAAAGGCAAAAAGAAAGCTCCCGGTGTAACAGCATGGCTTGTGCCCGGCTCATGGGCGGTAGAGCGTCAGATTAAGGAGGAGGGGATTGACAAAATCCTTGCTGAGGCGGGATTTGAAATTCGTCAGCCAGGATGCTCCGCTTGCCTTGCGATGAACGATGACAAAGTGCCCGCTGGAAAGCTCGCTGTGTCTACCTCCAACAGGAATTTTGAAGGACGCCAGGGACCCGGTGCGCGCACTGTGCTTGCCGGTCCGCTTGTTGCTGCGGCTGCCGCTGTACATGGAGTGATAACAGACCCTCGTGAAGAGTTATAATATAATAGGTGTATGAATACAAATCCGAAATTTGATATAGTGCAGTCCCGTTGCGTGCCGCTGCCGATTGAGAATGTAGATACCGACCAGATTATTCCTGCGAGGTTTCTCAGGGCTACCTCCCGCGAGGGGTTTGGTGAAAACCTTTTCCGCGACTGGCGGTTTGATGCCCTGAATAATCCTATTGCCGGTTTTCCGTTGAATGACCCGCGCTATGGCGGATGCATACTTGTTGCCGGAAAGAATTTCGGTTGCGGTTCAAGCCGCGAGCATGCGGCATGGGCTATAGCTGATTACGGTTTCAGGGTGGTGATTTCGAGTTTCTTCGCTGACATCCATAAAAATAACGAGCTTAATAATTTTGTTCTTCCGGTTGTGGTCTCACCGGAATTTCTGGAAGAACTGTTCCGCTCGATTGAGGAGAATCCGCAGACTGAGGTTAAGGTAGACCTTCCCAACCAGACGGTTACAAACCTTGCAACCGGTTCTACTGAAAGATTTGATATTAACCCTTATAAGAAACAGTGCCTTGAAGAGGGACTTGATGACATAGGTTATCTGCTGGCGCATCAGGGTGACATCGAGGCATGGGAAACTAATAATAAAAAGTGAGATATGGAACTTAAGATAGCTGTTTTGCCCGGTGACGGCATCGGGCCGGAAATATCAAAAGCCGGTGTGAAAGTGATGCAGGCTACATGTGACCGTTTCGGTCATAAAGTCAGCTTCCAGTATGCTCTTGTGGGAGCTGCTGCAATTGACGCAACGGGAAATCCTTTCCCTGATGGCACTTACGAGATATGCAAGGATGCGGATGCAGTGCTTTTTTCGGCGGTAGGTGATTTGCGGTTTGATAATAATCCTGAGGCGAAAGTGCGTCCGGAGCAGGGGCTTCTGGCGATGCGTAAGAAACTCGGGTTGTTTGCCAACATCCGCCCTGTGGAAACATTTGATTGCCTCATCCATAAGTCTCCTCTCAGGCGTGAGCTTGTCGAGGGCGCTGATTTTGTGTGCATCCGTGAACTTACGGGCGGAATGTACTTCGGCGAGAAATTCGAGGGCGATGACAGGGCGTATGATACCTGCATTTATACCCGCACTGAGATAGAGCGTATTTTGAAGGTTGCGTATGCCTACGCGCAGCGTCGCCGCAAGCATCTGACTCTGGTAGACAAGGCGAATGTTCTCGCCTCAAGCCGCCTCTGGCGCAAGATTGCACAGGAGATGGCGCCTCAGTATCCCGATGTGACTACAGACTATATGTATGTGGACAATGCAGCGATGAGAATGATTCAGGAGCCGAGATTCTTTGATGTGATGGTGACTGAGAATACTTTCGGAGATATTCTCACCGACGAGGGCAGCGTCATCACCGGCTCCATGGGATTGTTGCCGTCCGCAAGCACGGGCGAGAGCACTCCGGTTTTTGAGCCTATCCACGGCTCATGGCCGCAGGCTGCGGGCAAGGATATTGCCAATCCTCTTGCCCAGATTCTGTCAGTTGCGATGCTGTTTGATTATTTCGACCTCAAGGATGAGGCTGCGGCGGTAAGAGCTGCAGTCAATGCGTCGCTTGACGGATTCGTGCGCACTCCTGACATTCAGGTTGAGGGTAAGGAAGCATTCGGCACCCAGGCTGTTGGCGACTGGATAGCGGAGTATGTGGCTAACCATTGAGAGTGAATGGCGATGAGGATATTGAAGATGCTTCTTGCCGGTATATGCTGTCTTGTGGCTGATGGCGCGTTTTGTGCGCCGGTCTGCGAGGCGGATAATACGGTTGTGAGCGGAAGCAGGCCGGAAATAGGGAAAAGGCTGTTCGTTTCCCCTGCGGTAGAGGCGCAGATTGAGGCGGTGACATCCCGGCTTAAGAATCCAAAGCTTGCGAAGATGTTTGAGAATTGTTTCCCGAACACTCTTGATACCACGGTTTTCTTCCGCACTGACAGTGTTGACGGAAAGAATGACACTTTCGTTATTACAGGCGACATCCACGCCATGTGGCTGAGGGATTCTGCCGCTCAGGTGTGGCCCTATGTGCGCTTTGCATCCGGAGACCCGGCGCTGCAAGCCATGATTGAGGGTACTATCCGCCGGCAGATAAAATGTATTCTCATCGACCCTTATGCAAACGCTTTTAATGACGGACCCACCGGCGGAGAATGGCAGAGCGATTTCACCAAAATGGTGCCTGAGGTGCATGAACGCAAATGGGAGATTGATTCGCTTTGCTATCCGGTAAGGCTTGCTTATGAGTATTGGAAACGCACAGGTGATGCGTCGGTCTTCGATGAAAACTGGCTTAAGGCTGTGGATTTGATTTTGCAGACATTCCGCGAGCAGCAGCGCAAGGATGACCCTAAAGGTCCGTACCGGTTTCTGAGGCGCACCGACCGCGCTCTTGACACCCTTAACAATGTAGGCTGGGGTGCGCCGGTGAGCGGATGCGGTCTGATTGTGTCCTGTTTCCGTCCGAGTGACGATTCAACTACATTGCAGTATCTCATACCATCCAACTTTTTCGCGGTGACTTCACTCAGGAAGATGGCTGAAATCCTTGGCGATGTGAATAAAGATGCGGAGCGTGCCGCTCAGTGCACCGCTCTCGCCGATGAAGTGGATGCGGCATTAAAGCAGTATGCGGTTTACAATCATCCTGAATTCGGGGAGATTTACGCCTACGAGGTGGACGGGTTCGGCAACCGTATGCTTATGGATGACGCCAATGTGCCTTCGCTCCTCGCAATGCCTTACCTTGGAGATGTTGAGCTTCAGGACTCGGTTTATCAGAACACGAGGAAGTTCGTGTGGAGTAAATCAAACCCTTACTTCTTCTCCGGCAGCGCAGGGGAGGGGATTGGCGGACCTCATGTGGGCTATTCGTATGCGTGGCCTATGAGCATCATGATGAAAGCATTCACATCGACTGATGACAAGGAGATTGCAGATTGTGTCACGATGCTGATGAATACAGATGCCGGCACAGGATTCATGCATGAAAGCTTCAATGTTGACAACGCGGATGATTTCACGAGGTCATGGTTCGCGTGGCAGAACACTCTCTTCGGTGAACTGATTCTGAAACTGATAGATGACGGCAAGCTTGATTTGCTGAATTCCCTGTGACGTGTAGTCTGGAATTTCCTTATGCCGACTGAGTTCATCTCCGGAGCGGACCATTATAATAAGGTGCTGGCGAAAGTGTCGTCTGTGAGGCGTACATTATGGGTAGGCACTGCTGATATCAAGGATCTCCATGTCAAGGCGGGCAATGGTTCAGAGCCGTTTCTTTCTGTGCTTGACAGGCTTGTGAGGCGCGGAGTTGAAATTCGGCTAATACACGCCAAAGAGCCCGGTCCGATATTCAAAAAGGATTTTGACCGATATCCTTTGTTGAAAACCGGAATGGAGATGATGCTCTGTCCGAGGGTACATTTTAAGATTCTTGCCTTTGATTGCGAGTCCGTGTATGTAGGGTCTGCAAACCTCACCGGCGCTGGGATAGGCATGAAAAGTCCGGGGCGCAGGAACTTTGAAGCCGGAATTTTGACCGACGAGCCGCTGTTGGTAGAAAATGCTCTTGAGCAATTTGACAGTGTTTGGCGTGGAGCTCATTGCGCGACCTGTGGCAGAAAAGAATTTTGCGTATCGCCGATACGTTGACCCGCTTTGAGTTGAAAGATAAAAATCCCCTCCGGCTTGCCTGTGTAGTGCAACGGAGGGGATTGCTTTTTGCTTATGAAACCTTGTTAAAGCGCAAGGAGTTTTTCTATCTGTGCTTCAAGGGTAGCTTTTGTCTGTGAGCCGGCAAGGCGAAGGTCGCGGATTTGTTCGCCGTTCTTGAAGAAAAGGATTGTGGGGATTGACATAATGCGGTACTCTGTGCTCAGGTCATTCTCTTCCTCAATGTTATACTTGCCGATTTTAACCTTGCCCTCGTACTGTGCGGCAAGCTCGTCAATCACAGGCGCGAGACGCATGCAAGGTCCGCACCATGTTGCCCAGAAATCAATTACCACAGGTTCGCCGGAAGCGATGATGTCCTTAACAGTGGCATCGGTAAACTGAATAGCCATAAATTATATGAATTAAATTAATGATGTTCAATTGCTGACGCATAGCCTCGTTCTGCTCCTCGGGGTAGAGTCAACAAGCAAGTGCAAAATTAATAAAGGGAATTGAAGAACACATCC
>CAMWQE010000160.1 GCA_947176335.1 uncultured Porphyromonadaceae bacterium | reverse complement strand
TTCATCGCTATTTGGATTCCGCTGCCGAGGGCGCTGAAGCTTTCGATTGCCTGCAATCGGCGACGTGCGGTAGGTGACAGAGGAATGTGTGGTGGAACAAGGAGATAGCAGAATGCCTTTCTGCTGCTTCTGCCCACACGTCCCCTCAACTGGTGCAGTTCGCTTAGCCCGAAGTTCTGTGCGTTGTTGATTATGATTGTATTCACGTTTGGCATATCGATGCCACTCTCGATTATGGTTGTCGCAAGAAGGATGTCATAATCATGGTTGGCGAAATCTATTATTGCCTTTTCCAGTTTTTCCGGGGGCATCTGACCGTGTCCCACAATGGTGCGTGCATCCGGCACAAGGCGTTTGACCATCGCCTCAAGTTCGTGCAGTCCCTCAATCCTCGGGTTGACAATGAAAACCTGACCGTTGCGCGATAGCTCGAAGTTAATAGCCTCCGATATGATGTCGTCGTTCAGCGCGTTTACTGATGTGACTATCGGATATCGGTTTGCAGGCGGAGTTGTGATTGCCGAAAGGTCGCGCGCGCCCATCAGCGAGAATTGCAATGTGCGTGGAATTGGTGTCGCGCTCATTGTCAGAGTGTCGACATTTGTCTTCATCTGTTTCAGCTTCTCTTTTACCGCCACACCGAATTTCTGCTCTTCGTCGACAACCAATAGTCCGAGGTCCTTGAACTTCACAGATGAGCCGATGAGCTTATGCGTGCCGATTAGTATGTCGATTTTTCCATCCGCGAGGTCTGCGAGAATCTGCTTGACCTGCTTCGGAGTGCGTGCGCGGGAAATGTAGTCGACCCTTACGGGGAAATCTTTAAGCCTGTTTTTGAAAGTGTTGAAGTGCTGGTAGGCGAGCACGGTGGTCGGCACGAGCACAGCTGTCTGCTTGCTGTCCGCCGCCGCCTTGAATGCAGCACGGATAGCTATCTCCGTTTTGCCGAAACCCACATCGCCGCATATCAGCCTGTCCATAGGCTTGTCGCTCTCCATGTCGGCTTTAACCGCCTGGGTGGTGGTCAGCTGGTCGGGAGTATCCTCATAAATGAAAGAGGCTTCAAGTTCCTGCTGCATGTAGGAATCCGGGCTGAATCCGAATCCTTTCTCCTGCTTGCGGGCTGCATATAGTTTGATAAGGTCGCGTGCAATATCCTTGAGCTTTGTTTTAGTGCGTTCCTTGACCTTGTTCCATGCGCCGCTGCCGAGTTTATTGATTTTTGGTTCTACACCCTCTTTGCCACGGTATTTGGCGAGCTTATGTAGGGCATGAATCGAAACAAAGATAGTATCGTTGTTGGCGTAGGTGAGTTTAATCATCTCCTGGGTGCGCCCGTTTACATTCGTGCGCAGCAATCCGGCGAATTTACCTACTCCATGGTCTATATGCACGATGTAATCGCCCGGTTCAATCGCGCTCAGCTCTTTTAGCGACAGGGCGAGCTTGCCGGAGCGTGCGCGGTCGCTCTTGAGATTGTATTTGTGGAATCGGTCAAAAATCTGGTGGTCGGTGAGCACGGCAATCTTTTGCAGATGGTCCACGAAGCCTTCGTGGATTGTGCCGTGCACCGGCGTAAAGTCAATTTGGTCCCCTCTGTCTGCGAAAATCGCTTTCAGGCGCTCAAACTGCTTTTCGCTGTCGCTTAATATGTATAGCTTGTAGTCCTCTTTGAGCAACCTTGTGAAAGATTCGCTTATCAGGTCAAAATTCTTGTGGTATATTGCCTGCGGGGAGCATTTGAAATCCAGCGAAACCTTTGCAGGGGTCGGAGGTTGTGCGGCCGAGGTAAATTCTATTCGCCTGAAATTATTGAAAGCGGATGTGAATGCTTCCGGGTCGACAATGTTTTTCATTGCGTTTTTATCTCCCTCGTCAGCAATTAATGCGCTGTCGCTGAATGTTTCCTGTGCTATAGCCTTGATTCTGCTTAGTGTGTAATCGGCGTCACGCACGGCGAGTAGCGAATCTGAATCGATGAAATCAAGGATAGATTCACCTGCAGAGGCGTTTGCTACATTTGAAGTAATCGCCACCTCTTCGAGTTTCTGTTCCGATAGCTGTGTCTCTGTATTGAACAGGCGGATTGAATCAATCTCGTCACCGAAGAAATCCACGCGGTAGGGGAGCTCGTTGCTGTAGCCATATATGTCAAGGATAGAGCCGCGGTTTGCGAAATGCCCGGGCTCGTAAACATAGTCCACTTCAGTAAATCCGTTTTCTCGCAGCCACTGCACTGTTTTTGGCAAATCAGTGGTCGCGCCTTTCTTCAGGCGTATGGTATGGTCGCCTATTACTTTCCGTGAGGCAACCTTCTCGGCAATTGCCTCGGGATAAGTTACCACAAACTTTAGCTTGGGGTCATCGTGCCAGCGGTTGAGGGCTTCGGTGCGAAGTATCTGCGACGGCGGGTCTATTTGCCCGTATTTGATGTCGCGCTTGTATGCGCTCGGAAAAAATGCTGCGCTTTCCTCGCCGGCAATGCGGGTGATGTCATGGAAGATATATCCTGCATCGTCCATTGAATCGGCTATGACGACTATCGGGGCTTTCTCCTTAATCCTGCTAATCGCCATTGCTGCGGAAGAGCCGGCAAGCGAATAGAAATTAATAATGGGTGCAGGCGATTTCAGCGCCTTGTCAAATGCTTTGCCGCGCGCCCCCGAAAGGAAGCGCGCGGAAATTTCATCTAAATTCATTTGCCGGATTTTGTGGGTTTGAGTATCGACTCGTATCGTCCCGGAGTCTCTATGACCTGAATCGCCGAATCAAGACCGGCATCTGTCCGAAGCCCCATTCTTATTCTTCCGAGGTCGAAATAATACCTTTCCATTATTTCGCGCATTATGATAGGTTCGATTGCGCTGCGCTGTGAGTCGAGGTCCTTGTCAAGAGGGCGGCGAAGCATCGCTTCGAGTACATCGAATTGGGCGCTCAGGCTGTCGCCGTCATATCCTTCGGTCTTAGCAACCTCACGCAGGCGGCTGAGCATGGTTTCGCACACGCGATCATACTCGAATTTCTTCGGGTCGATAAATGCCTTGAATTCATTATATAATGAATCGGTGACAGTGAATGTGTCGAAATCAGGAGCTTCCGGATGGGTCGCATAATATTTATTGGCAAAGTCAAATGCCCAGAAATCACGCATTATATTATAGGTGATTCTGCTTAGCGGCTCATACTTCACTTCAACGTCCGGAGTAATGCCGCCGCCGTCACGCACAATCCTGCCATGTGCTGTGGTGAAAGTGTTTGTGAGGCTGTCCGGTATGCGGCTGACTGTTCCGTCCGGGTTGCGATGGCTGTAGTCTATAGCCTGGATGAGTCGTCCGCTGGGAGTGTAATACTTAGCCATGGTTACTTTCAGAAGCCCCTCGTAAGGAAGGTCGCGGGTTGTCTGCACGAGACCTTTGCCGTAAGAGCGGTTGCCGACGATTACCGCGCGGTCAAGGTCCTGGAGCGCGCCGGCGGTGATTTCAGAAGAGGATGCTGTTTCACCGTCGATAAGCACAATCAGCGGCATAGTGGTGTTGACCGGAGCGTTGGTGGTTTTGTACACTCTCTCGTTCAGCAGCCCCTTACCTTTGGTGCTCAGCACCTGGGTGCCTTTCGGCACAAAGTTGCTCACAACACTCACTGCGCTTTCAAGCAGTCCGCCGACATTGCCACGCAGGTCAAGCACCAATGCCTTCACATCCTTGTTCTCTGTCAGCTCTGTAACCGCTTTCTTCATCTCCTCTGCGGTAGACTCGCTGAAACCGGTGAGGGCGATATAGCCGATGTTGCCATGCTCGACGCCGTAGTAAGGCACTGAAGGTATTTTGATTTTTGCGCGGGTTAGGTCCATCTCAAGTATAGAGTCGGCAACGTACGGGCGCTTGATTTGCAGGTGCAACGATGTGCCGGGCGTGCCTTTCAGACGCTCTGTCACAAAAGTGCTTGTCTTGCCGAGCATGGTGTCGCCGTCTATCGCAACAATGAGGTCACCCGCGCGTAGTCCAGCCTTTCTTGCCGGAGTGTCCTTTTGCGGTCCGGAAAGATACACGTTGCCATTGCGCTGCATGATGTATGAACCTATGCCGCCGAACTCGCCGGTAGTCATGGTCTTGAAATCCTCCTGCTCGCTTTTCGGCATATACACCGTGTACGGGTCAAGCTCTGCAAGCATGGCGTTGATAGCGGTAGTCACCGCCTTGTCAGCGTCTATGCTGTCAACATAAAAAGTCTGCATCTCCTTGAATACGGAGGTGAAAATATCCATATTACGCGCCACAGAGTTCTTTTTGCTCCTTGTAGCGCCCTCTACGCACAGAGCGGCGCAAAGAAGCACCGCCACGCTGTAAAAAAGTTTCCTCATTGATATATCCTTTGGTAAAGATTGAAAAAGTGGGGCGAAATTATGCCGCCTTGAAACCACACTACGAAATTAGCTAATAATATGACAACTATGTGGCTAAAAGAATCAAAAAATGAATAAAATATATGTTTTTGATAACTTTTTTGCTGTTGGATGTTGCATATTCCGATAAAACCTCTTAATTTTGCAGCGCAAAAGCCCGGAGGGGTGATGCAAAAAACGCTTCAGTAGCTCAGTTGGTTAGAGCACCTGACTGTTAATCAGGGGGTCGTTGG